>JANRLZ010000311.1:0-14323 GCA_033762055.1 Saprospiraceae bacterium
ATCCACCCCTCAAATCATAAATATCTCGATAGAGATCGGCCGGCTGTTGGGAATTGTTGACGCAACGCATCTCCGGAAACCGAGAATGGAACTCAGGCGAAAAAACAAGGTCAAAACAATTCGCGCTTCGTTGGCAATAGAAGGGAATACATTAGACGAAGAGCAGATTATGGCAATTCTTGAAAACAAGCATGTGATTGGCCCGCTTAAAGATATCAGGGAGGTGGAAAATGCTATTCGGGTTTACGATCAGCTGGATGCTTTTGATCCCTATTCCAAACAATCCTATCTGGACGCTCATCGCATTTTGATGGATGGGTTGGTAGATTTTCCCGGCCAGTTTCGCACGGGAAATGTAGGGATGGTTCAAGGCAGCAGATTGGCACATTTGGCGCCACCTGGTTGGAATGTGGACTATTTGATGACCAATTTGTTCCATTATCTTAAAAATGACGAAGACAATCTGCTGATAAAAAGTTGCGTATTCCATTACGAAATGGAATTTATTCATCCATTTATGGATGGAAATGGAAGAATGGGAAGGCTGTGGCAGACGGTGATATTAATGAAATTTAATCCTGTGTTCGCACATTTGCCTGTAGAACACGAAATAAAAAAAAGCCAGGATGATTACTACAAAATATTAAGTCAATGTGATAAAGAAGGGCTTTCAACTCGATTCATTGTTTATTTATTGGAAAAGATAAAAACGACCCTGGAAGAACTGGTACTTACCCGGATGTCTGATCTAACCGAGACTGAACGCCTAAGGTACTTTATTGAACACACTGCTGTTCAAATATTTACAAGAAAAGACTACCTTGGTATGTTCCCAAAAATATCAACCGCCACCGCTACCCGCGATTTGAGGAAAGGGGTGACCGACGGGGTGCTTCACAGAATAGGCGCCGCTCGCCAAATATCAAATAAAACTTTAGAGGCTACCTGAATTTCCTTCAAACCTCCGGCAGGGAAACGCAAACAACCTCTTAGACAGCCTTCTTTTTAGGAATGTTCGTCACCATTGATTGGTAACAGGCTAAAAGACGTTCCCCCGTTTTCTCTACCGAAAAGTGCTCCGTTATCTGCCGGCGAGCTGCCTGCGCGCAGGACTGGTAGGCGCTATGATCCATCTGATAAAAATGCTTTATGTACCCTGCGAGTATTTCCGGCGAGCGTTCGGGCGCCAGCAGTCCGGTTTTTTCATGTAATACCAGCATCGGAATATCGGCATGGCGGGTGGAAATAACAGGTAAACCCGTCGCCTGCGCCTCGGCGATGACCACCGGCGAACCTTCAACATCCTGCAGCGCGCTGGTACGACTGGGATGTATGAAAAGGTCGGCCTCGCGCATCAATACGGGCAAGCGAGCGTGCGGAATAAAATCGAGCAACCGCACTTTTTGTTCAAGGCGATGCGACCGGATGAAGGTTTTTATGGCGCTGAACAAGGCCCGGTCTTGTCGTTCTCCGGCAAGTGTGAGTTGCAGGTTGGGACAATTCTGAAGGGCCAGTTGAAAGGCCGCGAGTGTATCCAGATGCCCTTTTTTGTCGGTAAATGTGGCCACCTGCAACAAGCGGAGTTGCCCGGGTATTTTATGTCTGTGATGAAACGCAAAGTCATCGGTAGAGACGCCTAAGGGCAGGGAGATGATTTTTTCGGGCGCAGCACCCAATTGCACCAGCCATTCGGCACTGTTTGTGCCGGTGGCAGTCAACCGGGCCGCCACTTCGAACAGGCGACGATATTTTTCCCGCAAAACCGGTTTTTGAAAGAGCGTTCTTTTGAAATCATAACCGTAAAACGAAACCATCAGCGGTATATCCAGCCGCTGCGCCATGGCGGCGTAATGGCATCCGACCGGGCCAAAATGAGCATGCAGGACATCGGGGCGCTCACGTTTCAGTTTTTTTTCCAGCCAGTGGCGATACAAAGGCCCATATTTTTCCAGCCGCAACAACACGCCGGCAAAACGGGCATGTGCCCATTCGTTGTCCGGAAAAAAATTCAAACCGGTTTGCAAGGGGTGCGGGAAAAAACGGAAAGCGTTTTCGTACCCGTTATGTATTTTCCAGGGCGCTGCCACCCATTGTTCCACGCCGGGCGTGGCACACATAAACCGGTAAGCCCAGTTCATGGTATGCGGTAGATACCGATCGAATAAATGGAGTATTTTCAAATAATACTTTGCTGGTACGCTTTCATCCTGACTTTTTTCCCGCGCGGCGTTTCGATCGCATCTTCCCAGGCTAATTGTATGCCGGGAATTTGTTCCAGTTCGGGCCGTTTGTGCGGGGTAATGACGACCAGCAGGGGAGCCGCTTGCAATAATTGCCAACACAAGGAAAAAAGATCTTTTGGCGGACAAAGGTGCAGGGCAAACGAACTGATAATAACCGAATAAGCGCCGGGTAATCCGTTTTTTATCACATCCCGAAACGACAATTGAAGGCAGGGGTATCCGGTTTTTCGTTCATACAGCGCATGGGTAAATGGATCGCAACCCAGGAAGTCGCCGGCGCCAAGTTTTTGTAGCGAAAGTGTAACTTCTCCGCCGCCGCAGGCGAAATCCAGCACCTTGCCTGAACCATCCAGTCGCTCAAAATTTCGCCTCAACAAGGCTTCAATTTCGGGCAGGTGCGGATTTTCGTACTGATCGGCGAAAGTGCGATAATACCCCTCCGATCCGTGTTCTTCGTAGAGCGGACGAATGGCCTGGGGGCCGGAGGCGTGGTTGCGGGAGGGCACGGTTAGTTTTTGAGCCGCTTGCTGTATTCGCGTTCGAGACTGTCTACCAAAAGTTGATAGGCAGGATCTTCGAGCGGGTTGGCATATTTCGATTTCTTTTTGCCGAAGAGTTTTACTTTCACGGTATTGTACCGTTCAGGGTGCATGCGCAGGTCTTGCAAGAGCAGGTGCAGGTGTCGGGTGGTACTGACCAGGTTGTTGTACAGTTCTTCATCGGTCAGGGTTTTTCCCACCAGTCCTTTTCCCTGTACCAGGTTTTGGGCCAGGGTATCTACACGATTGATGGTGCCGGTTGTAGCCGCCAGGGTGGTACGCAGGGTATTGAGCGAATAGGTAATGGAGTCTATCGCGCCGGCGGCTTTTTTAGAGGTTTGGTCGAGCCCGGCATTTTTGAGTTGTTCGCTCAGGGCGCTCAGGTTGGCAATGGCGTCGCTGATATTTTTGTCGTTGGCCTTGATGGTTCCGCTGATGGCGGCGAAATTACTGGTAATAGCGGCGATGCTTTGTTTGTTGATTTCCAGAATTTCGTTCAGTTGGCGGGTCATTATCTCGATATTATGCAGGGAATTATCGAGTGCGACCACCGATCCGGCTACTCCGTTCGGATTGGCGCGTGCCAGCGAATCGAAGTCAATAGAAAGCCCTTTTTTCAAGCGATCGGTGTAAGCATCAAAGTCGGCCGGGTCGCCCAGCAGGCTCTGAATCAATGATTTGGAAGCGCCTTGCAAGTAGTCGCCGCTTTCAGCGCAATCGCCGTCGCAAGGGTTGGGGATGATGATTTCAACGGCTTTGCCGCCCATCAGGCTCAATCCAATGATGCTGGCCAGGGCATTTTTGGGAATATCAACATCGCCTTCGATATTCAGTACGGTAATAATGGTTTTGTCGTCGGTTTTATCAATATACATATCCTTCACCATGCCGACCTGAAATCCTTTGATAAAAACCGGGCTGGAAGGCCGGAGTTGGTCCACATTGTCGTATTTCACGTAAAACGTCTTGGAGGTGCTCAGGACGTTCATTCCTTTCAAAAACTTGAATCCCCAAAAACCAAGGGCAAGTGCAACAATGGCGAGCAGGGCGATTTTGACTTCGTTGCTGATTTTGAACATTTTTTATGGAGAGTAGAAGGTATGCAGGATGTTGGGGCAAAGGACGTTATTGTGGAACAATCGCGGCGGATTTAAAACCCATGTTTTGAATTTCGGGTAATATTTGTTCTGCATCGGCTTTACTGCCGTATTGTCCGGCGTAATAATAGTATTTACCCTCCTTTTTTACTTCCCTGACATTGGCCAGCAGGGCGAGTTGGCCCACATTGGGATCGAGTTTGTTGGGCCAGGAAAGCAGGAAAATAGTATAGGTGGCAGGCGTCGTAGCAGGTGTTTTGTTGGCGCCTTTTGTGCCGGCAGCTGTTTCTTTTTTGTTGGCGCCGGTCGGGGTTGTTTGGGTATTTGCAGATTTTGCTGCATCCGAACTGTTTTCTTTCGGTGTTTTGACGGCAGGTGTTGTTTTGACGGCGACGGTTTTAACTACCGGTTTTTGGGGGGGCTGTTTTTGCGCTACCACCGGCGTTTCGACGGCTTTGCCGGTTTCCATGTGGCGTTTATAGGCTTCAAAAGCTTGAAAGATAGCCAGCGCCATTTGTTCGCGGCCTTCTTCGGAAGCTAAATAAGCTTCTTCTGTTGCGTTGGTCAGGTAGCCGGCTTCAATCAGTACCGAGGGCATGGCTGTTTCGCGCAGCACCAGAAAACCGGCCTGTTTGACGCCCCGGTCTTCGCGAAAGGCCACGGCGCTGGAGAACTGCTGCACATAGCCGGCCAGCAGAATGCTTTGTTCAAGATAGGCGCTTTGCCACAGATGGGCAAAAATTTCGGCCTCCGGGCTGTCAGGGTCGTAGCCTTCGTAGTTCTTTTTGTAGTCTTCTTCGAGGTAAATGGAGGCATTTTCGCGCTTGGCGACCTCCAGATTGTCTTTCGAACGGTGTAATCCCAGTACGTAGGTTTCGGTGCCGTGGGCCGATTTTACCGAAAGTGCATTGCAATGGACGCTGATAAAAAGATCGGCGTTGTTGCGATTGGCGATGGCGGCACGTTCGTTTAATTCGACAAAAACATCGGTGGTACGGGTGTAAATGACCTTTATTTCGGGATAATGTTCTTCCAGAAAGGCGCCGAGGCGCAACACAATAGCCAGGGCATTTTCTTTTTCAAAAGCCGATGCGCCGACACACCCGGGGTCTTTGCCGCCGTGTCCGGCATCCAGCACGATGGTTTTGATTTTGTAAGGCGGCGCCTGAAAAAGCAGGTTGTCAAGCACCGTAACAGGCGCCTGATCCGCGTTAATTTTGCCGCAGGCAATCCCGTCTTCGTGGCAATGGCTGTGCCCGGCGGAGGCGAGAACGTTAAAATTTTCAAATATAAGCCACGCAAGAAGGAGCGTGAACGTTCGTAGTGCGAAGTTTGACTTCATAAATCGAACTGCAAGGTTTTTTCAAATAATTAATACAGGGCGGAAAGGATTAGGCTTTGGTGCCGGAGACATTAGACTTCCGCAGGAAGTCTATTACTTTTGCGCCGACAAACACGTCCAGAGCCACAAAAAATCAAGTTAAAAAAGACCAGTGCAAAAATTACCCGGCAAATATCGGCTTTTCTTCCAAATAGCGTGCCTGCTCTTATGCGGGAGCCTTTCAGCACAGGTGCAGGATTCGATTGCGCCCCCTGATTTGCTCCCCCGGACAGACACGCTGCGCTCGACGGATTCGGCTACAGTGGATCTTTCGCGGCTAAAAATCAGCAACGATGCCCTCGACGATGTGGTGGAATATGCGGCGGAAGATTCCATGTGGTTCGATGTAAAAAACAAACAGGTACACCTTTACGGAAAAGCCTCGGTTAAATATACGACGCTCAACATTACCGCCGGCTACATCCTGCTCGATTACGGTAATAACGAACTTTCTGCCCAACAATTTCCCGACAGCACCGGCCAGCTCAGCGGCCTGCCCGATTTTAAGGATGGTGAACAACAGTTTACCGCCAATCGGCTGCGCTATAATTTCAAAACAAAAAAAGGGATCATCTACGAAGCCCGTACCCAGCAGGAAGACCTCTATGTATTGGGAGAACGCGCCAAATTTATCGGGGCTGAAACGGCCGACACCACCCAAAAAGCGCGCAACACCATTTACAATCAGGATGCCATCATCACTACCTGCGACCACCCCAAACCACACTTCGGTATCCGAACCAAAAAACTGAAAGTTATACAGGATAAATTGATCGTCACCGGCTTGTCGAACCTCGAGGTGGGCGGTATTCCCACCCCGCTTGTCATACCGTTTGGTTTTTTTCCGGTTACCAAAACCCGCAAAGCCGGCCTGATTATTCCAAAGGATTTTGATTTCCGCACCCAGGAAGGCTTTGGTTTTGAAGGATTTGGCTGGTATCAGCCTATTTCCGAACACATGGATGCGACGGTGTTGTTTCGCGCTTTTACCGGCGGCACCTGGGGCGTTACTGCTACTTCGCGTTACAACTACCGCTACCGCAACAATGGAAATTTTGAACTTCGGTACAACAATCGGGTGGTCGAAGATGCCAGGGCCAACAAGGTTCCGAACAAATCATTTGCCTTGCAATGGACGCACAATCAGGATCCTAAAGCGCACCCGTCGCGCCGTTTCAGCGGTTCGGTAAATATCCAGACCAACCGCGACGCCCAACGCAACCAGAACGATTTCGGCAGCGTATTCACCAATACACTCAGTTCCAACCTTTCCTACTCCAAAACATTTCCCGGCAAACCCTATCAATATTCCATCGGCCTGCGCCACTCGCAAAATACCCAAACCCGGCAGATGGATATTACGCTGCCCAGCGCACAATTCAATATGCAGCGCATTTACCCGCTGAAACGAAAAGTACAGGTCGGCAAAGAACGCTGGTACGAAAAACTGTCGTTTACCTACACCGGCAAACTCGACAACTCTATCCGTACCGCCGATACTTTATTATTTGAAAGAGAAACCCTCGAAAATGCCCGTATGGGTATCCAACACCAGTTTTCAACCGATTACGTCATCAAAATTTTTAAATACATCAACCTGACTCCCAATGTCAGATACGAAGAAAACTGGTACCCCTACACCATCAATAAAACCCTGCTCGATTCCACCGTGCTGGTGTACGACACGACATTCCAAAACGGAGAAATACTTGAGATCAAACTCAATGAAAATAAATCCAAATTCGGTTTTGTTGAAACGACCCGCAACTGGGGTTTTTACGCTTTTCGTACCTACAACCTGGGCCTGTCAGCCAGCACCAGCCTCTTTTTAACCCAGCAGTCCAAACGCAAAAAAACCTGGTACCAGGGCATTCGACACAAGGTAACGCCTACCCTGAGTACCGGACTGGCGCCCGATTTTTCCAAACAACAGGATCGTTATTTTAAAACCTATTACACCGATCTGCGGCCCGCTAAACGCGATACCCTTTCTTACGGTATTTTTGAGCAGTCCATTTACAGCCAACCTACCTTGTCCAAACGCGAGGTGAGTATCGGCTACTCCATCGCCAATGTGCTGGAATTCAAGTACTTCTCGGCAAAAAAGGACACCGTTTTGAAAAAACGGATTTTTGATAACCTCACCTTCAGCGGCGATTTTAAACCCGGCGCCGACTCCCTGCGATGGAGCACGGTAGGTACGGGTGGTTTGTTCCGGCTTTTTAAGGGGCTCAGCAACCTGACCTGGAATGCCACCTTCGACCCTTATATCGCCGACTCAATGGGGCGGCGGATTGACCGTACAACCCTTAAAGAACGGGGAACCCTGGTGCGTACCACTCAACTGGGTTTTGCGTTGAATACAGGATTTCAGGTAAAGCAAATCCGGGACTTGTTCAACAAAAAAAGAAACGCTGATGCGCCGGCGTCGTCCGGACCAAAATTACCCAAGGATGATTTGCTCAGTTTGTTCGATAATTTCCGGATTTCGCATCGCATCTCCTTTGCCCGACAATTGATTCCAACCGGAGTCGGTACGGCCCGCGATACCTTCACCATCGGCGCGCATACCCTCGATTTTTCAGGCAGCATTCCACTTTCTTCCAAATGGAGCCTGGATATTGATAATATCAGCTACAATTTTAATTCAAACGCGCTGGTCTATCCCTCTTTCGGTTTTACGCGTGACCTGCATTGCTGGCAACTCAGTTTTCGCTGGCAGCCAGATCGCGGCACCTACGAATTTTTCCTCGGCGTCAAACCCGGCACCCTCGATTTTGTAAAAGTCCCTTACAGGCAGACGATTTTCGACGTGCAGCGATGATGCCTTACTGCTCCTGCACTGCCCGCCGAACGCTGTCAATCACCTTTTCAATTTGGGCGCCGCTCAGGCCATTGTATATCGGCAGGGAAATTTCTCCCTGATACAATTGGTAGGTGTTGGGATAATCTGCGATCCGATAGTCCAATTTCTTGAATAAAGTCAGCATCGGCATCGGGATGTAATGCACGTTTACTCCCACACCCTGCTCCGAAATACGTTGAATGATCCTGTCGCGTATTTCCTCGCCTGCTCCGCGAATTCGCAACATAAACAAATGACCTGAAGAATGCGAACCATCAGCCGAATACGGGGGCAGCGTCGCCCAGTCGTCTGCCTGAAAAGCGTGCAGATATTGCTCAAAAATCGCGCGACGTTCGGGCATTAATCTTTCTTCGTATTGCCGCATCTGTGCCAGTCCGACCGCTGCGCAAAGATCGGGCATGTTGGCCTTCAAGCCTTGTGCGATGATATCATAGCGCCAGGCGCCGGGCTGGTTTTTGTCGAAGGCGCTTTTGGTTTGACCGTTCAGGGAAAAGGCTTTTAAAAATCGGTATTCGGTTTCGTGATGAAATGTCGGCGGAAGGTTCAGACAAACTGCGCCACCCTCGCCGGTCGTAATGTTTTTTACCGAATGAAAAGAGAAGATTGTTGCATCGGCGCAAAGGCCGCAACGACGACCCCGGTACACCGCCCCGATGGAGTGGGCAGCATCGGCCAGTACCATGAGGCGTCCCAGTTTTTCCTGTTCCGGGCTTTCGGCTTGAAAAATAGCCCTGGCTTCCGGCGAATTTACCACCGCATAAATCGCATCATAATCAGCCGGCCAGCCGCCGATATCTACCGGAATGACCGCCTTGGTGCGGGGCGTTATTGCTTTTATTAATTTATCTGTATCCAGCGTAAAATCTTCACGAACGTCCACCATCACCACCTTCGCGCCGATATTGAGCGCGCAGAGTGCCGTTGCTGCGTAGGTGTAGGCCGGCACGATTACCTCGTCGCCCGGTCCAACTCCCAACCAGCGAAGCATAAGCATGGCGCCAGATGTCCAGGAGTTGACGCACAACACTGCCGGTGCGCCGGTGTACGCCTTTACGGCATCTTCCAGGGCCAGCACTTTGGGGCCGGAAGTGAGCCAGCCGGTATGACGCAAACAGTCATTGACTTCGGCAATTACGGCTTCGTCAATGTGTGGAAGGGAAAAAGGAATTTGCATAAACGGGGTTGCGGCAGGCTGTCACACCGCATTTTGTTGCAGGATGACGCCCGTATGGTCATGGCGATAAATTTCGCCGCTTTCAGGACAGACAGCAGTATCGTTTTTGTCGAATGTAAGCCGGTGTCCCAGCCGACTTACCCAGCCGTTTTGACGGGCCGGAACGCCGGTCATGAGGGCGAAATCAGGCACATCTCGGGTTACGACGGCGCCAGCGCCGATCATGCAATACCGGCCGAGGGTAACGCCACACAGGATGGTGGCATTGGCGCCAACGCTGGCCCCGTGTTTTACAAGGGTAGGGCGGAATTCACTTTTTCGCTCGACAAAACTGCGAGGATTGATGACGTTGGTAAATACCATACTCGGCCCAAGAAACACCTCGTCTTCGCAATGCACACCGGTATAAATCGAAACGTTGTTTTGCACTTTTACCCCCTTGCCCAGTACAACGCCGTTGGCGACAAACACGTTTTGTCCCAACACACATCCCTCACCCACTATACAATCAGCGGAAAGATGGCAGAAGTGCCAAATGCGGGTGCCTGCGCCGATGCGGGCGCCTTCATCAATAACAGCGGTCGGATGAGCGAAGTAAGACATAAGCGCGACAAATGTCAGTTTTTCTCGGAAACTGTTTTAAAACAGTTTCTCCGCTAATTTATCAAAAACTTCGGCGATGCGCCGGGCTGCGTGACCGTCCCATAAAGGCGGGATTTGTCCTTTTTTCCAGCGACCATTCAAAATGTCGGCTACTTTGACGGCCACCTGATGCGGGTCGAGTTCGGCCATGAGTTCATTGGTGCCCAGGCTGATGGTAACCGGTCGTTCGGTTGTTCGCCGGAAAGTCAGGCAGGGGATTTGCAAAAATGTACTTTCTTCCTGTACGCCGCCTGAATCTGTCAGGACGACCCGCGCGTTTTTTAACAGGTGTAAAAATTCGAGATAGCCTTGCGGTTCCAGCAATTGAAGTTGGGGGATGCTATTAATTCGTTCCATCAAATCGAACTGTTGGAGTTTTTGCCGTGTTCGCGGATGAATGGGGAAAACCATCGGACTTAGCGGAGCGATGCGTTCCAGCATTATCACCACATTTTCCAGTCCTTCCGGGCTGTCCACATTTGAAGGGCGATGCAAGGTGACCAGAATATAGGCGCCTGCTGCAATCTGATTCAAACCGGGTATATGGATTGCGGCTGATTTTTTTTGGTAAAATACCAGTGAGTCTATCATACAATTTCCGGAGAAAATCACTTTTTCCGCTGCAACACCTTCGCGCGACAAATTTTCGAGCGCGGAGGCTTCTGTGACAAATAGCAATGACGACAGGGCATCGGTCAGGATACGGTTGATTTCCTCAGGCATTTCGCGATCGCCGCTGCGCAAACCGGCTTCCACATGAGCCACCGGAATATTCATTTTGGCAGCCGTCAGTGCGCAGGCGAGGGTAGAGTTCACATCGCCGACAACCAGCACCCAATCGGGTTTTTCTTCGATCAATACCGCTTCAAAAGCCAGCATAATCCGGGCCGTCTGCGCCGTATGCGAGCCGCCGTTGATGCCGAGAAAATGATCTGGAACGGGCAGTTCGAGTTGTTCAAAGAACACCGTACTCATACGGGTATCGTAATGCTGACCGGTATGCACGATACGGTGTTGCAACGCCGGAAAATCCAGAAATGCCCGGTGCAGCGGCGCTACTTTCATAAAATTGGGTCGCGCCCCTACCACCGAAAGTATTTTGAGTTGTTTCATGCCAAATTATCCGTCCCGCCTTCCTTCCGGCTGATTCCGTATCCGACGTATTGCCAGGATTTGGGAAGAAAAAAAAGCAGGGAGTCGAGTTGTGCGATCCTGTTTTTGAATCGCCCGTTGCCGGGAAGGAATGCTGCGAGAAAGCCGGTGGTTTCCACTTGTTTATACGGGAAAATACGCATCATGTGCTCCAGTTCGCTGTATCGGGGGTAATACCATTTATGTCCCCATCGTACAAAATACCGTCGTGCAAAACCATGTAAACGGCTGCCGCGCAGGTTTTCGGCCCAAAAAACGTGTCCGCCTGGCTTCAAAACCCGCCGGATCTCTGCCAGCGTTTGTTCAATTTGATCCGGCCGATTGTTTCTGCCGATGACGCCGAGCATGGATTTGAACACGACCAGGTCGAACGTGGCGTCGGGGTAGGGGATTTCAAGGGCATTGACGGCGGCGTACGTAATTGGTTGAGCGGGCGGCGGAAAACCTGCGTGGCAGGTTTGTGCGGCCTCCGGCCATTCCACATCGCTGCAAACCATGCGACAACCCCATTCCCGGGCGAAATACAAACTCAATCCGCCACGGTGGGCGCCCAGTTCCAGGCCGTATTTCCCCTTCCAGTTTTCAGTATGTCTCATGGTTTGCTCCCAAAAAAGCAAAGCCCTCGACCAGGTTACGGTATCCCATTCTACGTAAAAGCGAAAATCGGATTTCATGGGTGGAGGTGTTCCCGAAGCAGTCTTTCAAGTCTTTCAATCTCGTTTTCCCGGTTAAAAAAACGGGCAACTACCGAACGACAATGCGCGGCCAAAGCGGGGCGGGTAGCGGCAAAAGCGGCAATCTGCTCGCGCAATCCGGCCCAATTTTCGGGATGACTAACCCAGCCGGCGCCATGCTTTTTGATCAGTTTGGCGCCTTCTCCTTCGCCGGAAAAAAAAACAGGCAAACCTGCCGCTAAAGCTTCATACATTTTGGATGGCACCGCCCCGGGGATATGCCGTACCAATGAAACCAGCGCGGCATCGTGCTTTTGGAGGATGCCCGGAATTTTGCCGCTTGCCGCCAAACCGTGGTAGTAGATGCCCCTGTCGGGGTTTTTATGCAAAAAAGCCATAAGTTGTTCCTGCTCTGGTCCGGCGCCGTAAATATGCAGGCTTACACCCAAACGTTTAAAATCAATGTTCCTGCACAGTTGTACCATGCCCTGGGCAACCCCCAGCAACCCGGTGTAAACAATCGAGACGCCGTCATTTCGTCCGGCAGGTACCGATTCAGACTCGAAACGTGCAAGGTTTACCCCGTTGCGAAACAACCAGACCCGACGGCCACCGCGTTGCCGGATGTGCTGCACAATTTCCTCCGACTGCCCGGTGCAGGCAAAAGCCTGCCTGTAAAGGAATCTCTCCAGCCCTTCCAGCCGGCGATACAGCCAGCCATCGCGGATGGCGCCCAATTCTTTGGCAGTGAGCGGCCAGAGGTCGGAAATATTGAAAATAAACTTGCTGCCCGATAACCGGCTCAAAAACCAGCCGCTCAAGCCCAGGGTGAGTGGCGGACTTTCCACCAGTAAATAATCGGGCCGGAAACGCCACAGGTGCGGCAGCGCGCAAAAGGCGGCCATACTGAATGAAAGCATGCTCAGAATGCGTGGCCAGGCTTTTGTCGAATTGGAAGCGTAGAGCCAATAGCGGCGCACCGTGATGCCGTCCTGATTTTCAATAACGCGCCATTTGCCTCTATATGCGGCGGCTATTTTGCCGTGCGGGTAATTGGGCAGCGCGGTGACGATACTTACTTCCCAGCCTCGCCGACGTAGCCCTTCAGCCAGTTCGGAAAGCCGTGTTTGCGGCGCACCCGTTTCCGGTGGATAGTACTGACTGAGGATGATGAGATGCGGTTGCACTAAAATTGCCGGTAAAAATGCCGGATTTTGCCGGATGCAGGTCGTTCAATGCGTTCGACCGGATGAATGACAAGGCGCAGGTTTTTTTCCAGATACAAATCCATTGCCGCTTGTATTTGCGCCGTTTGCGCTGACTGAATCGGACTGGATGAGACAACATCCAGCTCAAAGGTATCGGGGGCTGTTTGACGTATGATAAATTCACGGAGTCCTCCCCCTGATTCGAGCAATTGCCGGGCTATGTAGTAGAAAGTCAGGCCGGCCGCCACTTTTCCGCCAGGGAGGAGAATCAGGTCGTTGCTCCGACCGCTGAGTTGCAGCAAGCGTCCGTCGGCGATGGCGCCAAGGTCGCCCAGTTCGTAACGCAGCATCGGATAGGCCCGATTGTGCAGGGCGGTTACGATAATTCGGCCTTCCCGACCCGGAGCAAGGGTTCGATTGTCTTCGTCGAGCACTTCGATGTACAAATTTTCTTCCGATAAAATCCAGTTGCCTTGTTTATCCGGAAATGCAATTACGTCGAGTTCGGAAGCGCCATATTCATTGAGAACAGGCACACCGAACACTTCGCGGAGCAAATCCATATCTGCCGGACTACACATTTCAGAGGTGGTAATGCAGGCGCGCAACGCAGGACAAATGGCCGTCAGTACGACTTTTTGACGCTTTAAAAACAATGCAAATTGTACCAAGGCACTTGCGTAGCCGTATATCTGTTCAAAATTTTTACGGGAAAATGCTTCGAGATAAACGGCCAGTTTTTGTTCAGAAAGGTCAAAAACCGGAAACCGTGTTCTTCCCGCTATCCGGTCTTTCCAGCGTTCCATTCTGGCGCTGTGGCCTTCCAGCGGGATACCGTAAAAGCGCGCCTGTTTTTGTCCTGGCGCCAATCCGTGCCGGCCATATCGCTCGGCGATCAGCGCATACGTCATGGCAGGGGCGTATTTGTCTTGGGCATAAAAAAACGGGTGTCCGCTCGACCCTGATGTACTGCCTATGTGTACCTGTGCCCGACGATATGGCCGACTGAGCAGGGTTTCCGGATCGCCTTGCAGGTGTTTTTTCTGAATGACAGGCAAGTCCTCCCACTTTTCCGGCAACTTTTCACCCGTAAAAAGTCGGCGGTAGGCTGCATTGTTTTCAAAATGATGGCTTACCATCTCCCAGCGTCGTTGCTGTCGCCATCGTTGAAATTCATCGGCAGACAAGCCGTGCAGTGCAGCCATATCGCGGCGTGCCTGTTGCATGGGGTATCCTTTCGCCCACAGCGCCCACTCGATACGATTCAGGGCCATTGCAGTGCTTTTTCCCATAGAGTTTGTACGTTTTCCCATTGAAATTGCGCGGCGCGTTCGTGTGCGACTTTCC
>JANRLZ010000312.1:0-2272 GCA_033762055.1 Saprospiraceae bacterium
AGACGCTGACTACGCCGACCATTCCGGCTTTGCGCGGCATTTTCGCCGAAGGCTCCATGGGCCAGGCGGGTTTGGATGAATTGGAGCGCGTGTTTAAGTTTTTAAAAACCGCGCCGTTGCAAAACGAATTGACCTTCGACATCACCCTAGCGCGCGGGCTGACTTATTACACCGGTTGCATTTTTGAAGTAGCCGCAAAAGGCGTGCAAATGGGCCGCATCGGCGGCGGCGGGCGCTATGCCGACCTCACAGGCGTGTTTGGCGTACCCGGATTGTCGGGCGTGGGCATCTCTTTTGGCGCCGATCGTATCTATGATGTACTGGAAGCCCTCGGCTTGTTTCCCGAAACCCTGGATCGGGGCGTACAGGCACTTTTTGCCGCATTCGATGAACCGACGCTGGAATACGCTTTCGAATGCGCAGCGCGTTTGCGCAAAGCAGGCATTGCCGCAGAGGTGTACCCCGAACCGGGCAAATTGAAAAAACAGTTTGAATACGTCGCCAAAAGGAATATTCCCTACATCGCCATCACGGGCGAAACGGAAATGCAAAACGGGACCGTTCAGTTGAAAATCCAGGCTACCGGCGAACAGCAGACGCTGGGAGTGGAGGAGTTGATTGGGTTATTGGGATGAAATCAGACAATTTCATAAGGGTTGAGTACGGTCAGATTTGAGATCTTACTGAAGTCTTCCCGATTTCGAGTTACCAAGTCTAATTCGTGAACTAGTGCTGTGGCAGCAATTATTGCATCCGGAAGTTTTATTTTGAAAGATCTCCGGAGCAATATAGTCTGTTCAACAACAGGCTCGGATAATGGGATGATGAGGGAATCATTGATAAAATCCTTCAACAATTGCTCTTCTTCGGTTTGGGGTAGGGAATCCCAAAATTTCAATCTTGGTAATTACGGATACATTCGGCCCCAAATCGATAACTGCATCCATAAACTTCAAACCGGCAATTGGAATCTTTTCAGATAAATAATCAATGATGGCATTACTGTCGATCAAGTATTGCGCTCCCATTCTTTTCTGCTGTTGGTAATATATTGTTGAAGAGACTCTCCAGTGCTTTTGGAAAGCTTACCCCGGTATTTGTCAGACCTTTTTCCGCTACTGTTAGAACTTTCCTGAGCCGGAATTTTCCAACTGACAGGAAGGCGCTCATATTTTATCTTCAGCCGATCCAGTAATGCTACCAGCAAGAGCAGGTCTTGCTCTTTTTTTATATCGATCAGGATATGCATGTTCGTTTTTTGAACAAAAATAAAGGAATCCCCCGAAAAAAGCCATCAAGAGGTTACACCGCCTGCTTGTAATCCAGAATATTCAAATGCACGCCGCAAAACGCTGCATCCACCGGATCGTTGGATGCGAGAATGACCAGTCGGTCGCCGGCGTATTCGCGCACCAGATTTTGATACCAGCTGATCGCGTTGAGATCGAGGTTGGTCGTCGGCTCGTCGAGCAGCAGTGCGGGCGTATCGGAACAAACAGCGAGCGCGAGTTTGAGGCGCTGTTTCATGCCCGAGGAGAAAAAACGGATTTCCTTGGTGCGTGCGCGGGGTAGTTCGAGCAATTCGTAGAGGCGGGCGGGCGTCATACCCGGCAGCAGCGGTCGCAGGCGGGCATGGAATTTCAGGGATTCTTCGAGCGTAAACTCCTCGATCAGTTCGATATACGGCGCGGCATAACTGATTTGTTGAAAAACCTTTTCCTCCGGCACCTGCCGGCCTCCGTTTTGAAAAGCGATGGCGCCTTTCGACAGCGACAAATGCCCCGACAACACTTTAAGCAAGGTGGACTTGCCCGAGCCGTTGGGCCCTAAAACAGCGTATCGTTCGCCACTGCGAAAAGTATAGTTCAGCCCCCGGAAAATCCAGTCGAGGCGATACCGTTTGCCGGCGTTGGCCAGGGAAATCTCCATGTGGGCAGTTGATTGATGGGTGAGATGGTGAGGTGGTGAATTGGTTATAAAAGGGTTATTTCTGCTCCCAAAATATGGTCGATTGGCCGAAAACCCTGAAATGAGCGCAGAAATAACCCTTTTATAACCAATTCACCGATTCACCAATTCACCCCAAAAATTACTCCAGCACCGGTTCGGCCACCCGCGTTTTGCCGTTGAGCGAACGGAAGCCTTTCATCAGGCCGCGTTTGGCGTTGTAGATGAAGTTGAGGATGTATTCGCGGTGTACGGAAGGGGCGATTTCTTCTTCGATGATACGAAGCGCCCGGCGTACGCTGTGGCCGCGTACAAACAGAACGCG
>JANRLZ010000313.1:0-3500 GCA_033762055.1 Saprospiraceae bacterium
CCTCTCCGAGGTCGGGCTTGACCTCTCAAATCTTTTTACACAACCCCTCATCCTGATTCCGAAGCCTCGAAATGCTGCCGGTACGCAGGAAAGTTTGATTGGATTGTTTATGTTTGATTGGGCATTATCCGCCAAAAGCAAGCGCCAGCAGCATCAGGCCCAGCAAGCCAATCGTCAGCAAACCGTTGAAGACGATGCCGATAATGCCCAGCACCTTGATCCATTTGGCGCCACGCGACCAGCCGGAGGTAGCATTAAAATAGCCAATGAGGCTAAAAATCAATCCGGCCAGGACAAGCAGTGCGATTATGACCACTCCGGCGAAGGTAATCGCAGGAGAAAACAGAAAAAGGGGCGCCAGCACTCCCAGCGCGAGCCCTATTACTACGGCGGTGGCGCCATTTTTTTCCCCGTTGCGGACCGTCATGGCGCGCAGTTGTCGTTTGATTTGTTTTATGGTGCGCAGTTGCCGGAATATGCCGGGCTTTTTGCCGGACTGGAGCACCTGTTCGTGCCCGCCAACCGGCTGTGGAGCGGCCACAAAGCCAAGGTTCATTTGCAGTGCCAGGCCCAACAGCAACCATAAATAAGGGCGAAAGTGTATTTTCATGTCACAAAGTTTGAGCGTTTGCAAGGGAAAAGAAATGACCGGGATCAATGACTGTTATGACAAGGTTCAATCACTGTACATAAGGGCGACTGCGGAAACTACTCCTCCTCCGCTGCCGCCATGTTTTCGATGCCTCTTATGAGGGCATCGGCATTGAAGGATATACTGTGAATACCTTCATTTACCAGAAACTGGGCAAATTCAGGCATGTCGCTCGGCGCTTGTCCGCACAAACCGATTTTGATTCCTTTGGCGCGGGCGGTTTTGATGGCGGATGAAATCAGCCGCATCACTGCCGGATTTTTTTCATTAAACAAACCGCTCACCAGCGCCGAATCGCGGTCGAGTCCCAGGGTGAGTTGGGTCAGGTCGTTTGAGCCGATGGAAAATCCGTCGAAAATGGCGGCGAACTCTTCAGCCATCAGCACATTGCTCGGAATCTCGACCATAACGTACACCTCCAGTCCATTTTTCCCGCGTTCGAGTCCGAATTCGCGCATAACATCGAGCACTTGCAGCCCTTCTTCCACCGTGCGGCAGAAGGGGATCATCAGTTTTACGTTGTGAAAGCCCATCTCTTCACGCACCCGTTTCATGGCTTTACATTCGAGGGCAAAGCCGTCTTTGTACAAGGGAGAATAATATCGCGAGGCGCCGCGAAAACCGATCATGGGATTTTCTTCATCGGGTTCAAACTGTTTACCGCCGATCAGGTTGGCGTATTCGTTGCTTTTAAAATCGCTCATACGCACGATCACGTCGTGGGGGTAAAAAGCCGCTGCGATGGTAGCTACGCCCTGCGCCAGATTATCCACGAAATATTCTTTTTTATCCGGGTAGCGTCGGGTACGCTGCAAAATATCGCGGCGTGCCGCTTCGTCATTGAGTTGTTCGAATCGTGTCAACGCCAGCGGGTGTACGGCGATATGATGGGTAATCATAAACTCCATGCGCAACAAACCCACACCCCGATTGGGCAGGTAAGATTGCTGAAAAGCCAGTGTAGGGTCGCCGAGGATGAGCATGGGAGCGGTTTTCGGCATTTTCAGTTGCGAAATGTCTTTTTCTTTTACCGCCCATTCGGCTTTGCCGGCATAGATAAAACCGGTTTTTCCCTCGGCGCAACAAACCGTTATTTCCTGTCCGTCGTGAATTTTATCCGTTGCATCGCCACAACCTACTACGGCGACGGTTCCCAGTTCGCGGGCGACAATCGCGGCATGGCTCGTGCGGCCGCCCTTGTTGGTCACGATGGCTGCCGCGCGTTTCATGATCGGATCCCAGTCGGGGTTGGTGATATCGGTGACCAGTACTTCGCCTTCCCGGAGCAGGTGCGCTTCTTTGGGCGAGCGCAGCAGGCGGGCTTTGCCGGCAGCTATTTTTTCACCCAGCGCGATTCCTTCGGCCAGTTTGGGGCCTTTAGTCGTGATGGTATAGGTGCGCATTACGCCGCTACGCCGTTCTTTTTCCTTGGTTTGCACCGTTTCGGGACGCGCCTGTACGATGAAAAGCTGGCCGCTTAATCCGTCTTTGGCCCACTCGATATCCATGGGTTTTTGGTAATGTTGTTCAATTTGTACACACCATTTCCCCAGTGTGCAAACATCCTCGTCGGTGAGCGAATATTGTTCGCGCAAGGCGGGAGGAGTAGGCACATTTTCCACCGTATGGTGAGCATGTTGCGCGGTGGCATATACCATGGTCCATTCTTTCTCGCCTGATTTTTTTTGAAATATGGGTTGATAATCCGTGCCGATATGGGGTTTGAACAACACAAACTCGTCGGGCGTGGATCGGCCTTGCACGATGTTTTCCCCCAGTCCGTAAATGCTGTTAATGACCACTACCTGATCGAAACCCGTGTCCGGATCAAGGGTAAACGCCACACCGGATGAAGCGAGGTCGGAACGCACCATTTTTTGCACGCCGACCGAAATGGCAACCTCGGTGTTGCCAAAGCCCTGGTCTTCGCGGTATTTGATGGCGCGATCGGTAAACAAGGAGCCAAAACAGCGATGAATGGTCTTGATCAGCGCTTCCGGACCGGCTATGTTGAGGAAACTTTCCAGTTGACCGGCAAAGCTGGCCGAAGGCAAGTCTTCCGCGGTGGCGCTGCTTCTTACGGCGAGGCTGACGCTGTTGCCTTCCGGTCTGGTCAGCTCCTGCCAGGCGTTGCGGATGGCGCTGGTTACCGCCTCCGGCATAATGGCATTCTGAATCAAGGCCCTGGCCTGGCTGCCGATAGCCGACAGGTTGCTGAATTCCTGTTTGTCGAGTTGGGCGACCAGGGTTTTCAACATGGGTTCGAGCTGGTTTTCTTTTAAAAAAAGGCGGTAAGCTTCGGCTGTTACGGCAAATCCGTCGGGCACGGCGATGCCTTGCGGTGTAAGTCGGGAAAACATTTCGCCCAGGGAGGCATTTTTGCCTCCTACCAACGGCAAGTCAGTAATGGCGATGTCGGAGAATTTTTTGATATAAACGGGCATGGAAACAAACGGCTAAACCGGTTTTTAGCAAGGATAGGAAGGAGATTTACCACAAAAGTGCAGCCCCTGCACAGTGACCGACGATGACGACAGTCGGAGCAGGGTATGACAGAAGTCATGTCGCCCGTTTGAACAAGAACAGCGTTATTTGACCTCGTAAAGTGTTTAATAGTCGGTTGACGAGGGTTGATGAGTTTTTATAACCATACTATTGGACATTTTATCATTCACTAGTAGTGTGTTTTATAATACTTCCTCACATAAAAAACCTGCTGTAATTTAGCGGCATCATAAACCCTCATCCCCCTATTGATTACCCACAAAACCAGCAATCAAGTTCTTTGACAGAAGATTAAGTAAGCATCAGTTATTATCTGTAGTTTTTCCAAAGCTCTGGAAAGTAT
>JANRLZ010000314.1:0-28604 GCA_033762055.1 Saprospiraceae bacterium
TGGTCGAGCATAAGGAATGTTAGTTGAAATGGTTACAGGTTGAATGAAAGTGGTTTGCAAAGAAAAGGGATTTAAATCATTGATATTCACATTAGGGTGTGTCTGAGAAATACTTACCGGACTGAAAATGCATCTTTTGGAACCTGTTCTTCCGGTCTTTTTCGGGCAATATGGCCCGATATTCCCCTCAAAAGCACCTTTGCCCAGCACCCAAAACCTGCTCTTGTCTGTCTCGCCAGCATTTTTAAGACACACCCTAATTCATCCTTACTGTCATGCAAATCACAATAATCATGACAAATAATTATATGCTGCATTGTGCGCGCAGATCAAGTAATGTTTTTTTATCGGGGTGAACACCGGCTTTTCGCGCTGTGTTCCAGCGCAGCCAGGTTTCCTTCCAGAAAATGGAAATCCAGACCAGGACAGGCAGCAAAAGCGCCATCATAACCAACCAGGGCCAATCGAGCAACCAGGCAATTAACAAGAGTAACAGCACATAAATCAGTCCCGAAAAGGTGGCAATGCCCATCAATACACTGGTGTAAAATTCGACCTTATTAACGGCTTTGCCGGTCAGATACCGCGAAAGAAAACGAACCGGAAATCCGATGAAAAAACCTGCCGCCGCAACGGGCGCCAAAACTATGAGCAAGAGAAGCCAATAAGGTCGGGCCAGCGAGGGTTGCATCAATGCTTCATCATTCAGACCGGCGTTTTGTAGTGCTGAAAAATAGGTGTCTACCTTGTTTTTCAGCGATTTCTTTTCTATTTCCGGCAATTCGTTCAACCGATCGAGTAATTTTTTTTCTTCAAAAAATCGCGGCGCCCGGTGTTCCACAACCGGCAGAAAAGCATCCGGATGTTCGTTGCGCCACAGGCTGAGCAGTTGCTCGGCCAATTCATCATCCTCACGATTTTCGATGTGGTAGCAGATTTTTTTCAGCGCAATTTCAATATCGCGACAAAGTTGCGAAATAGCGGCCCCGGGGTTTTGGGTGTAGGCCGCCCAATAATCCTTCACAAAAATCGGTTGGCCGACAATCACTTTTGCTTCGTCGCGACTTCGGTCGCCGTAAATATAGTTGCACCCTACCGGCACAATTTGCAGATCATCCATCGGATGCCGCTCAAAGGTGCCGAATGCAATTCGTGCAATGCCTTTTTGTGCCGGCAGCACGCGTTTGTCGAGGTGATGCTCGCCTTCTACAAAAATATTCACAGCGACGCCTTCCCGTAATTTTCGCTGACAATATTCGAATACTTCGTCGTTCCGGTCGCGCCCGTCGTAGCCGTCGCGTCGGCGATAAACCGGAAACATGTTCACACTTTCCATCAGTTTCCGAAAAAACGGCTTTCGGAAAATATCGCCCCTTGTCATGTTGTACACGGGCGGGTCAAAAAAGATGCAGAAAAAGATCGGGTCAATAAACGCCGTAGGGTGGTTGGCGGCGATCAGCACAGGCGTATTGGCCTTCACCCCCGTGCGATTGTGCAGGTAAATTTTGCGAAACAGCAGTCGGTAAGTGATGTGAACAAGCGGGTGGAAGATGAGGTAAAGCCAGCCACTGCTTTGGCGCACAAGACGGTAATCCATGCGGCAAAAGTAGAAAGTTTGAAAAAAATAAAATTTTTAAATCAATTTGTTTTAAAATTGAAATAACTGTTTGATATTTGCCTCTGGAAAACACATAACAGCCCGAATAGATTTTGAAAATTCTGTTGATTTTCAATAAATTAAAACAAAAAATTACAAAATCTCCACGGCTATGAACTGGCAATATTTTAAAACAAACTGGTTTTTCATGGTCATGGGCGCCCTGCTCATGCTTGGTTTGGTTCGGAAATATCCGCAACTCAACCCCTTCCATCCCTCGCTGAAAAACGGCGCTGTGGAAAAAATTACCGGGGAAAATACAGCGCGCAACACCGGGGCCGCACTGCTCGGCGTCCTCCCAGCCGACGAAACTTCAAAAAAGACGCCTCTACCGGGTAGCCAGGCCACCGAAGCATTTTTAAAACGATTTGCACAGGTTGCCGTAAGTGAACGAAAGAAGTTCGGCATCCCTGCATCTGTGATCCTGGCCTGTGCCTATGCCAACAGCCAATCCGGCCAGCATGAAGCAGCCGGATCTGCCAACAATTTTTTCGCCTTGGAATGTTCGCCCGACTGGGAAGGTGAAAGCGCCCAAATTGATGGCAAATGCGTCCGGCGATACGAAACAGCCTGGGCCAGTTTTCGCGATTTCAGCATCTATCTGAGCAGCCAGGAATGGTTCGGTTCGCTTAAAAAATCGGCAGGCAAGGACGCGGTAAAATGGGCGGAGAAACTGGGCAAAGAAGGCGTTGCCAACGCAAAAGAAATGCGCCGTGTCATGGAAGCCTATCGTTTGGAAGAATTGGATCATTGATCGGTTTTCCGCAGATTTCGCAGATTTCATTCAATTTTTTGTGTAAATCTGCTAAATCTGCGGAAAACCAGCCTTTTCTTATTCAAAAATCTGCACGCGGCCGTTGTTATTGGAAACCAGGTACTTGCGTTTGCCGTTGGGGCCGCGCAATACCACCAGGTCCCGGGCTTCCTTTGTCGCCCAAAAGCCGCTGAAACGGTTGTCGAGCCAGGAAAAATTGCCCTTGCCATCGCCGAGCAACAAGGCTCCATTTCCGGCATCGCCCTGACCGCTTTCTACTTCCAACCTGTATTTGTTACCCGCCATCAGGATATCAGGATTGCCGTCTTTATTGATATCGTCAACTACTATTCCATTGATGGTAGATACCTGTGCCTGCGGCGGCAATACATGTTGCACAAACTTTCCGCCTTGATTCTCCCACCAACTGTTGGCAAAAGTGTAGGCTTTTAGCCGCAATGCTGCTTCCAGGTCTTTTTTCGGGAACATGTCGTCAATGGTCGTTTCTGCATAGTCTTTGGCGTACAAAAAGCGCTTTTTCATACCCGGCATCTGTTTCACCATGGCATCTTTTTGTACAACCGGGTAACTCTTTTTGCCTTCGTACATCGTCACAATCGGGTCGAGCGTACCATTGTTGTCAAAATCCTTGGCATAGCATTCAAAAGGGGTTTCAGGCCCTGCGGTAAATCGGCTGTTGAGACCAAAATTGCCCGTCACCAGATCCAAATCGCCATCTTTATCCAAATCAGCCAGCTCCAGACAATTCCACAGCCCGTTCGATTTTTCGAGGCCAAACTGGGCCGATACATTGGTGAGTTTACCTTTTATCAATTTGAAAATCGTCACCGGCATCCATTCTCCAACCACCACCATTTCCCCTTTTCCATCACCATCCAGGTCGGCCCATTCGAGATCGGTCACCATACCGCAACGTTCAAAATCGCCGCCGACCTCTTTGGTGAAATCCACCAATCGGGTGCGGTCACCTCGAAGCACCATGCTGCGTGGTGTGAGCGGCCATTTACCCGGCATCACCCGGCCGCCAAAAAACAAATCTTTGTCGCCGTCGCCGTCGCCGTCAAAAGCCGCTACACGTAGCCCGACTTCCCGCACATCGGGTATGGCTGCGGGGTTGGCCCGCCCGAAAGTTCCCTTACCGTCGGTATTGATATAGACCCGTGCCTGCCAGGCAATATGCGCCTGTGTGGATACTGCTTCTGCACCGCCGCTTATAACAAACAAGTCAAGGTCTTCATCCATGTCAAAATCAAAAAACACCGCCCCGTGGTCTTCATGAATTTTATCATTTTCCCAAATAGCCTGGTTGGTCGGTTTGAAAGTCCCATCAGGATTTTGCACATACAAGGCGGCCGGTTCATTAAAAGTATTGCCGATAAAAAAGTCATCGAGCCCATCGCCATTCACATCTCCAACGGCAACCAGCGGCCCCAGGTCGGTGACCATCCAGGGGTTGAGGAAAAAGTTTTCAAAGTCGTTGTACCGGTTTTCCTTATGCACAAAATTGACGCCCGAGGTAGCGGATACATCTTTCAACAAGGTTTGCTCCGGGGTTGGGTTGACCAAAGTCGGAATATTGCCCGAAGCATCCGTCCAGTTCAGCGTCAGGCGTTGGTTGGCCGGCACGTTGGTGAGTACCTGGAATTTACCATCCGGCCATCTGACGCTTAACTTTTCCACCTGGTTTTGTTGACCGAGACCGAAGTGAATCAGGTGTTCGGAAGCAGAGAAAATACCCCGGTTGGGACTGATTTCCTGGAACTGTTTTTCGCCGTTGGCGTATTCAATCAACACCGATGCGCCGACGGCGAAAGGATTTTGCGGACTCCCTTTCAGTTTGGCTTGCAGGTAATTACCCTTACCCTGTTCGCGGCTCAGGTTTTTGAAGATAAAAGAGGGGTCTTCCAGGTTGCTCACTACCAGATCAAGGTCTCCGTCATTATCGAGATCAGCCCAGGCGCCTCCACACGACCAGGTAGCAATCATGGTAGCCCAGTCGCCGCTTTTATCTTCAAATTGCCAGTTTCCTTTATTTTGATAAATAAAATCACGGATTTTATAACTTGGAATGGCATCCAACAGACCTTGCAAATCCTTGTATTTGTTTTTCATTTGTTCGGGCGTCATACCACGGTATTCCGATTGAAAAAATTCAAAATAATCGCGGTTGCTCACTTCACGCCGATAGCCATTGGTGATATAGATGTCGCGTAGTCCGTCATTATCCCAGTCAGCCACCAAGCCGCTCCAAGACCAGTCGGTTTTGAAAACGCCGGCCATACAGGCGACATCACTAAAGGTGCCGTTTCCATTGTTGCGTTGCAACACATTGCGCACGACCGGTTCAAAATAGCCGTTTTGCACCATTGTCAGGTATTTGGGCAAGGTATTCGTGGTTTGGATCAGTTTGTGGCGCAGGTTGTTGGCCGGCAGCATATCCATGGCGAGCAAATCAACCAGCCCGTCGTTGTCGAAATCGGTCAGGTCGGTTCCCATCGTGCTTTGGGAAGTATGCCGGAAATATTGATCCAGTTGGTTGGTAAACGTCCCTTTCCCGGAGTTGATGTACAAGAAGTCGGGATGGATAAAGTCATTTCCCACATAAATATCCGGGTGGCCGTCGCGATTAAAATCGGAGATGGACACGCTGAGGCCAAAGGCAAAATTCCAGATACCCGATTCTTTCGAGACATCTTTAAAACCGCCTCCTCCACCTGCCAGCAATGCCGGCGGACCATCATTGCGATAATAACGGTCGCTGTCGTAGGCCGTTTTCGGAGAGGTGTTGGGCACTGGTTTGCCGTCGGGGCCCGGTTGGGCATCGGCTTTGCTGGCCCAGATCAAATCGGTGGGGTAGTTGAGCAGGTAGCAATCCAGATCGCCATCGCCGTCGCCGTCGAAGAATGTAGCGCCCGAACTGGCACTTATGTCATCAAGGCCATAGGCACGGCTGCTTTCGGTAAACGTCAGGTTACCGTTATTGATAAACAATTTATTGCGGCGTTCTTCAGTAGCTTTGGAACCGCCTCTGCACACATAAAAATCAATAAAGCCGTCGCCGTTTACATCTGCTGCCGTTACTGCAGTTTCAAAACCGTCGTCGGAACCAACACCGGCAGCATCGGTGATGTCGCGGAATTTCAAATTCCCCTCGTTCAGATAGAGGGCATTTTTACCACTCGAAGACACGAAATAGATGTCCTGAAGGTTGTCGTTATTGACGTCGGCGATGCACACGCCGCCCCCGTTATACTGGTTAATATTGTTGGTAATATTACTTTCCTCCGACTCGAGGATCAGGTTTTGAAAACTGATTCCTGTTTCATCGGCATCCAGTAACTGCATCAGGGGATTTTTGGCTTTGAGGGTGGGTTCGCCACCCTGTTGGAATTCCGGTTTTCCTTCTTTGTTTTTTCCGGGCCAAAATTTCCACACCGCCAATCCACCTGCTGCGACCAGGGCAAGCACAAGGATAAGTCTAAGCGGGAATTTACGTGACGTGGAGGAGGAACGCCGTTTTTTTTCTGGCGTATTGGCAGGTTTCTGTACTTTTTTACTCATGTCAATTTGCAGCCTTTTCATTCCCGGATGTCGGGAACGCGCAAAAATAGAACATGCGGGACAGAACAAGCAGGAAATTCGGCGTCACTTCCTGTTTACGCCGTTCCGGCGACTAAATCACCTGTAATTTGGCAAATTTCAACACGATTCTTCTTTCCGGCAGTTCGTCATTTTTAAACTGAATGGTGGCCACCAGGTTATCTTTCGGACCATCAACGTTGACGATGGTACCTTCTCCAAATTTCAGGTGCAATACTTGTACACCCGTCGTGAGGGCACTGATCGGCGAAGGTTGAAAGTTGGCCGGCGCCACCATGGGTGTTGAGGCCGGACGGTTTTTGGGGGTGGAAAAGTTTCCACTCACCCCTGCCCGACGGCCTGTTTCTGCCCCGCCATATCCAGCATTCGAAGGCATGGAATTACGCGAAGCGCCAAAACCGCCGACCATATCGAAATTTTGCAAATTGATCTCCTCCAGAAAACGGGAAGGCTCATTGGCCCGGATTTGTCCGAAGCGATAGCGATTTTGCGCAAAACTGATGGTCAAAAACTCTTTGGCCCGTGTAATAGCCACATAAAACAAGCGTCGTTCTTCATCCAGACCGTTCGGATCCTCCATTGCCATGAACGAGGGGAAAAGTTGCTCTTCAAGTCCGGTTACAAAAACACTGCGGAATTCGAGGCCTTTGGCTGCGTGTACGCTCATCAGCGTAATGTAATCCGAACCCTCCGTCTTTTCATCTGCATCGGTCAGCAACGTGATGGTTTGCAAATAAGCCGCCAGCGTGGCCGCACCGGGAGCAGCGGACGTCATTTCAACCGGCGCTTCTCCCAACTCCGATACACCGTCGTTCGTCTGCATATCCACAAATTCCGAAATAGCGTCAAGTACGGCATTCACGTTTTCAAGGCGACCGATACCTTCCGGACTGGTGTCGCTTTTGAGCATATCATGAAGTCCTGACTTCCGGAGTATTTCGCCGGCAAGTTTATAGGCCGCTTCGCTCTCGGCGCGACGGTTCCAGTCTTCCACCATTTGCCGGAACTGTGCCAGTGCTTGTCGGGCGCGGGTAGTCACCTCCAATTCGGGTAGCAACATGGCTTCCCACATGGTAATATTGTGCCCGCCGGCCAGGGCCGAAAGTTTGTCCACCGTGGCATCGCTGATCCCGCGGCTCGGCAGATTAATGACCCGACGCAGCGCTTCTTCGTCGCGCGGGTTGACGGCCAGGCGGAGATAGGCAACAAGATCTTTTACTTCTTTTCGCTGATAGAACGACATCCCTCCAAACACCCGGTAGGGCAGGTTAAGCCGGCGCAGGTGTTCTTCAAATTTGCGGCTCTGGGCATTGGTGCGGTAAAGAATGGCTATCTCTGAATTAGGAAGATGATAGCGATGTTTTTGTTCCAGAATAAAATCAGCCACCCGGCGACTTTCCTCGTCGTCGGTGATACATTTGAGCAGTTTGATTTTCTGTCGCTCTTCCTTTTCCGTCCAAATTGTTTTATGTAATTGTCGCCGGTTGTGCGCAATTACGTCATTGGCCGCCGAAACGATGTGATGGGTGGAGCGGTAGTTTTGTTCCAGTTTAAAGGTTTGCAACTCGGGATAATCCTTCTCAAAATCGAGGATATTGTCAATCGTTGCCCCGCGGAATGCGTAAATGCTCTGGGCATCATCGCCCACCACAAAAATATTTTCCGGGCTGCCTTCGTACTTGACCAATCGTCGCACGATGCCATATTGCAGGGCATTGGTATCCTGAAATTCATCCACATGAATATAGCGGAATTTTTCCCGGTATTTTTCGGCAACTTCCGGGTGTTGCTGGAGCAAACGAAAAAACTGGAGCAGCAGATCATCAAAATCCATGGCGCCGGACCGGAAGCAGCGCGCCACATATTTTTCATAGATATCCACTACGAAGGGACGCCTTGCCGCGCGATCCTGTTGCATCATATCTGCATTGTCGCGGTAGGCAATTGGAGTAATCAAGTTGTTCTTGCACAAGGAGATACGCGAACGCACGGCCGAAGGATTATAGGCATTTGTGTCAAGGTTCATTTCTTTGATGATGGCCTTCAGTACGCTCGTGGTGTCGTCGGTATCGTAAATGGTAAAATTGGAAGGATAACCGATCCACGCAGCTTCGATGCGCAGAATACGGGCAAAAATGGCGTGGAACGTACCCGCCCAAACACTTTGCGCCCGTGGGCCCACCACATTTTCAATCCGCTCTTTCATTTCCCGGGCCGCTTTATTGGTGAAGGTCAGCGTCAGAATTTCCCAGGGTTTTACCCCTTTTTCAATCAAATATGCGATACGGTAAGTCAGTACCCGAGTTTTCCCTGAGCCAGGCCCGGCGATTACCAACACGGGGCCTTCCGTAGTGGTTACGGCGGCGCGTTGAACGGGGTTGAGTTCGTTAAGGTAGTTGGCCATACGTTGGGAGATGGCGGCGTCAATTTTCGGCGAAGGTAGAAAAGTTAGCGTGGGAGCGCTATTTTTTCAAATAAAATGTTTTACTGTCGTACATTCCCTGCACCTGATTTTCCAAAACAAGCGGGTTTGACTGCGATTGGTTCGGCGATCAGGCGCTACTTTTGCCCCGGCGATACAAACCGCTATGCAAAGCATGAAAATTGGTCTTTTTTTTGGTTCGTTTAATCCGGTACACAACGGACACCTTGCCATCGCCGAATTTATGGCCACACAGACCGATCTCGACCGGGTGTGGCTGGTGGTAAGTCCGCAAAATCCGCTCAAACCCAAAAAAACGCTCGCCCGCGATTATGATCGCCTGCATCTGGTACAACTGGGCATTGCCGACAATCCCAAACTCCGCGCTTCCGACGTTGAGTTTCAACTGCCAAAACCTTCCTATACGATTGATACACTGGCATTTTTACAGGAAAAATATCCCGAACATCGGTTTGTTCTTATCATGGGAGGCGACAATATTGCATCGCTTCATTTGTGGAAAAATTATGAACTAATTCTCGCCAATTACGATATCTACGTGTACAACCGCCCCACATACGACCCGGGTGTTTTGGCTGAACATCCGCGCATAAAATCCTTTGAAACACACCCGCTGGATATTTCCGCTACCTACATTCGTGATTGCCTTAAAAATGGAAAATCGGTGCGTTATTTGGTGCCGGACGCCGTTTTGGACTACCTCATGTCGGGAAAAATGTATCGCGACACCGACGAAAAGGCAACCTAATTCCCTGCTTGCGCGCCATGCCATCGCGATACATCACAGACCAATTTTACCATGCGTCCAATCATTTTCCTTCTCCTTTTATTTATTGGCTTCGAACCGCTTCTCTCCCAAAACGATCGTATTTTTCCCCGTCTTGCCATTGGAGAATGGCAACAACATCTGCCCTGGCAACGCGCCCGCTATGTTACCCAAAGTTCGGAAACTGTTTTTTTTGCGACGGAATGGGCGCTGGTGGCGCTCGACAAGGAAGATCGTTCCACGCGTTATGTCTCGAAAGTAGAAGGTTTGAGTGATGTCGGGTTAAATCTTTTGCGTTATAACACGGCCGCTGCCGTCGTCCTGATGGTGTACACCAACAGTAATATTGATCTTTATTATCCGGATAACCAAACGGTGCTGAATTTGCCCATTATTCAAAAAAATCCCAATATTGTTGGCGACCGCCGGATTTACAATGTCTTTTTTGACGGAAAAACAGCCTATTTTGCGTGTGGGTTTGGTGTATTAAAATTTGATCTTGAAGCGGCCGAGGCCGAGTACACTGTATTTACCAACATACCGGTACGGTCTTTTGCCATTTACGACGGTTTTCTCTGGGCCGGCACCGAAGACGGACTGTATCGCTTGCCGGAAAATGATGAAAACCCGGCCGATTTTAGTCGCTGGGAAGAAGCCGACGAATCGGTCGGTTTCCCTGCCGGCATGTCGTACAACCACCTTGCCCTTTTTAACGGCAACCTTTTTATTGGCGCGGAAAACAGGTTGATGGCATTTAATGGAACCCAGGTTACTGACATCGCACAACCCCCCACACGGGAAGTTACCTACCTGACTACGGAAGGAAATGGCCTCATGATTGGCTGGGGCAACCCCGATGATTTTGGACGGGGCGCCGTAGAATACATCGAGCCAGGCGGCGCGCGATATGAAGTACACTGGACGTGCGACGCTGAGTACCCGCTCTACGGCATCGAAGACGGTACGAAAAAATTCTGGTTTGCGGATCTTGACGACCAGTTCCGCTACTTCGACTACAACGCCAATTCCTGCGACATCTTCACGTTCAACTCCCCCTATAATCAGGCTAGCTCCGAAATTGCTTTCAGCGGCGACGGTAAAACCACCTATGTGGCCACCCCGGGCCCGGCTTCGAATTTGGGGGTTGTGGGTTATCGGGATGGCGCTTATAGTTACAACAACGGGGTTTGGAAACGCTGGTCGGAAAAAACAACTCCGGCGTTGGTAGATTCGTCGGAAAGTTTCAAAGATATGTGGCGGGTAGCCCCACACCCTGCTGAAGACAAAGTATTTGTGGGAAGTTGGGTAGGCGGCCTGATGCAATTCAGTCAGGGTGAATTTGTAAAAAAATACACCCAGTTTAACTCAAACTTGCAGAGCGCCGGCAATTCAGGAGGCCTGCGTACCGCTATTGGCGGACTTGACTTTGACGAAGAGGGTAACCTGTGGATCAGTAATTACGGCGCCAACTCTCCCATTGCTGTGCTGAAGCCGGATGAAACCATTGTCAACTTCAATGCCTCGCCTGCCAACAATCTTTTACAGGTAAAAGTAGATCAAAACGGGTACAAATGGTTTGTTATCGCCTTCAACGCCGGCATCCTGGTGTACGACTCCGGCGCCGATCTCGACAGTCCTTCCGACGACCGGTACCGAATCATCAATACAGCCAACAGCGTATTACCGACCAATTTTATTAATTGCATAGAGGTAGACCTTGACGGCGATGTTTGGGTGGGCACCCAACAGGGGGTAGTCAGTTTTGAATGCGGTTCCAATGTTTTTGACGATGATTGCAAAGGACGCCGTCGCATCGTGAATGTAGATGGCTTCAACGGCTACCTGCTTGAAACAGAGGATGTCAAAACGATTGCCATTGACGGCGCCAACCAGAAATGGTTTGGCACCACCAACGGTGTTTTTGTCCAATCGCCTGATGCATTGACACAGGTAGCGCGCTACACCAACACCAATAGTCCGCTTTTCGATAATGTGATTACCGATATTGCCATCAACTCCATCACCGGAGAAGCCTGGATTGGCACAGAAAAAGGGCTGATGTCTATTCGAACCGGCGCTGTCGAAGGCGGGCGGGTAAACAAAACCAATGCTTATGCTTATCCGAATCCGGTACAACCCGGCTACGACGGCCCTATAGCCATCTACGGGCTGGCACGTGACGCCAACATCAAGATCACCAATGCCGCCGGTCAATTGGTTTACGAAGGCAAAGCGCTGGGAGGGCAGGCTGTCTGGAACGGCCGCGATTATCTGGGGCGCAGGGCAGCATCGGGTGTTTACCTGGTGTTTGCCACCAGCGAGGCCAATTTTGACGATCCGGATGCAATCGTTACCAAACTGGTTTTGTTGAATTAGGGGCGTTCGAACGAAATAAAAATCGGGGGCGCCCGGCATGGTGCGGGGCGCCCCCGATTTTTATTTCAAGACCTCCTTTACAAGGCGTCCAGTACGGTTTGCGCCTGTTTTTTATAAGTCACACCTTCCGGCGAAGCGAGATAGGCGTTGAGTTGTTGTTTTGCACATTCCTTGTCACCCGTTGCAGCGCAAGCCAGTCCGAGGTAATACATCGCTGCCGTTTTTTGTTCCGACTGAGTATTAACCACCACAGCAAGCGCTTCAACAGCGGCCTGATACTGCCCGGCCTGCACCAGCGAAACTCCCTGATAAAAACGATAATCCATACGATCCGGGCTGTTTGCGACAATCGTAGCGAGTGCTTCGGCGGCGGCGCGGTAGTTTTTTTGATCGTATTGTTCAAAGGCGCGAATGACTTCCGGAGAAACTGTTTCGGCTTCTTCACCTAATGATTTGAATGCCATTTTATTGGGATAATCCCGCGTATTTTCCGCCACAACCATTTGAATATCCGGCGGCGTCAGAAATACATAAGCAACGATGAGCAACGCAAGCGTAGCAGCGGCGGCATAAGCCAGTCGGGGCCACATCGAGACTTTCAGTGCTTTTCCCGGAAAGGGCGGATGAATGGCCTCCTTCCAGGTTGGGTTTTGAATCCCGCCCGACAAATTTCGGGCGCGAACCGAGGCGGCCACGCTTCGCTGAAATTTGATTTCAGCGGCAACTGCAGGGTCGGCATCGGCCAGGGTCTTCAACTCATTTGCCTCTTCCCGGGTCAGGGAGTTGGCAAAATAGGATTCGAGGAGTAAATCTGCGCGGTTTTCCATTGTCGTAGTACGTCGGCGCGTTTGATGAATGATGGATAATGGTGTGACATTTTCATTTTCTTAATTTGTCGAGGCATCTTTTTCTAAGTTGGCGAACCACTTCCGGGCTGGCATAACCGAGTACATCGGCAATTTCCTGGCTGTTCAGTCCTTCGCGATAGGTCAGGATCAACAGGCTCCGGCAGGGTTCTCCCAGTGCGTCTACCTTGGCCCAGAGCAGCGCATCCTCCTGCTCTGCGATCAGTTGCGCTTCGGCGCCGGGATCCGTTTCTTTGGTTATTGGAAACAGGTCGTCGCCCGGCAAGCCAATACGGCCCTGTTTGCGGCGAAACGCCTGGATGAGGTTTTTGCCGATTCCGAACAGATAGGTACATAAAGTGCCGGCCAATTCGGTCAGCCTGCCCGATTCGATGTTCAACACCATAATAATGACGGCATTCTGAAAAATGTCGTCCAGATCATGGGCGCTCGTTCGGGTATTCTCTTTTCCCCAACCGATAAACTTCGGGCGGCATTTGCCATAAATGCCCGTTGTAACCTTGTTGGGGTAGTTGCGAAAATCTTCGAGTTCGTTTTGTTTGCCGTTCATACGATATGACTGGCGGCAAAAGTAGAGCGGCGATTCTGTGCTTTATGGCTTCGGCGAAAAAAATGTGAACAAGGGGAAGTATTTTTTTTAACAACGCGTGTTTGGCGGCGCTGTTAAGTCAGGAAAAATCCATGATGACGCGACCAAACCCCTGTTCAGATATCGCCCGCCATTTTTAGTCCGCGTTCGAGGCGCAGCCATTCGAAAGCCGGCCCTATGTCCCACTTCCCGCTTGGTCGGAAGTTGACGTGCGAACAGATGCCACGAAAATCGGAGGCGGCTTCCGGACTTTCAAACACATCAAATCGCCGGGTAATGGGCAAAAAATCGCGAGGGATGTTGTAACGTTTGGTCAGAAATCGCAGCAGCAACACCAATGAATTGTATTGTGCATTTGTAAATCGCGCGTAAAATCGTTCGCCACGATATGGCTGACGCAACCGCTCGTAATAAGCATTTTCGGATTCGGTGCAGTAGATATCGCTGGTACTGTAATAGGTATGAAATTGACCTTCTTCATTTTTTTTCAAAAAGCCAATATTGGATATTTCGATACCAATGGTACGCTGGCTCATGAAGGTATTTCCTCCTACCGCGCCAGGCCCCAGGTGATAGGACCAGTATTTGGAAGCCCACAGGTTGTATATATGACCGGAACGCGCTATAACAAACGGGACCGATACTTCCTGGCCAATCCGGCTCAATTGCGCAATATCGCCTTTGAGATAACCCGCCGTAAAATGCAGCACGATGCGTTCTTTGGGAAACTCCTGCTGGTAATAATAACTGGTATCCGGCACCTGTTTACGGCAATCCACCAACGTGATTGTTCCGCCTCTACGGTCGTTAATGTTGACTGTTTCGTCGGTGAGAATAAATTTGGTTCCACTGGAGTCAATGCCCGACTGACGAAAGGAGGCTTCATGCTGCGGAATGCTGGTTGCACGCATAGATTGTAGGCGGATTTATACGGTGGTCGTTTGATTATTGTAATGCGGAAAATGGAATTGAGACTGTCTCAAAACATGACCTCTGAGACAGTCTCACTCCGGTGTTAAAATCTGGCAACGATACCGCCCATGAAGTTCAGGCCGATCGTCGGATAGTCGCGCCAGCGGGCGCGCTTGTTGTTCAGTACGTTGTTGAGATCGAGGAAAGCCCCGATATTTTTCGTGAAGTAGTAGGAACCGCCAAAACTCAAGTCTATCAGCGCGGCGCTTTTTTCACGATTGCCCTCCCGGTTGAGGAAAGTGATTTTGTCGGCCAGGTGCAGCGATGATTTCAGGCTGGCTTTTCCTTCCAGCAGCGAATAAATGGCGCTGAAATTGCCTTCAATCTCGGGGATACCCCAGGCCGAAAGTTCATCTGCAGTCGTCTCGGTAGTTTGTGTGTCGAACACGCTTTGGCTGTATGTACCGGTAACCGTCAGGTTTTTGATCGGAACGATTTTGATGGTTCCCTGAAAATTGACGATTTTGACCGTATCGTAAATTACCTGAAAACGGGTAATGCCTTCATTGGTGTACAAGGTTTGGAACAAAGCCAGGTCGGAGGCCTTGGAGTAACCCATCTGGGCGTTATATTCCACAAAACCGAGATTGCCCTTCACACCGCCGTAGTAGTTATCCCAACGGGTATTGCCCAGCTGAGTGCCCCGAATCTGGAGGAAAGGGCTGTATTCCGACAGGCTGCGGAAAGTATTCTGCCGCAAATCGCCGCTGGCGCCTGCAAATGCCTGGATACCGTCGCCCCAAACACGAAGCGTTAACTCTGCATCGGGAAAAATGCTGAACTCATCCCGGTTATTCACGAAGTTGCCCCCGATCTTCAACTGCAAAAAGTCGAAATGCAGGGTGAAAGAGGGTTGCAGATAAATGTTGTTCAACTTCTGCGTCACGGTATCTTCAAAAGTGGTAAACTCCGGACGAATATTCACGCGCAAGGCATGTTTTTCTGCAAACCACTTGGTCGCCGACATGCCCAGTTCAAAATGGTTTTCTTTATTGGAATAATAATCGTTGAGCAGGTAAAACTTGGGCGTTACAGAAAAATTCAGATCCGATTCCGTGCGCTGGCTGTTGTACAGACGTCCCCCCAAATCAAGCACTTTGTAATCCTGCCGGGTACGTGCCGCTGAAAAATCGAGCGAATCGTGGTCATAGCCATAAAAATGCACCCGATCAAATGCGTAGCCGATATTGATCTGCGCAGTCAGGTTTTTGGGCAGAAAGATATTGGTGCTCACCAGACCTTCCGTGGTGCGGAATTTCTGATTTTCAATGGCTTTATCGGCGCTCAGGCTGTGGTGTTTGAGCCAGATTTTGCCGTCGAATTTATCGCTGGCTTTGAAAAAATAGCCGCCTTCTCCGTAAATCGTATTGGGTACGCCGCCGCCGAGTTTGACAAAGCCATTATAACCCGGCTCCTGCGGGGCGCTTTTAATGCCCAGCGGACGAAGCTTGGGCGGGTCGTATTTGATGCTCGACGGGTGAGGCGGCACCGTATAGGTTTGCTTTTGGGTGGTGGTATCAAGCGGAGGCAGGGTAGGCGGAACGCTGATTTTATTGGCTTCGAGCAACTGGGCATCGAAGGCTTTTACTACCGTAACATTGTCGCCTTCCAGGTCTTTTTGTGCGGTGGCTGTTTGTGCAACGAACGAAAGGGCAAAAACGGCCAAAAGGATTTTATGATGGATGTGCATTTTCTGAATGGAATGAAAGATGAACAGGGTCGGGTTTATCAGGGCAAACGATCAATTGCCGCCTTCATCCAGGTCGAGCAGGGTTCTGCCGCCTTTTTCAGATGAGTTGTTCATGATCGGACGGTTGCCGCCTCCTTTCAGGCGATCGTATTTGCGCTGTGCGGTTTCCTTGATTTCCGTGTTGTCGCCGGTATAGTTTTCCAGCACCGATTCCAGTGCGGCTTCCGCCGAGATTTTATCGCCCTGATCGGCATACACATCGGAGAGCAGGATCAGGTTGCGGGCAATCCAGTCGTCGTAGCCGGCGCTGTGTTTGTTGGCGTCGGTAATCATCTCTTCTGTGTCGCTGTATTTACGCTGACGGTACAGTATTTGCGCCAGGTAGTGATAGGCTTCGGCCATGAGTTCGGAAGTGGTATTTTCCGTCACCGATTGCAATGCCGGAAATGCGCGGTTGTAATCGCCCTTGTCATAAGCCATTTTACCGGAATAGAAATTGGCGATGGCCAATTGTTCCTGATTGGCAAGGCGCGACTGGTTGATTTTGTTGGCATATTCCGCTACCGAAACGGAATTATTGGTGCGATAAGCCGCTTGTAAGGCCACCAACTGGGCATCGAAACGAGAATTTTCGGTGACAGCCGATTCCTCCCATTTGCGGGCATATTCAAAGGCTTGTCCGTAGTCTTTCGTGGTATTTAACGCGATCAACGCGGCTTTTTCTGCTGCTTTCGGGTAATATTTGCTGTTGCCTTTGCCAATTACTGCCGCATAGTCTTTCTGCGCCTTTTCAAATTGTTTCATGGCGGCATAACTCTCGCCACGCATGTAATACGCCGCCAGCACGTTACTTCCTGTTGCGTATTTGGCGAGGTAGTTGGTGAACAGCTCTGCCGCGCGATCGTATCGTCCCTGATTGTACTGGTATTCTGCCGATTCGAAGGCCGTGGCCTCGCCGCTGTTCGACTGGCCGGGTTTCATACCGCCACAGTTGGGAACATTTTCAACAAAACGATTGTACCCTTCCGGATCTGCCAGGTCTTTCACATAGATCTCGCGCAAGGCATCCAGCGCTTGCTTGCATTCTTCCGGCTCGGGGTTGCCGGCAAACACCTGTTTGTAATAATCAATCGCAACCCGGCTGCTGCCCTGATTGACCGAAATCAAACCCAGTTTGAGCAATGCCGGATTCACCAGCGGGCTTTTACCTTTAAAGTCGGAAACAATACGGCGGAACGGCGGAACGGCCTTGTCATACTTTTCCATTTCAAAATAGGTATCGCCCAACTGGAACAGGGCTTCATCGGTGTAGCGACTGTTCGGGTAATCCTCCACCAGGTTTTCGAGCGCAATGGCTTTGTCCACTTTGTTCCCCTGCAAGCCTTTGATGACAGCTTTCTGGAAGTGGGCATATTCAAAACCCTCGTATTTTTTCTTCACTGCTTCGTCGTACATCGCAATGGCCTCGGGGTACTGGTTGTTTTTGAAATAACAGTCGCCCGCTCTCAGCACTGCGTCGCCCAACACCGCCGTGCGGGATTGTTCGTTTTTGGCGCTGGTCTTTTTAAAGCCGTCTACCGCAGCGCGGAAATTGGTCAGAGCAGCCTTGTAGTCTTTGAGTTTGAGGTTGTTATACCCCTGAATGTAGTTGCACATGTGCAGGTTGCTCTCTTCCGGCAATTCGGCGGCATAAGGTTTGGCGGCGTTGAAAAAACCGCTCATGTGCGTTTTACTCACGGCATATTCGCCGGCGTCGTGTGAAATACTGCCCAACCAGAAGGAACACAACGCTGCCGTCTTCTTGTTACTGGGGTATTCCAGCGATTTGTTGAAATAACGCCGCGCTTCATCTTTCTGGTTGTTTTGATACAGTTGTAATCCGCGCAGATACGCCACCTGCTGATAAGTGGCATCAAGGCGGGCCGTGCGGTTTTTTACGTTTTCAAGGGTAGCTACTGCGCGGTCGTAATCGCGGGTATTGAGGAAAACCTCACTCATGAGCGCCTGCGCATCTTCGTAATATTTTGAAGTAGGACCAATGCGTTGCAATGCTTCGATAGCATCACGGTCGTATTTGAGTTCGTAACTCAGTTTGGCGTAATTGATCAGGGCATCTTCTTTCACCGATTTGTCGAAATTCATGCTGGCTGCCTGGCCAAAAGCGTTGCGCGCGTTGAACTTGCTATTTTTGTCTTTCACGCGCAGGTAGCAGTCGCCGAGGTGATACAAGCCATTCTGACCCAGGAGGCTGTCTTGTTTCGACAATTCCTCGAAGTTTTCGATGGCCGGTTTGTACTGGCCATTTTGGTATTGGGCGTAGCCCAGTTGGTAGTAGTCGGCCGGGCGCAGTTGAGCGCCGTTTTTTGCAGCAAATTCGAGGTAAGGGAGCGCGCTTTTATAATCGCCTTTTTCGTAATAAGCCTGACCAACCAGTTGATTGATCTCGGCGCGATTTTTCACATTATTGTCTTTCGCACGGGGGGCGCCATAGGAAATGACCTTGTCGTAATTTTTTTGCGCAGCATAAATCTGCGTCAGGTAGTAAGGCACATTGGCTTTGTACTTGCTCGATTGCTCGCAGCGAATAAATGATTTTGCTGCATCGTCGTATTTACCTTCAAAAAACGAGCAGCAGCCGTAATAATAGTTGGAAGCGTCGTACCAGGGGCTGCGGGCATTCTCCTTGAGCGGCATGAAGGCAGTTTTGGCAAGGCCGAACTTTTTACTTACAAAATAGGAATAGCCCTGTTTGAAACGAATTTCATCGCGGGCCGGGCCGGATCCGGCAGGCGCCAGATCATAATAGGTAAGCGCCTTGTCGTATTCCTTTTTGTTAAAATAATAATCGCCAATTTCAAGCGCTGCCTGACTGGCAACGGGCGACGGGGAGTTTTCACGAAGAAAATCGAGTACCAGTTTCTCCGCTTCCGGCTGGTCAAGTCTGACGGCACATTTGGCATGATAAAGTTCCGCGTTGGTTTTAATTGCCTTCCATTCCGGTTCGTTTACCGGGCGAAGGAGATCCATAGCGGTTTTAAATTCTTTTTGCGCGATGCCGTAGATGTTTTGGTTAAAAAAGTCAACGCCGCGGTTGTAGGCGAGGTTGGCTTCGGTGAAAACCGCTGTTTGTTGTGCGGAGAGCGACAGAGCGGTAAACAGAAAAAGGAGCGCTGGAATGCTTTTCCGAAGGAACATGATGGAAAGAGTGTGGTTTTAACGATGGATGGTTTGATGGCTATTGTTTTAGGAACGATCAAAAAATAAGATCAAGAATTCAGGCTAAAGATTTCGTTTTCCAATTGGCTGTTTTTTGAGGCGAATAATGAATTATTTAACAAAAAAATGGAAAATTGGAGGACGAAAGATCAGGCTGAAACATGAGGTTTTTTTTGATCGTTCCTTAGCAAAAAAGGACAACATTTCGTCGCCGGAAAAAGAGTTTCCCCTAAACGCACAGTTGCGATAAAGTCGGTTTATGCCGACAAAATTTTGAGGAAATTTTAACAAGCCGGAAAGGTAGGCCGGACGCCGGCAACCCGAACGTCGGCTGCATGCCAAAACGTTGAAACGGCCGGCGAAAATATGGACTGAAAGAAAAAACAGGAAAAAAGATACAGTGCGGCCAACAATTCAGCGTGTTTTTTTTCCCGTTCAAACGGCAAGACTGTCTATTGGGAAACAAGCAGCATGATTTTCAGGCAATTCTATTGCAATTTTGCTGCACATTGGTTGGCACAAAATAAGGCTGCCAACCCCAGGATACAGAGATTGTTTTCATTTGGTTTTTAGGGTTTCAGCGGGTTGGGCGTAAGCCCGGCCCGCTTTTTTTTGACGTTGATGAGGCACACACTATCCTCAACTCCATCAACCCTCCATTCATTCCCTTCTCAATGCTTCCACCGGATCCAGGCGGGCCGCTTTTATGGCGGGGTAGGTACCAAATATGATACCGATAATGACTGCCACGATGGAAATGATAAAAAAGGTATTCCAGGTAAGTACCGCACTGAAGGGTACATCAGCAAACATGCGAATGATCGGAATGACTGCCATGGCAAATCCTGCCCCCAGAACCAGTCCCACGAAACTCCCAAATGCTGAAACCGTGATGGACTCAGCGAGGAACAGACGCCGGATATCGCCTCTTTTCGCACCCACCGCCTTGCGCAATCCGATTTCTGCAGTGCGCTCATTGACAGAAATCAACAACACATTCATGACCCCTACCCCGCCTACAACTACAGAAATCCCGATGATGAGTCCCATAATAATCCGGAAAATGGTAAAACCCTGCTCGGTTTGTTTTACCCAGAAGTCCTGGCTAAGAATGGTAAAATCCTGGTGCTGATCCCCGAATTCTGTTTTCAGCCAATTTTCAATCTGTGTTTTTAATACCGGTACTTCTTCTGTTTTAGCCACTTCAAACAACATTGTGGGCGGCGATTTATACAAGTCTGTCTGTGAAAGCAGAGAAATGGGGAAATAGGCCGTCGGCGGCGCCTCGTCGGCTTTATCCTTGACTACCCCGACAATACGCAGGGTTTGCCCCAGCGTACTGAAGGATTGCCCGACTGCAGTCTCGGCGTCTTGCGTTCCGGCGATCAGTTTCGCCAGTCGTTCATTGATTACCGCTATCGGTTCGCGATGATGAAAAGCGGTTGGCGTAAAAAGTTGTCCATGCAACAATATCGAATCGCTTGGCGGCTTTTCCGCGATGCATTGCACCAGGGCGCCAATGGCCGAATCGCGCCCGGCTACCTGAATGGCCCGGTTGTAGCGGTTGTGCAAACTGCCCCGGATTACCTGCGGCGCGCTTGCCCGCAATTTGACGTAGCGCTCATAGTTGATTATCTGAAAAGTATCCTTCCGGACGCTGATATTGTTGATGGATTTTTCCGTCTGGGTTTCCACAACAATGGCATTGACGCTGGTTTGAGTGGAAATTTGATCACGGGCAAATTTCTCCAGTCCGTCAATCAACGAAAAAGTCGCGACCAATGCCGCTACGCCGATGACGATGCCCAGCACAGAAAGCAGGGTATGAAAGAGGTTGGAGCGGATGTTTTGTAAGGCCAGGGCAAAAGATTGCAGGGTGTTTCGCAGCATAATTTATCGCAGTTTGTCTGCGAAAAAAGGTAGAACTGTATTCCTGAACCCATGTTTTCGATCAATCAACCACATTCGGGGATCGGCAAAGGCTTGAATCCGATGGCATAGCGCTTGTTTTCACCAAATTCCCGACCTTTGCGGCATGGTCAATATTGGCAATGTAGCACTCGGCGAATTCCCGCTGCTGCTCGCTCCCATGGAGGATGTGAGCGATCCGCCCTTTCGCAAACTCTGCAAAGAACAGGGCGCCGACATGGTGTACACCGAATTTATCTCCGCCGACGGCCTTGTGCACGAAGCAAAAAACACTTTTCAGAAACTCGAAATATTCGATTACGAGCGCCCGATCGGCATCCAGTATTTCGGCGGGCAATTGGAAAACATGATCGAAGCCGCCGAGATCATCGAAGCCAAAAAACCCGATGTCATAGACATCAATTTCGGCTGCCCGGTGGCCAAAGTAGCCTGCCGTATGGCCGGCGCAGGACTGTTACGCGATATTCCACACATGGTACGCCTCACCGAAGCGGTGGTAAAAAGCACCCGCCGACCCGTCACCGTCAAAACAAGGCTGGGGTGGGATGATGCCTCCATCAATATTGTCGAAGTAGCCGAACGCCTGCAGGATGTAGGCATCCAGGCGCTCAGCATCCATGGACGTACCCGCGCACAGATGTATAAAGGCGAGGCCAACTGGGCATGGATTGCCAAAGTAAAGGAAAACCCGCGCATGCACATTCCAATTTTTGGGAACGGCGATATTGACAGCCCGCAAAAAGCGCTGGAATATAAAAATCGTTTTGGCATTGACGGCATTATGATCGGCCGTGCGAGTATTGGATACCCCTGGATTTTTCGCGAAATCAAACATTATTTTGCAACCGGCGAACTGTTGCCTCCACCCGATATTCACGAACGGGTAAAAGCAGCCCGCCAGCATTTGCACGATAGTCTGAACTGGAAAGGTTTAAAATTGGGCGTTCTCGAAATGCGCCGGCATTACGCCCCGTATTTTAAAGGATTACCGGATATAAAACCCTACCGGGCGCGGTTGGTAACGGAAATGGAACCCGATACCCTGTTCGCCATTCTCGATGAAATTGAAACGGTGTACGCCGGACTGGAATATACGCCCGAATCAGAAACCTTCCCCATGGAAGTTTTGGCCTGCGATTAATCCGTCAACGTTTCTTTACGACGGCTTGTTGAAAAAATGCCGGCAATATCCCCCTTAAACCTCATTTCAGGCACTACAACTACAAGCGACGACTGTGTTTTTTAATATTCACCCCGACGAACAAAAGGTATTCGAACTGGTCGGCCAATGCGCCCGCAAACTCGGGGCGCCTGCCTATGTGGTCGGCGGCTTTGTACGCGACCGTTTACTGGGCCGCCCGACCAAAGATATTGACATTGTGTGCGTAGGCGACGGCATTCGCCTGGCCGAAGCGGTGGCCGGCCAATTGACTCCCCGCCCCAAGGTGGCCGTTTACAGTCGCTTCGGTACCGCCATGCTGCGCTGCGACGGCATTGAATACGAATTTGTAGGCGCCCGACGGGAAAGTTACAGTCCCGACAGCCGCAAACCCGATGTCGAACTCGGCACCCTGGAAGACGACCAAAACCGCCGCGATTTTACCATCAATGCCCTGGCTATGAGCCTCAACGAGTCGGATTTTGGTCATGTCATTGATCCTTTCAATGGCCTGGAACATTTGGAAAGCAAAATAATCAAAACACCGCTCGACCCTGGACAAACGTTTTCCGACGACCCGCTGCGGATGCTGCGCGCTATCCGATTTGCCAACCAGTTGGGTTTTCAAATCGAACCGTCCACTTTCAACGGCATCAAAAAATACAAAAGCCGGATTCACATCATTTCAAAAGAACGGATTGCGGGCGAACTGGAAAAAATCCTGATGACCCCCCAGCCGTCCACCGGATTTAAACTCTTGTTTGACAGTGGTTTATTGCATCTGATCTTCCCCGAAATGGTTGCCTTGCAAGGCGTGGAAGACCGCAACGGCCGCGGCCACAAGGACAACTTTTACCATACCCTCGAAGTGCTCGACAATGTGTGCAAACGCTCCGACAACCTCTGGTTGCGCTGGGCGGCCGTGCTGCATGACATTGCGAAACCGGCCACCAAACGCTTCGACAAGGAAACGGGGGGCTGGACTTTTCACGGACACGAATGGATGGGGGCTAAAATGGTTCCCAAAATTTTCCGTGAAATGCGTCTCCCCCTCGATGGCAAGATGGAGTTTGTACAAAAAATGGTATTACTCCACCTTCGCCCCATCTCCCTTACCAAAGAACAGGTAACCGATTCGGCCGTGCGACGCCTCCTGTTCGATGCCGGGCCTGATATTGAGGATCTGATGAAACTGTGCGAGTCGGATATTACTACCAAAAATCCGAACAAAATGCGTCGCTACCTGGAGGGTTATGAATTGTTGAAAGAACGCATGTCGGAGGTCAGCGAAGCCGACCGTTTGCGCCTCTGGCAACCACCTATCACCGGCGAAATCATCATGCAAACCTTTGGTATCCCGCCTTCCCGCGAGGTTGGCATCGTAAAAACCGCTGTTCGTGAAGCAATTCTTGAAGGTGAGATCGGCAACGGATATGATGAAGCCTTCCAGCGCATGCTGATAGAAGGAGAACGGATCGGTCTGCGAGTGGCAGCCTCATGATAATTCCTGACATTGAACCTAAAGTCGCTGTCTCACAAGTTTAATTTAGACAGGATTGACAAGATTTACAGGAAAATTACCCTATAAAAAAGTAAAAAAACCTGTAAATCTTGTCAATCCTGTCTAAAAACATAACTTGTGAGACAGCGACTTTGTTTCTTAAAAATTCGCCCGCAGTGAAAGGATAAAATTCCTTCCCGGCGCCACGATGCCCGAACTGTACGGTCGGTAACGCTGATCGGTCAGATTTTCCATACCGGCGCTGACGCTCCAGTGGTCGCTTACCCGATACAAGGCATTGAAATTCAGGGTGTACCAACCGGGCGAGTAGGGCTTGCCATCGGCATTTGCCGCATAAATTTCAGGCTTGCCTTTTTCCTCTTCGGGCAGGTTTTCATGCGTCACTTCACCGCTGTATTCCGCTGTAAACTGCAAGCGAAGGTTTTTACCGGAGTAAGTCAGCCGGGAAATGCCAAACCAGGGCGCCGCATGTCGCGAGGGACTGGTGCTTTGGTCATCAAGTTCTTCCTCGCCTTTTTGGTAATTAATATCGGAAGAGATGCCAAACCCGAGCGGCAACTTCCATTCAAAACCGGCCTGAATGCCGTAAACCGTGGCAAATGCCGCATTTTGAATGGCCTGCACCTGACTCAAAGTGCCATCGTAGTCAATACTGTCTTGCCCGTTCAGGGTAAAATCCCGGCGAACCAACGCATCGTTGAGTCGGGTGTAATAACCGGTGAAATCAATTTTCAGGTAACTGCCAAAGATTTTTGCAATCCCTGCATCGCCGCTCCAGGCATATTCTGCCTGGAGGTCGGGATTGGGTACCGTCACCGCACCGGGCTCTGAATCGAATACTTTGCCCACATCATCCACGTTGGGCGAACGCAGGGCCGAAGCGCCGTTGAGTGAAAGCACCCAGTCGCTCGCAGGCCGGTACACCAGGCCCAGGCTACCCGTCAGCGCGCCATTGTTCAGTTCGGCGGTCGTAAAAGGCAAAGGATAAAAACGCGTATCAAAGGTGGCGTCGAGTTTGAACTGGTTGTAACGCAGGCCCGATTGCAAGGTAAACTTGTCGGAGGCATTCCACTGGTGACTCACATAAACGCCGTATGAAGCCCAGGTAGCCTCCGGATAACGCGACGGGCCTTCAGCCGATTCACCGGTGGCGATATTCTCATCCACCCCGCCTGAAGTCACATCGTTTTGTACCACTTCTATCCCGTAAAACAACTTCTGCCGGCTGCCGATTGATTTTAAAAAGTCGAGGTTGAATGAGTTTGCAATCACTTCCTCCCGGCGAATATGACGTTCGTCCTGATTAATATCCCGATCCATCCGGCTTTCCTCAAAATACTGACGGGCCAGACGCAGGCTCATCTGATCGTACACGCTGTTGTTGCCGTTGTGCGTAACATTCAGATTATTCATGCGCCAGACTTGCGGACCATAAGACCATTCCCCGTAACGCGGCAGACCGTTCCCGCGGTAGCGGATATGCCGGTCGTAACGCGAATAGGCAGAGGTTTCTGAAAAGTGGAATCCGTATTGAATGTCCCATTTTTCATTCGGTTTGAAACGCAGTTTTTGCATCATATTGACCTGCGAATAACCCGAAGGTCGTTGTACGCGCGGATCATCGTTGGCGATCAAAATGTCGGTGCTATCCTGGCGTTGCACGTAAAAGGGGCGCAGGTACTCGTCGGGACCATAATTGCCCATGCGCAAATCGCCGTAATCGTTTGAACTGAAACTGCTTAGTATGCCCCACTTCTTCCAGCCGACATTAACATCGAAATGGCCGGTTTTTTCATGATTGGCAGATGCATAGCGCATTACGGCCTTGCCGGTTACCATTGGCGAACCGTCGAGCGACAATTCAGGATACAGGGTCTGGAAACTCATGACCCCGCCGATGGCATCGCTGCCGTAAATAACCGAACCGGGGCCGAACACCACCTCCGCTTTTTCCATCGCAAACGGGTCGAGAGAAATAACATTCTGAATGTTGCCTCCCCGGAAAATAGCCGTGTTCATGCGTACCCCGTCAACCGTGTAAATCAGCCGGTTGGTGGCAAAACCGCGTATCATCGGGCTGCCGCCGCCCTGCTGGCTTTTTTGCATAAAAACATAACCCGAGTTGGCCAGCATATCGGCAGCAGTTTGCGGGTTTTCCAATGCGATGTCATTTTGCGAAATGGCGATGATTTTCACCGGTATTTCCTTGGCTTTCTGGTTCCACCGCGTAGCCGACACCACCACTTCATCAAAGTTGATGTTGGATGGCAGCAGCGACCGATTGAAGCCGGCGGCTTCAAGTTCAGCAAAAGAAGCCGTTTGGGTGAGATAACCCAATCCGCGCAATTCTATCCGTTCGGCGCCCCTGAAAGCCGTCACATCAGCTTGTCCTTTGGCATTGGTCGTCGTCGTAGCCACAGGCTGACCGGAAATCAACACTACGCCTTCAATAGGTTGCCCGGTATCTTCGTCTTTTATGGTAATGATTTGGGAGCCGGCTCCGGCAGCGAAAAGCGACAGGAGAAAAATGGTTAAAATATATTTCATGTCAGGATCTGCATGTTTTAGTAGTTGTATCACAAACATCTATCTGCCGGCATGTTCCAACGCAACGACCCCGCGGACGAGTTAACCTCACCGCAGGCATCCAATTGCGAGAACACCATCAAATGGCAGATGAAAAACAAACTGGTCAGACCCGTTCAGGAGGTGGGGAAGGCGGCGAGGAATCGCCATGCGCCAGGGGGTAAAAATGAGCCGGAAAAGCCATTTTTTCAGCCGGATCAATGCAGGGTAAGGACCAGCAAGGCGAATCCTGAAAAAACAGCGTACGGAAAAACACACTCATCTGCTCTTTGCTCTGCCGGCCGGCGGGATCGGTCTGCAGTGCGTTTGCGAGCAGTGTATGCAGTTGTTGATTGATGGCGGTTTCGGCATGGTCGGCCCAGCAATGGTAAATCATACGATCGCCGTTCTGTTCCACACGAACCACGTCGTACATCCGTCCGAGGTATTCAAATTCGCGCGCATGTTCCCACTTTAGCAGGTTCCGGGCATCACGCTGGTTGAACATGAGTTGCACCAGCTGGTCTTCAGGCAAACACGCCAGCAGTTTTTGTTTCCATTCTCTGCGCACTAATTTCTTTTGATAATGCAAACAGCCAAAGCCTCCGAGGACGGGGGCGAGTAGGACGGCTAGCAAAACAAAAGAGTAAACAAGGGTACGCACCATGCAGGTTATTCGAGGCGAAGGTAATTCGTACAGCATAAACAACCTTCTTCTTTGCCGCCAGTTACAAACGTCCTCCCGGCGGCAGCGAGTAGAGCAGCAAGGTATTCTCGCCAAAGTATTCTTTAAACGCAAGGGCAAAGGTGCCGGCGCTGCTGAAGCCTACCAGTTCGGAGATGGCCTGGGGCGTTCCGGCACGTTTTTCAAGCAGGACGCGCGCTTTTTCCAGGCGCATTTCACGGATGAGTTGTACGGGTTCTTTGCCGGTCAGTACTTTCAGTTTTTTGACAAAATGCGTTTTACTGAGTTGTAACTTGCGGGAAATATCGTCGGGCAAAAAATCCGGATTGGCCAGGTTGTTTTCGATCATTTGTACGGTTTGGAGCAGGAAGGGGTCTTGCAGCGGCACGCGATTTTCAGAAAAATACAACTGTAAAAAGCGGTTGAATTGTTCGTGGCGTTGTTTTCTTGCATTGAGCAGCCGCTGCACGGAGGCGTCGAATTCGTCGTCAATAACCGGGCGGGTAAACCAGGCATCGGCGCCGGCGCGCAAGGCATCAAGTTTGCCTTCATTGCCGAATTTGTCGGTAAGCAGCACCACCGGAATATGGTTGGTGCGTTCGCTCAATTTAATTTGCCGGGCCACTTCGATACCGGTTTTTCCATTGAGCAAGGCATCGCAAACGATCAGGTCGGGCAACATCTCAGTTGCCATTTCCAGCGCCTCGGCGGGTGTTTGTGCCATCTCGATTTGAAACCGGTCGGACAGCAGCGATTTTAAATACAAAACAACCTGGCGATTCGGCTCGATAAGCAGACAGATTTGTTCCGGCTTTGGCCCGTGATACACCATATATGGATCGGGCAGGGTGCTGCGCGCGGGAGTCTCTGCCGGTATTTCCGTGCCGGTAACCAGGGTTGGTGCAAGGGACTCCTGTTGCAGGTTGGCGCGAAGGATGTCCCATTCAAGGGTCTTTTTATCCAGCACTTTTCGCCAGTGGCGACCGGTGCGATAGTTCCAAACGATCAGCGTAAGGATAAACAAGGCGCAGAGTATGACGTAGAGCAGTGCCTTATCTTTTTTAATCGTAAAAAACTGGCCTCGTTCGGTGAGCTCCTTTTGTCGCAAGGCGGCCAATGAATCGAACTGCTGCTGCATCCCGCGTGCTTCTTCGCGTCGTTCGCGCGTTGCAATAGAATCTTCTGCCACCGCCAGCAATTGCTGGGCGCTGAGTGCCAGGTCGGGCAATTTCCATTGACGGCATTCCTGCACCAGCGTTTTGAGCAGGGCTGCTTTGGTGACAAAATTCGGATCGCGCCGGGCATCCAGTTCGGCTTCCGACAACATGCGGAAGGCGCTTTGTTCGTCCTGATTGGCCTTGTAAATGCCCGACATGAGCGAAAGCGCCTTTGGGGTAACCGGGAGTTGATGCCGTTTTAAAAATTCCCGGATAAATTCCACCTCTACTTGTGCCTGTTCGTAATTGCCTGATTGTGAAAGTTGTACCAGCAACGACAGGCGATTGCCCAAGGTGTCGAGCACCGCGGCGGTTTGTCCGTAAATCGGACTGGATAACAGGCAAAAAAACCAGAAAAGGAAAACTCGGAACAATCGGCGCATGGGTGTCGGAGAAAAGCGAGGGCAAAAAAAGGGATTTTTTTCGAAAACAAGGAAAAAAGGGATGAGGGATGAGGGATGAGGGATGAGGGATGAGGGATGAGGGATGAGGGATGAGGGATGAGGGATGAGGGATGAGGGATGAGGGATGAGGGATGTAAAAAAAATACTTCATCCTTCATCCTTCATCCTTCATC
>JANRLZ010000315.1:0-20823 GCA_033762055.1 Saprospiraceae bacterium
TATTTCAAACTTTTAACCTTATGCCCCGCCTGAGTGCCCTCGAAAACGTAGCCCTGCCGCTGGTTTATGCCGGCGTAGGACGGGAAGAACGACTCGAAAAGGCCCGAAAAACCCTGGAGTCAGTGGGCCTTGGCGATCGTATCATGCACAAACCCAATGAACTGTCCGGTGGCCAGCGTCAGCGGGTGGCAGTTGCCCGGGCATTGGTCAATGACCCGGCTATTATCCTGGCCGACGAGCCCACTGGCAACCTTGACACCAAAACCAGCTACGAAATCATGGGATTGTTCGAGCAGATTCACAAAGCCGGCAATACGGTAATAATTGTGACCCACGAACAGGATATTGCGCTGCACGCGCACCGCATCGTTCGGATGCGCGACGGCCTGATCGAAAGCGACCTGCCCAATCCGACGATTGTCACCATGGAGCAGGTTGCAGCCCCGATAATGGAATAACCCGGCGTACAGGTTGTTTGCAAAGTAAGAGCGCCTCTCCGAGATGTATCGGAGAGGCGCTCTTTGGTAAACTACGGACTATTCAGGCCAGTTTTACTTCAACAGCGGTCATGCCTTTTTTTCCACGTTTGGTTTCAAAAGTAACCGTATCGCCGTTTCTTATTTTATCCACCAGACCAGTGGCGTGTACAAATATTTCCTCGCCGGTTCCTTCTTCGAGGATGAAGCCGTAACCTTTGGTTTCGTTGAAGAACTTGACAGTTCCTTTTAACATGATAATAAAAATTGATGGGTGAAAACAGTCAGGAACTGTTCAAAGCGAATGTTTGCGGCGCAAAGTTAGTGCCTGCAGACAAATTATTGCAGATTTTACGGGTGTTATTTGCGCAGTGAAAGGATGGCGCGGTAGTGTCGTGGTTCGATCACGTCGCCCTGCACCCTGGCGGGCGTAACGTCGTCAAGTTGCAGGGTGTATGGTCCGAATACGCCGACTCCTTTTCCCCCTTTGCTCAAATCGCCGGTACTCAATGTTGCGACGAGGGTCGTATCGCCCAGGCTGAGTTTAAGTTGACAATCAACTTTTCCCGCCCAAATACAGGGAGCTCCTTCTGCGCAGCGGCTGTCGTCGGTGACAGCCTCAAATCGGATTTTGTATGCCGGGTCTTCTGCAACCTCAATCTCCTGTCCGATGGCCAGGGTAAACGGGGTTCCAGGTTGTGCTTTTGGGGCCGGAGGTGGGGTAGGGATGACCGTAAGAGCCACGCCGTATTCTTCAGGCTTTATTGCCGTGTCCTTTTGTTTAAATGGAGTTACCCCCACCACGCGAATGGTGTGCCCTTCAAAATCGGTAACATTATCCTTGCCATTTGGCAGGGTAAAAGGCAGGGTTACCGTCTTTGTAACCCCCGTTTTGGTCAGGGTAAGCACCACCTCTGCCTGACCGGCTGTAATACATTGCACCCCTAAAGGACAACGGCTATCCGAAGCAATTTTATCAAATCGAATGGCAAACCCCTCTGTTTTGTCAGACACTCCGGTTTGGCCCATTTTCAGGGCAAAAGGCGATTCCAGATGAAATACTACGGGCGGTGGCGCCGGTTGCCGACAACCCGGAAGCGCCAACAGCACAAGGATGAAAAATTGCAGTTCTCTCATGTTTTGCATAAAATTAAAACAATATGGCCGGTCTCGATTTTACCTTTGCGGCGCGAAAATAACGGATTGTCCTGATTCGCTCCATCCCGGTTTATGGAACCTCTTGTAAAAGGCCTCTTGTCGGGCCTTGCCTACGGCTTGCTGATAGGGCCGCTTTTTTTTATGAATATTCGGACCACGCTGACGCATGGCATGCGGCATGGCGTAGCGCTGGTAGCGGGGGCGTTTACAAGCGATAGTTTGCTGGTCCTGGGCAGTTGGTGGGGCGCCGGCCAGTTGGCAGGCATCACGAATGAAACTTACTTCCAGCGCTGGTTTGGCCTAGTTTGCGGCTTGTTGTTGTTGGGTTTTGGCCTTTCAGCCGTGTGGCCACGCAAACGAAATTTCATGGAAGATTCGCGCGCCTCGACGCAGTTACACAAGCGACGCTACACCTTTCTTCAAGGTTTCTCGATCAACATGAGCAATCCCTCCAACTGGTTATTTTGGCTGGGAGTTGCCACCGCCGCCCGTGCCGAAGCGCCGGATGGCAGCGAGAATTATGTCCGCTTGTTTATGGCAGCAGCGTTGATTGCACTATTCGGCACTGATTTAAGCAAGGCCCTGCTGGCGCATCAGATTGGTCGCAGGCTGAAACCTGGCGTTCCCGAGAAAATCGTCAGGGTGGCCGGAATAATCCTTATAGGGGTAAGCGTCTGGATATTGTTCGGGGTTTTGCAAAATTCGTTTTAACTATGGAATCGCTACGAGAACAACTGCTTATTTTGATCAGCACACCGCTTTATGTAGTCGTAATTGCGGGCGAAATGCTGCTGAGCCATTACCGCCATACCCGGTCATATACGGTAAAAGACACACTGACCAACTTATACCTGATGTTGCTGAACAGTGGTATAGATTTGTTGTTTCGTGCGGTCTATCTGGTTGTATTTCAATGGCTTTGGGAACACCGCTGGTATGAATTCAGTACTCCTTTCTGGTATTGGTTCTGGCTGGTAGTGGGCATGGACTTTTTATATTACTGGCTGCATCGGGTAGACCATTTCAGCCGCTTCTTCTGGGCTGTACATGTGACCCATCACTCGTCTGAACAATTCAACCTGACGGTTGGCTTCCGCTCGTCGGTCTTCCAACCCTTGTACCGCTTCATTTACTTTATTCCATTGGCGCTGGCCGGCTTTAAACCGCTGGATATTATTTTCATTTTTGCCGCTACCCAGATTTGGGGCATTCTGGTTCATACCGAACATGTTAACAAATTGGGTTGGCTGGAATATATTTTGGTAACCCCCTCGCATCACCGCGTACACCATGCATCCAATGTCTTGTATTTGGACAAAAATCTGGGGATGTTTCTTATCATCTGGGATAAAATGTTTGGCACTTTTCAACCTGAATTACCGGCTACGGCATACCAACCATTGCGCTACGGGTTGACCAAGCCACTGGAAAAAAAAGATGCTTTTCACATTGTTTTTCACGAATGGATTCAGATTTTCAAGGACTTGTTTCGCAAGGATAAACCCTTGTGGTCAAAGATCTGGTATGTTTTTGGGCCGCCAGGATGGAGCCACGACGGCAGCACGCTGACCAGTGAGCAAATGCGGGAAAAGGAACGCAAAGAGGGGGTTAATAGATGAACTTTTAACATTCATCGAACACTGCAAAGGCTTCACAACGATTCAAATTACCTTCGGGACGTATTAAAACGTAGCTAATTCTGTTGATACTGTCCTGATCAACCGAGCAGTTACACTTGATTTTTGCGCAAAATCACGGATTCAATGAAACAAATCCTCCGTATCCTTCTGGAAGGCGCTTCTCAGGCCTGGCAGCAATTGGCCGCCAATAAATTGCGCTCTTTTTTATCACTACTTGGTGTAACCATCGGCATCTTTTGCATTATCGGCGTTAAAAGCGCGGTCAATTCGCTGGAAGACAATATCCGCGGTTCCATGGCCAAACTTGGCAATGATGTGATCTACATCGAGAAGTTTTCCTGGGCTGAAGATCCGGGAGCCAATTTTTGGAAATGGATGCGCCGGCCCAATTTCACTTTTCACGAGTTTGAAGTCCTGAAAGAAGAGCTTGAACTGGCAGAACTGGTGGGATATTGGCAGTTCTTAGGCGCAAAAACCGCCAAATGGCACTCCTCCAGCGTTGAAAACTGTTATTTTATTGGACTGACCGAGGATTGTCGGGATCTTTTTCATCTGGAATTTGAAGACGAGGGCCGTTTTCTCTCTCCCGTTGAATACCAGTCGGGCGCCGATGTGTGTATTCTGGGCTCTGTGATTGCCGACGGATTGTTTGGTGAAGGAATTGACCCGGTTGGCAAAGACATCAGCGTGGGTGGACGAAAATTGCGGGTGCTGGGCGTCCTCAAACCTTCGGGCAAAGACCTGCTTAAACCCTTTAATTTTGACAACTGTGTATTAATTGGCTACAATCTGGCTCGCCGCGGTTTCGGGGTGCGTGCGAAAGGTGAATTTTCCCGAACCAGTATCTGCGCCAAAGCAAAACCAGGGGTAGATGTTGAGAGTTTAAAAGACGAAATCACGGGTGTTTTGCGAGGAGAGCGCCGTTTGCGACCCATCGAAGAAAACAATTTTGCGCTTAATACCTTGTCTATCATCAGCGGGCTGTTCGACAGCCTGTTTGGAACCATGAATGTTGCCGGCATATTTATCGGCGGCTTTGCTTTGCTGGTAGGTATGTTCTCGGTAGCCAATATCATGTTTGTATCGGTGCGGGAGCGTACCAATATCATCGGTATCAAAATGGCTTTGGGCGCCAAGCGCTGGTTTATTTTGCTGGAAATCCTGATCGAAGCCGTGGTACTTTGCATTTTCGGCGGGTTATTTGGCCTTTTATTGATCTGGATGGTGACAGCAGGCATTTCGGCGGCCATAGATTTTGATATTCACCTTTCTCTGAGCAATGCTTTTTGGGGTATTTTGGTCAGTGTGCTGGTAGGGGTGGCTTCAGGATTGATTCCCGCTTTTATGGCGAGTAACATGGATCCGGTTGAAGCGATTCGAAAGTAACACGGAAAGCACAAAAAAGGGTTGACCAGCATCCGTATGTCGCTGGTCAACCCTTTTTTGTGCCCTGGTTATTGGAATTTACATCCTTAAATCTTCCACTCGTATCCCTTTGTACTGGTTTTGATCAAAGGTAAACTGACCGGCGCCAAGGGCTTTGTTGGGCGAGAGCCGGGTGATGGCAAAAGTGTAGCGCGATCCGTCCTTGGCAAACGCTTTGATACTCTGAATAGCGCCCGCTTTTTCATCTATAGCTACGCGGAGTTTGGCATATTCCGAATTCCGGTCTTTTGGTTTGAATTCAATCTGGGTAAGCACTTTGCCGTTTTCAGTCGTTTTGTCGGCAATGGCATAGAGAAAATCACCTTTTTGATAGCGTCTGAGCAAATCTTTAGGTGTAAGAAATGCATTGGCATCATTGGGGTCGGCGTTGCTGATCTGGAGTTCGTTCGATTTTTTCTGATAGGCCCAGGTAGTTACCCCGTCGCTGACAATGGTTTGATCCGTCATGTCGAGACGGAATTTGGCGCCCTCCTGGGCAATCACCCCTTTTTGTACCTCTTTGGCCTGTGTTGGCACTTCAATGGTGAGTGAAAAGGCCGCTTCTACGGTTTTGTACGCCTCGTATTTTTTTCGGATTTTATCGAGCACTTTTTTGGCGGCAGGATCATTTTTTTCAGCCGGCGCCGGCGTTTGTGCTGCAATGGGTTGGAGAAAAAAAAGTGTTATTAGTGCGAAAAACAAGTGCTTCATCATGCAGTTAAGAACAGGATTTTTTAATGTTGCTGCAAAAAAACGTCTGTTTTATCACCCGGTTGCGTCGGCGAGGGTTAAAGATTTCAAAACGCGGGTTTAATTCTTATCCATAACATGTTTTTGTAAAGCATCCTGTGGCACTTTTTTGCCCTTGAAAAAGGTCGTACGGCGTGCTTCATTGAGGCGAACAAAACTGGTTTTCCGGTGAAAGCCAAGGGTTCGATAATAGGTCAGGCCGAAAGAGGGAAGAATAAAATAATCATTCCCGCGAAAGATGGTATACAAATCCATGTTCAGCCCCATTTTGTCTTTTCGCAGGAAATAGGGCGCAACCTGAACGCCCAGGTTGTTGATCCAGACAAAATGATTGGTCATTTTGACGCTTTCGTCTGAAAAACGACTCCATAGTCGCGCTGCGCCCATCCCAATGCCGGTATAAATCAGATAGGGCGAATAGTAACTGACAACACCCCCCACTACAAGGCCCTCCGAAGCGTTTTTGACTATGCCGGGCGATGGATTATAGAAATTTTTCCACGTATAGGAAGCGATGGCCTTGATTCCAAAATCCTGATTCTTTACAAATCGCCATTGCAAGCGCCTGCGGTGCTCAAACTCCATTTTTATGCTTGAAATTCGCACATCCCAATCAAAACCAAAACCGGCATGAAGGCTGTTGGTGATGAGGTTCGGGTTGTTGAGCAGGTAAATGCGGGCATCGTGCGGCAGCGCAGCGGTTCCGGGCGCCCGTTTCAAATCGCGCTCATTCTGGACGATCAGGGTATTCAAACGGGGGAAATTCTTCCAGTTGGGCAGGGTTTTTAATTGTTGGTTGTTTTTCAGTACCAGGGTTTTCAGGGTGTCGGAAGCCGGCCAATCTTTCAAATCGGTCAGCGCAGGGCATTGGCTGATGTAACCTGCCCGCAGGCTGGGGGGCGCTTTCAAATGATGAAGATTTTCCAGTGCCTCAACTTTTAATTCACGCAGACGGGTGTTGTTTTCCAGTCCGTGCAGGTTGCCGGCTTTCATACGGGCCAGACTGAGTGATTCGAGTTGTGATAAATTGCTGATATTCAGCGAATCATCTGGCAAATCGGCCAGTATAAGTTGTTGCAACCCTGCATTTTTCGCCAACAAACCGGCAACACGCACTTGCGGACTGTATTCAACTGCCAACGTATCCAGTTTGCTACTGCCAATCACCAGGGTCAGCGCCGGACAATTGCGCAATATCAATGCAGAAAGATCGGGAATGGAGTCCAGATTTTTCAGGGCATAAAGGTTTGCATTTTGGTCAAATTCCAGCCTTTTTAACTGCCGAACCCCCATCCAATCGGTCATTTCCCGGATGTTTGGACAATCTGACCATTGCAACGACTGCAGGTTTTTAAGAGAATCAAGGACAGTAGGCAGTTTTTTGAAATTGGAGGGGTTTTGACGAAAAACAACCTGTTGCAAGTCGCGATTGGCGGCAAAAGATATTGGAAGCGTCCACCAGTTCCCTTTCAGGACAATGAATCGCAAGGGATTGCTTCTTTGTTTTTGAACGAGTTGTTCGTACAACTCCTGCACTTCTCTGATTTGCGCCATTCGCCATTGTTCGAAGCCTCCGCTGCAGGCCGCACTGTCCACCTTTGAAAGCACAAGCGCATAACGTGCAGCAGCGCTGTCGAGTCGCCCGGCGATGAAGTCGTCTTCTGCTTCTATGCCTATTTGACAGGCTTCAATCAGAAAGTCCAGTTGAGGGTCGGGCATTAGAAAGCGAGCGAGAGCAAAGTAGGTAAGGGCATTCCGGTAATCGCGGCTTTGCCGGAGTGTATCAAATAAAAAATGCTCCAGACCGGTTTGGCGCAAATAAGGGAAGGCGCTGCTGTCGGAAAAGGTGCGTTCCAGTTCGCGGCCTTTTTGAGCCAGCGTTTCCATGGAGTCGCGTGCACGAACAGCAATCCGGTGCAAGCGGACAGCGGCGATTTCTGCCTTTATCGCTTTTTCGCGTTCTTCTATCGCTTTTTGTGTCGCTTCATTGGCTTTTTGGGTGGCAATTTCAGCATCGGTACGCAGTTGGTTGATTTCAAAGAAAACGCTGGTCAGTAAAGCATCGGCCTCCCATTTGTTGGCATCGGGATAACGCATGGCGGCGTTGATCGCATGAAAGGCTTCCACAAAGTCGCCTGCTGCCTTGTAGTCGCGGGCACGTTGTATCATGCAGGCATAATTGTCGCATTTTTGCTGCGCATTTAGGTTGAATGACGTGGAGAACGTCAAAAGCAGTACGAACAGGCAAGTTGTTTTCATGGGTTAATCACATTGGTTGGCATGAATTTTTTCTCGTATTTCTCTCACTTTATCTTGTAACGGCTGGTCAAATATGTAATACTGCGGCATTGTATCCAGTTGCATGCGCTGGTTTTTGTCCGGGCAGCCGTTTTTGGATTTCAGGATCACTTCAATATCGCCGAGTGTATGCCAGAATTCGCTGCGTTTTTTTTCCATCTCTGCCTGTCGGCGCAGTTGTTCGGCCACCCTGACTTTTACAAGCGCCTCTTCTGCAATACTTCGCTGGATATCAGCCAGGCGTTTTTGATCCATGGCCCAGGCGCCAACCAAAGCAGCGCAAATAAAACCGGCTACTGAAGCAATGGACAGCCAGCGGGCCCTTCTGCGTCTTTTTTCGGCATAGGCGCGCGCTGCTCGTTCTTGCTGAGCCAGCGCCTCTGCCTGTGCAATTCTCCGTTCTGTTGCCGCTTTTTCTTCTCGCTCACGATGTTCTGTTCGCGCATTCATCAAAGGAGTGAGCAGCACATCGTGACTGATTTCGTAGTGAATATGCCCGCCGATCGTTTCACGGCGCAACAAGAATTTGTCTTCCAGATAGTCGAGCAACTCCTGCGTAACCACCCTTTGATGATTTTGCAGCATACTTTCCTTTAACAAGTCCTTATCCATACTCACCCGTCGCACATTGGCGGGGTCATCTCCGATTACCATTTCTTCTTCCAATAAAATATGTGCAGTTTGCCGTGTTTCACTTTCCGGCAAATCGGCCAGCCTTGAAATGTAATATTGCTCGTAAATCTGTTGAAAATCAGGCAAATCGGCGGCCGTCACCATCAGCGGTTGTTCGCCTTTTGCTTTTTTTGTTTGCGCGATCAGTCGTTGCTCTATGGTCTGACAAACCATTTGCAATTGAAATGCCTCAATATGGCGCGCTGCTTCCAATTCATTATTGGTTTCAGATGCGCGATTGAGTTCAGACAGAATTTTTTGCAGGGCATCAGGTTCGTAACCAAAGGCATTCTTCAGCACGAAATGTTCGCCGGCAAGCAATGCGGGTTTTACAATGGCATCCCTCGCTTGCCCTTCACTCAGTGCTTGCAACTCATAACGACTTTGCAAAATTGCCGGCAATTCGTCGCGCATACTGTTGAGCAAATGGATACGGTCGGAACGAATGGCAAACAGGACATGAACGCCCATATCCTGATGCAGCCTGTTTTTTTGTGTGCGGTTGAGTTCGTCCATTTCATTGCGGATGGACTGAGGAATCCGCGTATAGAGCAGTTCGGTAAGTTGTTGTTTAAATTCAGCCTGGGCATGCGCAGGGTAGGAAAAAAACTCTTCAAATTGGTCAAAAATAAGAAAAAAACGCTGTTTTGCTACTTTTTTGCTGCATTTGAATGCGCTCCACAAGGTGTTGTTTTTCTGTCTTTTTTGAAAAAATGCGGAGAGGGTTTCATCTTCATCGTTTGCGCCGACTTCGGCACGAAGGCGATGCAGGAGCGTTTCGATCGGCAGGGCTGTTTTGGCGCCTTTGCCGTAAAGATTGAAACGGATGTAAACCGGGAAATTGGGCAAAATTTCCTCTTCGCCGCTTTCGGGGTTGAGGACCAGATTCGGACTTGCCAAAAGGTCGGTCATCAGGCCGGCTTTTAACAGAGAGGATTTGCCATAGCCGGACTTGCCAAAAAGAACAGTTAGTGATTGGCGCTTCACCTGTTCAAGCAGTTCTGCCCGGTCATTTTCGCGACCAAAGAACAAGGCGACATCGCGGGCTTCAAAGGGTTTAACCCCGGGGTATCGGTACGTGGCGCTCATTTTGATTTGGCGATAGCACGGGCCAGTTGAATGACCGCGTCGGCAATTTGATTCAGGTTGGTCAGGTATTCCCGGCTGTCAATTTTAGACTGGTTGTCAACCAGGTATTTATATCGTCCGCTGATTTGTGATGCGGCGTCTTCATGTGCCGGATTGCCTTTGGCAAATGCGAGTAAAATGGCAATTGCCTTGTCGAATTTGGCATGTTGAATCTCCCGGATAATGGCTGCTTCTTCCGGCACAGTCGGATCTTCAAGTAGTTCGCGCAAAAAAGGCACCTGGGCTTTCTGCGGATCGGCATCGCGGTATTTCTCTGCAGCATCCATAAAAGCCGCCATAAAATCGCCATTACTGGCGTCCCAAAATTCGATTTTAAACTGATTGGCTAAAAATGTGTGCGTGTCGGGATTGATATGGTGCGGGCCGGCGTATTTTTTATAAGTGGCTTTGCCACAAACGATGCGCAACATGACCTGCGTGTACCATTTCTCAAACGGGAAACCCAAAAAAATGTAAGAACGTATGTTCCCCAGCGCAGTCTGTAGGTTTTCCGGCAACCCGGCCGCACCCAGCGAGGAACTGATCAACGAAAAAAGATCTTCATAATCCAGAATCAGGCTTTCATCTTCCAGCACACTGCCGGCCATATTGTATATCAACGGGGCCTCACGACTCGGAAGCATCACTTCATCGCTTGGGCTATCGCCCTTGCGGAAGTGCGAGAAGCGATGAGTGACCCCGAAACGAAAAAAAGTATCCGATAAAAAAGTGTCAGGGTTGATCGAAACGATCAGGTGGAAAGGTATCCTTGCAATGGTTTTCAGCAAGGATTCATTGTAACCCTGTGTTTGTGGCAGTTTGTAACACTCCTGGCGAAGCGATTGCGCAACATCCGATTTTACAGATTCGTCGGAAGGGGGGAAAAGGAACAGTCCGTCGCCGGCATAATAGTGCATTACATCATTCTTGTATTGCTGATATAGCCGGTCGCGCAAATACATGTTCATCGGCTTTTCTTCGAAATGCATGATTTCCGGACCGATGACAAGTGCGCACTGTTCATTGGCGATATAGGCCAATATTTTCTCGAAGGGGAACATGGTTGGTTAGGCGGAGCTGGTTTTGGATACAGGGTGTGTCGTCGGTAAAGATATTGTGTTTCGTTTATATTGTAATAATTTATTCTGAATGTAGTTAAATGGGCGAATGTGAACCGGCTGCATCAAAAGAATAACCGCAGCGGTTTCCCCAGCGGTTGTTCGAGAAAAATGGCCCGGGGAACCCCTCTCTTTTCAGCATATTTAACCAGAAGGCGCATCAACTTCGGAATATTCGTATTTGGCACGGTAGCGGGCTTTTTTTGCAATTTCCTAATGGGTTGGAAGAAATTTTCCCAATGACCGACAAAAAGGCCGGCGGGGCGCAGGTAATCCAGCAAGCCATCGGGATAGTCTTTTGCAATATTGTAATTGGCGCCACAAATCAGCAGGAGGTCCACATTTTTCTCATTGAGCACATCGTTTGGCGGGTAGCCCTGGCCGGCGTCGCAGGCAGCGCCGGCATTTGAAAATATCCGAAAAACGGGTTGCCCGTTTTCATCCAGCAAGTCAATCAAAAAGTTGAAATTTTCACCTTCCTTGAAATTTAAAACCCGGTTTGGCGCTTTTTTACGCGGTTTTCGGACGCTCCCCGCTGTGCCGGGCAGTTTTTGCCCCTTGATAAAAAAATAATGCCCCGCGTGTCCCGAGGGTAGGGCGGCGAAGCGGATGCGTCGTTTGTTTGTATAAAAAAAAGGTGAAATTGCCGGTTTATCGGCAGGCGGTTTTGCGCCCAAAAAAGCCTCAAGATCAATTAATTGCGCCGCCGAGTCTGCTACCAGACCCTGGAATGATCGCAACAGATGCACGCTGGTGTTGCTTCCGTACACCCGGGTCAGGGTGGGGGAGAGGTTGTTTTGTAACAATGCGGGTACATCAGCCAGATGGTCGTGGTGGGCGTGTGAAATCAGAATGGTGCCAATATTGCCGGAAGTGTCGTTGATACCGCCAGTCTGCCTTTGAAAAAAGGTATCAATCAGCGCTTGATCGCTCTGTAATCTGCAAAAAAGCGCGCCTGCAAGGCTGATATTGGAAAAATAGGGATCTATCAACAAGCCTTCACCTGCATACTCGAGCAAAAAGCCGCCGCAGCCGAGATAATGCAGGCGGGCTTCCTTTTCGGGACCTTTGCCGGCATGCCAGGTGGAAAAAACAGGGTCGGCGCGGTGCCTGACTTGCAGTTGTTTGGCTCGCTGAACACTGCAGGCTTCAAGCATTGCGATACAAATCAGCAAAAACAACCCATTGGGCAAACAGGAATGGGACATAAGGTACAGCCGCTTGGCTTTTATCGGTTTGTGCAAATGTAACAAACACTTCCGGCTTCGTCGTTTATTCGGGAATCTTTGAATTGACACGTGATTTTCCCGCCATTTTCCGCACCTTTGCGGCGCTTTTTTCAAGGCAATGCCTCGCGCACTTTTACCCAACATTCTCAGCACACACAGCATGCAAGAAGATTTATTCAAGCGCATCGTTTCGCACAGCAAGGAATACGGATTTATTTACCCCTCGTCGGAAGTGTACGACGGATTAAACGGCGTGTACGATTACGGTCCGATGGGCGTGGAGTTGAAAAACAATATCAAAGACTACTGGTGGCGGGCCATGGTGCAAATGCACGAAAACATCACCGGAATAGACTCGGCCATTTTTATGCACCCGCTCATCTGGAAAGCCAGCGGTCACGTAGACGCTTTTAATGACCCTTTGGTGGACAACAAAGACTCCAAAAAGCGTTTTCGCGCCGACGTATTGATCGAAAACGAGATAGATAAAATGCTGGCTAAGGCCGACAAGGAAGTAGAAAAAGCGGCCAAGCGTTTTGGTGATTCTTTTGATGAAAAAATGTTTCGCGAAACGAACCCGCGGGTATTGGAATACACACAAAAGGCCGAAGCCGTGGAAAAACGCCTGGCCAATGCCATGAAAAACAGCGATATGGCTGATCTGAAAGCCATCATCGAGGAACTCGAAATTGCCGACCCCGATTCGGGCTCGCGCAACTGGACGGAAGTACGGCAGTTCAACCTGATGTTTTCCACACAGATGTCGAACATCGCCGGCGACGAGGGCAAATTGTACCTCCGGCCCGAAACGGCACAGGGTATTTTTGTCAATTTTCTAAACGTTCAAAAGACCACCCGCCAGAAAATTCCATTTGGCATTGCCCAGATCGGCAAAGCCTTCCGCAACGAAATTGTGGCACGTCAATTCATTTTCCGCATGCGCGAATTCGAGCAGATGGAAATGCAATATTTCGTTCGCCCCGGATCAGAGATGGAATGGTACCTCTCCTGGAAAGAAAAACGCATGGCCTGGCACCGCGCCATCACGCCGGCCGAAAAACTGCGTTTCAAAGACCACGACAACCTCGCGCATTATGCCAATGCGGCCGTGGATATTCAGTTTGAATTCCCCTTCGGATTTAAAGAACTGGAAGGCATCCACTCCCGCACCGATTTCGACCTGGGCAGCCACTCGCAGTTGTCGGGCAAAAAAATGCAATTCTTTGACCCTGAATTGAATGAGCATTACACCCCCTACGTCGTGGAAACCTCGGTGGGCTGCGACCGGATGTTTCTCAGTGTGCTCAGCAACGCACTCATTGAAGAAACGGTGCCTGATGCCCAGGGAGAAGACAGTACCCGTACCGTATTGAAAATTCACCCCGCGCTTTCGCCGGTCAAATGTGCGGTGTTACCGCTGTTAAAAAACAAGGAAGAACTGGTTGGCAAAGCCCGTGAAGTGTACGACAAATTGAAATTCCATTTTCTTTGTCAGTACGATGAAAAAGACGCCGTTGGTCGCCGCTACCGCCGTCAGGATGCCATTGGTACGCCCTATTGCGTAACCATTGATTTTCAAACGCTTGAAGACGAAACTGTAACCATTCGCGAACGCGATTCGATGGAGCAGGTACGCGTCAAAATCAGCGAAGTGGCGGGTATCGTCGGTGAAAAAGTGGACATGCGCAAACTGTTGGAGCAGATTGCGTAAGGGTGGGGACAGGGTTTACCGGACAAACAGGTGTATTGCTGTATTTCTCATTATTTCGTGGGAAAACGCATAAATAATACAGCCTGATTATCCGGTAAATCCTGTTCCAACTACATCAAAATCCCCTCAACTGGCATGATGCGGGGTGGCAGGTTCGTTTCGCCGAGCATTTCACGGAGGTCAATTTCAATGTTGCGGCACAAGGCGGTCATCGGCACGTCATTGATGAAATTTTCGAACGGATCCTCCGAATTATCGCCCACCAATTCCATCGTCATGAATATCCAGGAAATCAGGGTGCTGAATGGGACCGTGAGCCAATGGTAACCGTGTCCGAGTTTTTCAAACTCGTTGACCATCGCCAGGGGGAGCAAAAGCACAAAAATCCAGGTGAAAATTTTGCTGAAATATGCGTATTGTCGGGGGAAGGGCGTGTTTTTGATGCGTTCTGCGCGACCTTGTTCGTTGTAAAAATCGCGAATGGTATTCATCAGGTCAATGTGCCTAAAATCTTCAATCAGGCTGTTGCGCTCAAAAATCCGCTGTAATTCTTCACTTTGTTTGCGCAGAATCTGCGTGGGCATATTTTGTGCATGAGAAAGTTCCTCAAACTCTTTCTCGTTTAAAAAAGGTTTCACCTGCGTTTCCCAATCTTGTCGCTCAGAGGCGCCAAAATGGTAGTTTTTTACAGCGCCGACGTAGTTGGGACTAAAGGTAGACGGTTTGCGCAGATTGAGTCGTAAAGCATTGATATAGGCGAGGTGGCGATATATGAGGCGGCGGTGGATATCGCTTACCGCGTCGGTATGCTGTTGCCCCTTGTTATGGTGTTCAGAAATATAACTTAAAACCTGGTTGCCCCACACCCGGCTCGAATTCACAATGCCACCCCAAATGGTACGCGCCTCCCAAAAACGATCATAACTCTGGTTGTTTTTAAAGCCCAGGTAAAATGCCACCGCCACGCCAATCGTACCGAGTGGAGCAAATGGAATCATCACATGAATCCCGCAATGGTGCAGGTATTCATGCACTACGAGCCAGAAACTGCTCCATCCGATAAAAATCAGCAGGTATTTCCAGGCAAATCGGAAGATAACATGAAAAGGGATATTACGCTTTACAAACATGGTTCAGGTCAGAGTACGTTGGCTAATTGTTCTTTTGTTTTTTCCAATTCGTCTTTCATTTGGACTACAATGCGTTGAATATCTGCATCGTATGCTTTGGCGCCGAGGGTATTTATTTCACGACCGATTTCCTGTGAGATAAAGTTGAGGGTGCGTCCCAATGATTCCTGCTTGCCGTCCATTTGTTCAATAAAATATTTACAATGTTGTTCAAGTCGGATTTTTTCCTCCGACATATCCATCTTCTCCAGATAGAACAAAATTTCCTGTTCAAAACGATTGGGGTCAAGGTTTTCCTTTCCAATACCTTCCTCCATGTTATTGCGGATGCGTTCACGCATCCGTACAAAGCGCTCCTGTTCGAAGGGCGTTACTTCAGCGAGCAGCAGGAGGATGTTGGCTATGCGCAAACGCAGATCGGCTTCGAGGACTTTCCCTTCCTGTTTGCGAAAGTTTTTGAGATGGTCGAGCGCCTTAGTGACGGTGTCGCACAGTGCAAACCATTCGTCTTCGTCCATTTCGCCGGAGGCAGACGAGACTACGTTCGGTATCCGCAGCAGGGCGGCGAGCATTTCGCCTTTGGGCAACCCCAGATCAGCGCACAAACGGGACAATTCTCGGTGGTAGCCTCGAAAAAGCGCCTCATTGAGGGAAACATTGGCAGCGCCGTCGGCATTTTGCACCTCAACCAAGAGGTCAATTTTGCCGCGTTCGGCATGATCGCCGACTAATTTGCGAAGTTCAATTTCCTTTTCCTTGTAATCGCCCGGCAGGCGGAGCTTGACATCGGTTACCTTGGCATTGAGCGCGCGCACCTCGGCGGTAATCGTTTTTTCACCGTAACTACCGGTGGCGCGTCCATAGCCAGTCATGGAAAGAAGCATACAAAGCAAAAATGAATGAGTAAAAGTAAACGGTGATAACGGTTTGACGCGTCAGGTTGAATGGGAGGTATGAACAAGGTCGGGCGCAAATGTAGGCAAAACGTATGGCAGGAATCCTGCCGATAAATTTTTTGACAAGAATGTTTGTAAATCGCTGAAAATGAGCGAGGTTGCGGCCCGAAACCTGAAACTAACAATGGGAAAGGCCGATTTTCGAAATTTTCCGGTGAAAGTTTGCGCGGGTAAAATATTGTGCGAACTTTGCACCTCGAATTTTTGGAAAAACCCTTTTTCGTCCATAATTCATTCTAAATCAACGAAATAAAACATGAGAAAGGCTGACCTTGTGAACGCAATTTCCGAAAAGACCGGTGTTGCCAAAGTAGATGTACTGGTGACACTGGAAGAACTTTTCAAGGAAATCAAATCCACCATGACGAAAGGTGAAAATGTGTACATCCGCAGTTTCGGCTCTTTTGTCATTAAGCGCCGCGCCAAAAAGGTAGGCCGAAATATCAAAAAAGGGAAAGCCATCGAAATCCCGGAGCACTATATTCCGTCGTTTAAACCGGCTAAAATATTCACCGATCAGGTGAAAAAGAATGTAAATTCCCTGCCGGAAGATTAAATACTGGTCGCTGTTGTGGCACCATCCGGCTTCCGTCGCCCAATCGCTGCGGAAGCCGGATGTATGTTAGCAAGCCCGAATGATGAATAAAACACAACTATTAACTTTGTTGGCCGCTGTCGTCCTTTTTTTGGGACTTTATTTTGGTTTTGACACCAAATCGAGCAAGCCGGCAAAAGCAAATCAGACGGAATCAGCGCAGACAGAAAGCGCTGACCTTGCATCCATGCGAGACGAGGCGTTGGCCACACTCAATGCCGGACAAAAGGAGCAGTTGATTGCGCTTGAAAATAAAATGGATGGTGCAGAAGAAGGTCAAAAGGTTCAGTTACTCAAACAATTGTCGGGACTTTGGTATAATTTTGGACAAATCCCGATAGCGGGTGAAATGGCGGAATTGGTTGCCGAAATCGAAAATGCAGATTCTTCATGGTCGGTGGCCGGTGCTATTTTTTTTAACGGCCTGATGGCTGCAAATGACCCGAAAATTCGCCAATATTGCGCGGAACATGCCGTAAAAGGCTTCGAAAGCGCCGCATCACTGGCCCCTGACAATCCGGTACACCGGGTAAATCTGGCTCTGGTATGGGCCGAAAACCCGCGCCCCAACAATCCTATGCAGGCCGTTATGATGTTGCGCGAACTGGAACAAAAATACCCCGATCATCCGGCCGTTTACAACGCCCTTGGGCGACTGGCCATAAAAACCGGACAATGGCAGCGCGCGATTGAAAGATTGGAAAAAGCCTGGTCGCTTGACCCGAAAAATCAAAATACCCCCTGTCTGTTGGCGCAAGCTTATGAAGGAGCAGGGAATCAGACAAAAGCAACCGAGTTTACCGCACTTTGTAAGGGGCGATAAACTCATAACTCATAACCAGCCGACCATTATCCGTCGGTCTTAAAATTCACAGAGCAGTATGCCTTGCGGAAAAAAACGTAAAAGACACAAGATTGCTACCCACAAACGCAAAAAGCGTTTGCGTAAAAATCGTCACAAGAAGAAGCGCTAAGTAACTGAACCACAGGCACCTGGCAAAATTGTTGCCATGCGCCGAGGTCAGCGACAACGACGCGGACGTCGAAGAATAGCGAAACTTTCCGGGAGCGGTTGCTGCCGGAAAGTTTTTCGCTGTATGTTGTATTTTGGACAATACCCGGTCCACCCTTTTGATTGGCGATCTACCCCAAACAATTCTCCGGCAAGATTTCCCTCCAAGAAACCTCCCCGTACCAACGGGAGCAGTCGCTGCAATTTTTGTCCGCCCAAACAAAATTGAAACAGCCCTCCTTGCCAAAGGAATTGCTATAACCATTCTTTTGAAGCACATTTGCCAATCAGCCGCACACAACCCGACGGCCATCTCCTGCCGCCTGCACCCTCGGTGCATGGTTGGACTTTTGTGTATAGACAGGAACACGCTCCTGTTTTCCACCTCCCGGCTCCTGTGCAAAACCATCCTACATCCTCGTGGATAAAGAACTTATTATCAACGCGACCGAATCGGGCGTTGAACTCGCACTGATCGAGAACGGCAAACTGGCCGAACTCCACCACCAAAAAACAAATAACAACTTTACGGTAGGCGATATTTTTATCGGCAAAATCAGAAAAATGATGCCCGGCCTCAACGCCGCATTTGTTGATATCGGCCACCGAAAAGACGCTTTTTTACACTATACCGATCTGGGACCCAAACTGCGTTCGTTGATGAAATGGACGAATGGCGTAATCAACGGCAGCATCAACACCGCTAAACTGGATAATTTCAAGTACGAAGAAGATATTATCAAAACGGGAAAGGTTGACCAGGTGCTCAACAAACGCTACCCGGTACTTGTACAGATTCTCAAAGAGCCGATTTCAACCAAAGGCCCCCGCCTTTCCTGCGAACTGACCCTGCCGGGCCGCTACATGGTTATTTCGCCCTTTTCCGATACCATCTCCGTTTCAAAAAAAATCGCCAATCAGGAAGAGCGTAAACGCCTCCACGCTCTGGCGGAAAGTATCCGCCCAAAAAATTTCAGCCTGATCATCCGCACTGCTGCAGAGGGAAAAAAAGTGCAGGAGTTGCACGAGGAACTCATGCAACTCCTGGGAAAATGGGAAGAAATATTCAAACAACTGAAAACCGAAACGCCACCAGCCAAACTGCTGAGTGAATTGGACAAAACCGGCAGTGTATTGCGCGATCTGCTTACCGACGGCTTCAGCCGTATCGTGGTCAATGACAAGGATGTGTATGCCGATATCCGCACCTATCTGCAAAACATCAGTCCGGAGCAGGTGAATATCGTACAGCATTACAATGGATCGAAGCCCATTTTCGATACCTATGGCGTAACACGGCAAGTGAAAGCCGCATTTGGCAAAACGGCCACCATGAACTCGGGCGCCTATGTCGTCATCGAGAAAACGGAAGCCATGCACGTTATTGATGTAAACAGCGGACACAAAATTGTAAGCAATGACGTGGAGCAAACCATTTTTGGCGTCAATCTGGAAGCCGCAGAAGAAATTGCCCGGCAGATCCGTTTGCGCGACATAGGCGGATTGATCGTCATTGATTTTATTGACATGAAAAACCTGGAGCATAAAAAACAACTCTCCAAAGCTATGGAGGATTTTATGCGAAAAGACCGCTCGCAACATACCATTCTTCCGCTCTCGAAGTTTGGCCTGATGCAGATCACGCGCGAACGCGCCCGACCGGAAGTGATGGTTAATACGGCTGAAATGTGTCCAACCTGTAATGGCACCGGCCAGGTCAACGCCACCATCCTGCTTACCGACGATGTGGAGCGCGACCTCGAATTTATCATGCAATCAAGGCCCAAATCTCCCTTGCAATTGCGCGTACATCCTTATGTGGAGGCTTTCCTGAAAAAAGGTTTCCCCAACCGGCAAATGCGCTGGTTCATGCGTTACAACAAATGGATACGGATTACGCCGCATACTGATTACCACCTGACGGAATACCGTTTTTTTGACGGTAATGAGGATGAGATCCGGCTGAACTGAGCGAGAGGGCGGGTTTCCGATTTTTCAAGCCATCATTTTCGATTGGGCACAAACATGAGTCATTCCCTTTTTGGGGGATGGCTCATGTTTGTTTATGGACCAAAAGCCGCAAAAGGCGCACACGTAAAATTTCGGGGAATGCTGTTTTCCGACATGCCCTCAGTATTGCAAAACGAACAATGGTGTCCGAAATCGGACAATCCAAACACTTTACTTTTATTGTAAAAATATGATTATCAAACCTTTACAATAAAGGTATAAAATTTGCCCGGGAATTTTTCAGGAGCGGCAGGAGGTGAAATTTTGCCGGGTGCGGTTGTTTTTTTCGACAGGAAGTCTTTTCAAGTCGAGTTTGGCAGCGCAGGGCTGTTCGAATTTGAAGAAGTGGAAGAGAATTGCCCGTTTTTTTTGATTAAATGCAGGAAGGGGAATTTTCTTGTGACCTAAATGATTGCCATGTTTTCAACGAAACGCCTGAAGAGAGAGAGGTTATGCCGGAAAAACCTGCCCTGATTATCATTGTTGATTCGGCGGTTCTATTTCGGAACGCCGCTATGGCATGGCTCGTGACGGCCAAGCGGCGGTTCTAAGTTAGTAAGGAAAGAAAAGCCCTGAGTAATAACTTTGCGCATGATTTCGATCGCAGAATTGTTTGCGTTGATCGCGCTTTCCCATCTCCTGTTTATGGCAGCATTGCTATGGACGGGGCGAAAAAATCTGGCTAAACCTGTGGGAGTCCCCATTTTTTTCGCGCTTTGCGTTGGCGGTTATTTGGTGATCGACGCGCCGTTTTGGAATGACTTACCTGTCCTCAATTTGCTTTTTCATACGCTGCCTTTTTTGGCGCCAATGGCGTTTTGGCTGTTTTGCAAATGGATTTTCGACGATAAATTTCGGTGGAAGGGCTGGTGGTGGGGCTTGATGGCCGGTATGCTCGCCCTGTACTATTTTGTTTGGATCCTCGAAAAATATCGTTGGCTTGCCCCTTCTAACGATGTTTGGATATTCGCCGGGGTGCTGACACAGTTGACTTCTCTGATCTTTATTTTTTTGGGCATCGGCGAAGCCCTCCGAAACCGGGAGGCAGATTTGGTTTGGAGTAGAATTCAGTTCCGCAAAATCTTTGTGATTAGTGTTGCACTGTTAATGGCGATGACCGCATTGGTTGAAATTTCGTTGGCTGGAAATGCCCCACCCGCTTCACTGCAATTGTTGCAACGAATAGCGATTGTGGCGCTGGTTTGGTTTTTTGCCTATTTCAGCCTGTCGCTTCGGGAGCAGTTTTTTCCGGAAAGACAAAGCCCGGCTGCTTTTTCGAAGAACTTAGAAAATACGTCCGAACCGGACAGCCAACTGCTCGAAAAATTGGATGCCGCCATGAAAAAATCCGAAATCTGGCGCACCGAAGGGCTAACGATCCGCCAACTCGCCGAACATCTTGATGTAAAAGAGTACCGTCTTCGGCAAGCTATAAACCGGCATCTTGGCTACCGCAATTTCAACGACTACCTACACGGCTTTCGCATCAAAAAGGCTTGCGATTTGCTTGCCGAT
>JANRLZ010000316.1:0-16141 GCA_033762055.1 Saprospiraceae bacterium
GGCAGCGTTTGATCCCGCCACCTCCCATTGGTGTTGCTGTTGCAAGGCAAAGACCCGATGAATTTCAGCCTTCAGTTCCGGACGAATAATAGGACTGTTGTGCAATGATGACATGCCGTGTCTGTTTGGCGGTTTTCCGAGAGCGCACTCCGGTGGCGAAGGTCGTTAAAAAAGAATAAATCTTGTAAGGATTAAATTATTTGTATATGTCTTCAGGGTTCGGAAAATCTGTTTTTTTCAGAATTAAATAACTTTAAAAATAGATTTTAACCATAAATATTTTTTATTTAATTTTTTACTAAAAATAATGATCAAATTTTTTTGTAAATTCTTCCGAAGCGCCTTAAAATTGGGTGTTAAAATTCAAAAGCGCCTGAACCAATCTATTTTCAGCTCGTTTAGACTTGGAAACTGTCTCCAAGGCAGCGTACCCCGGGAAGAACCTATCGCATCGTTAACCATTAAAACATCCGCGACGTTATGATGAAAGTAAGCGTGCAATCCATTCATTTTCACGCCGATGCCAAATTGGTAGAATTTATCGAGAAGAAACTGCAACGTTTGAATCGGTATTTTGACAAAAACCGCTCCGTAGAGGCTGAAGTCTCGCTAAAATTACAGGAAACCGGCGGGCGTGTTCAGGAAAAAATTACAGAAGTCAAAATCCATTTCCCGCCAGGCAGCTGGATGATTGACAAAAAAACAGGCCGCACTTTTGAGGCTGCCATCACAGCCTCGGCCGACACGCTCAAAAGGCAACTGCTCCGCCACAAAGAGCGGATCACTACCCACCGTGTGGCTGCCGATTGAGTGTGCTTGAGAAAAATTCTGCGGGACAACCCGCCATATACAGCCACAATACAAGGCTGGAAGCCCGGTCACCCACGACCGGGCTTCGTTTTTCCGGGACTTGCCTTGCTATGAAATGACGCATCCGGTCAATTTCCTGTTAACATTTTTAAAAATTCGGCCTTACACCGCGTTTTCGGCGCTTGTTTTCTACTTTTGCCCGCTTTTTAACAAAAAACACCAATCTACGCCTCTTCCTATGTTTAAACATCTGATTGCTGCAGCCGCTTTGATTTTCGTGGCGTTTGCTGCCAATGCACAAAACGATCCCGTGCTTTTTACCGTCAAGGGAAACCCGGTTACCAGTTCCGAATTCAAGTACATCTATTCAAAAACCAACCAGGAAAAAGCCGATTTTTCGGAAAAAAGTCTTAAAGAGTACCTTGAACTCTACACCAACTTCAAACTGAAAGTCCAAAAAGCCCGCGATATGCAACTCGATACCATCGCGGCACTGAAAGCAGAACTGGATGGCTACAAAAAACAACTCGCAAAATCTTACCTCGAAGACAAGGAGGTCACCGACAAATTGGTGCGCGAAGTGTACGACCGTATGCAACAGGACGTGGATATCAGTCATATCCTGGTAACCTGCGATCGCAATAAACCCGCCGCAGACACCCTCAAAGCCTACTCCCGCGCAGCCAACTGGATGAAAATGATCCAGAAAGGCGCCGACTTCAACAAAATTGCCCGCGACAGTTCGGAAGACAAATCGGCCAAAGACAATGGCGGTAACCTTGGATTCGTGACAGCCATGCTGCCCGATGGTTATTATGAATTGGAAAAAGCCATTTATTCTGCCAAACCCGGCGACTTGCTGGGCCCGATCCGCTCCAACTCCGGCTACCACCTGATCCGGGTCAACGGGTTCCGCGCCGCCCGCGGCGAAATTGAGGTCAACCAGATCCTGATCCGAAAAGCCGACAAACCGGAACTCAACGACGCAAAAAAAATGCGCGCCGACAGCGCCTACAACGCACTGATGGCCGGCGGCAAATGGGAAACGGTTTGCCAGGCTTATTCAGAAGACAAAGCCAGCGTGTCGAAAGGCGGCTACATCGGTTTTTTTGGTATCAATCGTTACCAAAAAGCCTTTGAAGACGCCGCATTTGCGCTCGAAAAAGACGGCGATTACAGCAAGCCCGTCGAAACCACGCTCGGCTGGCACATCATCCAGCGCAAAAGCCGCCGCCCGGTCGCAGCATTCGACCAACTCAAGCGCGGACTAACCGATCGTATCAAACGCGACAGCCGTAGCGAAGTGGCCAAACAAACGATCATCAATCGCATCAAAAAAGATGGCGGCTATACCGAGTATCCCCAGGCACTCGAAGCCTGGACGGCCAAGCAGGCAGACTCCATCTTCCACACTTTCAAATGGAAACCCGACCCGGCCAAACCGCAGGAAGTACTGTTCCGCTACGGCCCGGATAAAGCTTATACGGTTGCAGATTTTGAAGAGTATTGCCAACGCGCCGGTCGCGATCGTATGCGCGGTTCAGGTTATCCGTTGCGTGAAACCATTTCAAAACTGTACAAAACCTGGAACGACGAAACCGCCATGTCGTTTGAAGAAAGTCAGCTCGACAAAAAATACCCCGAATTCAAATCGCTGATGCGCGAATACGAGGAAGGTATTTTGCTGTTTGAAGCCCTCAAACAAAACGTGTGGGATCGCGCCAACAACGACAGTACCGGACTGCAACAATACTACGATGCTGAATTGAAGATGAAATACCGCTGGGACGAGCGCGCCCGCGTGAGTATCTATACCCTGAAAACCGATGATCCGAAAGTATTGGAGAAAGTACGCGCCCTTGCGGCCAAAAAACCGGCAGCAGATGTGTTGAAAAAGTTCAACAAAAAAGGCAAACCCGAGGTCTTGACCGTGATGGAAAAACTGTACGAGAAAGGCAAAAACAAAGACCTTGGCGAAAAGTGGAAAGCGGGCGATATGACCGATGCAAAAACGGATGCCGGCACGAAGACAGCCTCTTTCCTGAAAATCGAGGAAATTACGCCTCCTTCAACCAAATCGCTTTCAGAAGCGCGCGGTTATGCGGTAGCCGATTACCAGGATTATTTGGAGAAAAAATGGATCCAGGACCTCCGCAAAGAATATCCGGTGGTAATTAACGAATCAGCCCTGCAATCGCTGGTGAAAAAATAAGCCGGCTTTTGCCATACATTGGAGCCGCCTCACAAGTTGGAATTCAGACTTGCGGGGCGGCTTCTTTTTTTACCCGCTGTTCTGCAAATTACGGTTTACATTTGCCCCATGTCCGATCTTGTATTTTCACTTATTGAAAAAGAGTTGGACCGCCAGCGGCGCGGTCTTGAACTGATTGCTTCCGAAAATTTTACCAGTCAGGCCGTTCTCGATGCCATGGGGTCCTGCCTGACCAACAAATACGCAGAAGGCTATCCTGGTCGCCGTTATTATGGCGGATGCGAGGTGGTTGATGAGGTAGAACTTCTGGCGATTGATCGTATCAAGGAAGTGTTTGGCGCCGCCTGGGCCAATGTGCAACCCCACTCCGGCGCACAGGCCAATGCAGCCGTTTTTCTGGCCTGCCTGCAACCCGGAGATAAAATTCTCGGCTTCGATCTGGCCCACGGCGGTCACTTGTCACACGGATCGCCGGTCAACTACTCCGGGAAAGTTTACAACCCCGTTTTTTACGGTGTGGAGCCGGATACGGGTACTATTGACATGGATAAGGTAGCGGCGATTGCCCGCAAAGAAAATCCCAAATTAATCATTTGCGGCGCCTCGGCCTATTCACGCGATTGGGATTATGCGCGTTTCCGCGCCATCGCCGACGAAGTGGGCGCATTGTTGCTTGCCGACATAGCGCACCCGGCCGGATTGATTGCCGCCAAATTACTCAACGACCCCTTGCCGCACTGCCATATCGTGACCAGTACCACGCACAAAACCCTGCGAGGCCCACGTGGCGGTATCATTTTAATGGGCAAAAACTTCGATAACCCCTGGGGACGCAGCACCAAAAAAGGGGAGGCCATTCAAATGTCGAGCATCCTCGACAGCGGGGTTTTTCCCGGCATGCAGGGTGGGCCGCTGGAGCATGTGATCGCTGCAAAAGCCGTAGCCTTTGGCGAGATTTTACAACCAGCCTACAAAACATATTGCCAGCAAGTGGTGAAAAATGCACGGGTAATGGCCGACACATTTGTCTCACTGGGCTATGACATCGTTTCAGGCGGCACCGACAACCACTTGATGTTGCTTGATTTGCGGAAAAAAAATGTCAGCGGGAAAGTGGCGGAAAAAGCACTGGGCGAAGCCGATATAACCGTAAATAAAAACATGATCCCCTTCGATCCGCAACCGCCAATGACCACCTCCGGCATCCGCATCGGATCGGCAGCCATTACGACCAGGGGGTTAAAAGAAGACGATTGCAGACAGGTAGTGGGATGGATCAATGAAGTACTGAGCCAGCCGGATAACGCTGACGTTCACGCCAGGGTGCGAAGTGCTGTGAATGCTTTTATGAAAAACTTCCCCTTGTACGAATCCTGACTCCAACTTACACTGAAAAAATCCATTGAATTTCCCCTGATCGGGAACCTAACCATTCCAATAACATGGCCGAGACAAAAGCAAATCTGCTCTATGTGGAAGACGACGAAAGCCTCAGTTTCGTCACACGCGACAACCTTGAGTTGAACGGGTATCATGTCACTTATTGCGAGGATGGCAAAAAAGCAATGGAAGTGATTCAGGAAGGGCAAAAGTTTGACCTCTGCATTTTGGATGTCATGCTCCCCGAAGTAGACGGCTACACGCTGGCCGAGCACATTCGATCCATTGACGACCATGTGCCAATCATTTTTCTCACGGCAAAAAGTTTGAAACAGGACAAGATTCACGGGCTGACCATCGGCGCCGACGATTATATGACCAAGCCTTTCAGCATCGAGGAATTGCTGTTGAAAATTGATATTTTCCTGCGTCGAACCAAATATTCCGTGATCCTGAAACCCGGCAAACCGGTCAGCATCGGCAAATACGCATTTGATTATAAAAACCTGAGCCTTACTACAGAGGGTTATTCCGAAACCCTGACACAAAAGGAAGCCGATTTGCTCAAATTGTTGAACGAGCACCGCAATCAGGTGGTAAAACGCTCTTTCATCCTGATAACCATTTGGGGCAAAGACGATTATTTTTTGGGCCGCAGCCTCGACGTATTCATATCCCGCCTCCGTAAATACCTCAGCCTGGATGAACGCATTAAAGTCGAAAACATACACGGCGTGGGCTTTAAGTTTAGGGTGGACGAATAAGCAATGCATTTAAGGCTGGGTCCGGGGTGTTATCCTTCTTAAACACGTTCTGCCCATGCCGCCACAAACCGATACAAACAGCAGTTGCCTCCAGGCATTTGGCCGGGGCAGTTTGCTTGCCTTGTTTATTTTTGTCGTCCCGGCTTTGCTGGTACTGCGTTATCGCGATGAAATAGAAGCGCAATGGGCCGGATTGCGCGACCTGCCGGTCTTCCAACAACTTACCGACGATTTCAAAACCGGCACCGAAATGGCGGGCACAGCCTTTGCCACCGAATTACGCGAATTTTACGCCGATTCCATCCGCTCCTTTCCTCCGCAACAGTTCTCATCCGTTACAAAACGTTACTGGCATCGACCGCTGATCGAGAACCGACTGCGCGAAAAATTGGGTCGCCGGTTTCAATCCGATATGCTGCGGTATCTCGACTATGTGGAACAATACCGCGAGCTGGCCGTACTGGAAATGCGCCGCAGCAAAATTCCAGCCTCTATTACATTGGCCCAGGGCATTCTCGAAACCAACGCAGGACGCAGCGTACTCGCTACCAAAGGCAATAACCATTTCGGGATCAAATGCCGCGCCCGTCCGGGATTTCGCCGCGACGGCGTGATTGACGACCGCGATTTTGAGGCGCATTCCCTGGCCATTGACTGTATGCAAATGCACGACGATTATGCCTGGGATCGCTTCGAAGTGTATCCCTCCGCCAGAGAAAGTTTCCGCCGCCATTCCATATTGTTGCAAGACCGACGTTACGGATGGATGCTTCGCTCGTACGAAATCGGCGGCATTTATCCCGTTTCAAAACCCATCTTCGGACAAAACCAGGCTCCCTACTATGCCGCCTGGTGTGTAGGCCTTAAAAAATCAGGCTATGCCACCGCCCGCCTGTATGCCGAAAAACTGACCCTGATCATCGAAACCTACCAACTCTGGAAAATAGACTATGAAACCATTTATCGGGAATGATAAATGATGAATACCCTGTAATCATTTGAAAATCACAACTATAAAATCACATCACTCACATAAAAATTACACTTAGCATGAAAAATTTCTTCGAATTCTTCGGTTTCCTTTCCACTGCCTGCATTTCAGCCGCCCTCATTTTTATCTTTATCGGCGGAAAAAAAGACGGCATAAAAAGCGAAGCCCGCGACGGGTTTTTAACTGAAATCAGCGCCGATGCCGACATTCCCAATGCACCGCGTGCCATTTCTGAACGCCCGGCACGCAGCAACAGCAAAGCCGCTGCTCAACGCGATGTGGCCGAACGCCCCACCGAAACCGGAGTTTCTGCCGAGATGCGACTAAAAGAGTTGTACAACGACGCCTCTTTTATCAACACCACAGCCAAAGAATGGAAAGGATTGGTGCGTGATGCCGCCGATGAGTACAATGTAAAACCGCAGGTCTTGCTCGCTCATGTACTCGTGCAAACCTACCTCGGCGACTACTCTCGCAACCAGTTGTACGACGATGCGGCCCGCCATGCCGGAGAGCGTATCAAGCCCGTAGCAACTGCCCTCAAAGGTTATCGTTACGGCTGGACCATGCAAAAACTGATCGAGCAATACGACCTGGCACGTTACTTTCCGTCCGACGCGCCGGTAGCAACCGCATCGGTAGCCCGGAAAACCGTGTCCAACACCACCACGACAGCCAAAGGCGCTGCCAAAACCACCATGCCGCAGGCAAAAAACAACCCGGTGGAAGAAGGCTTCAAATCAATGATTGCCAAGGAATACGGTTTTGCCTCATGGGCCGGCCTGCAAAAACTGGCCGACCCCGACACCAAAGCCGAAGCTGCCCGCCGCGTAAAAACCCTGATGATGGCTTCAAGAGTACGCTGAGCGAAGCGATAGAGACATTCCAGGTTTTAAAAACCTGGAATGTCTCTATCGCTTCGCGCGCCATCGCGCCTGCTCCTGCAGCAGCACATTGGCAAACATCAAGCCCACCGCCTTGCCGCCATCGTGGGTAAGGTGAGTGTAGTCGGTATTGGCCAGACGGGGGCGCTGGTAAGCGAATTTAATCATAGTATTGGGTCCGCCCATACCCCAAAACAGGTCGTAAAATAAAAAGCCGTGTTTGCGGGCCAGATTGCGTTGCATGGCAACAATAGCAGGCACGCCGCGCATGGTAGCCAACTCGTCGCCGTTTTTGCCGCCACGGTCGCCTACACTGACGATCAGCACCGGTTTTCCGGGAAAGCAGGCTTTCAGGTGCCGAAACGTGCGTTCCAGTTCGGCTTCATACCAGCGGATGTTGTTCAGGGTATTGGTAACGGCATTTAAACCCACCTGCAGTACGATGAGGTCGTATTGTTGCACGGCATCGAATTGTCGGATAAAATCGGGCGAAAGCAATTTAAGCGGGCCGCCGCTGTTGCCGCGCACTGAAAAATTATCAAAATAAACCCCCGCGCCGCTCTCCAGCGTGGCGCCGTAGGTCAGAATGCCATCCGGCTCGGGAAAACGGACAGCAAATGCATCCGTACTGTTGCCCTTCCATTTCCAGGTGGAAAGGCGGTCTTCACGAGCGGTTAATTTTTCTTCATGCGGCGCCTCGCCACCGGCCTGCCAGACAAACCGGTTTTCCTGCCTGGCCGTATAAAACAACTTTACCTGATTCCAGCGCTGCGTATTTCTGAAATAACGGGTTCCTTCGTAATGTACCTTGGCCTCCGGTTCAGGTCGGTATGCGTACCCGTTCAAACCGAGCGCCGGCCGCATTTCCGTTTTTTTCACGATAGAATAAGTCGTCCAACCCCGGAAATTATGCTTCAAACTGCGTTTAAATTGCGCAACTTCCGAGGTAACCGGCACAAAACCCACGCCCGCGCCGCCCCAAAGCGTTTGCAGGGTATCTCGCAAATCGCCGATCAGAATGTCGCCCTCCACAAAAGAATCGCCGTACCACGCCACCCGCACGGTGCGACCATATCGGATAGAATCCACAGCAGCGAAAAAAGGCGAAAGTCCATTTTGCTGAAAAGTATAATCCTCGATTATTTTACCAAATACGGCCGAATCTTTTGGCGGCAGAGGCGCCAAGGCCATGGAATCGCCGGTTGTCGCCGTGGTCGTATCGGGTGTCAGGAGCGTATCTGCTTCCAGCAAGGCGCTTGTATCCGGCACATAGCCGTCTGCTTCATCTGCTGTGGCGTCTGTTTTTAAAGAGTCTCGGATATCCGCAAACACATCCATTTTTCGCAAGGAAAATCCGCCGACACGCATGCCCTCCGGCAAAAGCGACAAGCCTGTAAGCAACAATAATACCAGCAGCGCAAAGGAAAGCGGTTGCGCGTTGTAGTTTTTTCCCATGGTTTTTATCTGAAATACATCAAAATTGCCCCGAATGCCGTGATAAGCGCCAGTAAGACTGAAGCCATTTTAATCGAATATTTCATGTGACGGACAAACGATTCTATCTCATTCCGGAATTGCGGATAGCGCGGCAGAATTTCTTCCTCCAATTTTTTTCGATTAAAAATGTGTGCAGCGCCAAATTCAACTTTGTTGCGTACCAAAACCCCGTACACCTTCAGCACCTTGGCACGGAAGTACAGGTTTACAAACAACATGGCTACAAAAAGGCCGATGACGATAGAAATGAGTAGGGTATACATGTAACTGCGATTGCGGCAGCAAAGGTCTGAAATAGGGGGATGTTTACGGCATAAAAACCAATATCGGTGCGATTTTTTGACAAATCCGAAATTATGCTCCATTTACGCGGCATTCAGCACCATGGTAAATGTGCTTCCTTTGCCCAGTTCACTTTCCAGGCGGATTTGCCCACCCTGGGCCTCCATAAATTCCTTGCTGATGGCCAATCCCAGTCCGGTGCCTTCTTTTTTTGCACCAGGCACACGAAAATAACGATCGAAAATCCGGTCTCTGTATTGAGGCGCAATGCCTTGTCCATGATCGCTGACCACCAGGTGTATCTTGTCTTCTATCTGCATGGCCTTGATATGAATATCCGAGTTTTCGTAGGAATATCGAATGGCATTGGTGAGCAAATTAGTAAGTACCCAGGTTGTTTTTTCCTCGTCGGCCAACACGCCGGGAAGTTCGGGAGGGCAGTCAATATTCAACCTGATTTGTTTTTGTTCTGCCTGGATTTTAACGGCATTCAAAGCCTTAGAAAGTATAGAATTCACCGGCGCAGGCAATAATGACAAATGCATGTGACCACTTTCCAACTGGGTCATATCCAGCAATTCTCCGGTAATATTGAGCAGCCGGCCAGTGTCTTCTCCAATACTTTCAAGCAGGCTTTTCTGCTCTTTATTCAGCGGACCGGTTTGTTCGTTTTCAAGCAGTTGCAGGCTCATCCGGATGGAAGCAATGGGTGTTTTAAACTCATGCGAAACCGTTGCAATAAAGTTGGTTTTGGCAAAGTCCAGTTCCTTGTAGGCGGTAACATTGCGGAGCAGGATGACATGTCCAACCAGCCGTTGAATGCGCTCGCCGGTGGGGGTAATCACGATACGCAGGGTTTCTTTTTCAAAATAACTTTCCTTGTTTTCTGAAAATATCTTGATTGGTTCGGGCGCCGAAACAGCATTTTCTTCTTCGCTGGTAATATCGCGCACAAATGAGCGGATCAGGTCATTATGCAGCGCCAGATTCCTTGCGTTTTTACCGATGAGATCTTCTTTTCGTAAGCCGGATATACTGATGGCCTTCTCATTGGCAAAAATCAGGTTCAATTGTTCATCCAGCCCCAAAACAGGGTCGTGCATATTTTCAATGAGCGTTTCGATCCGCTTTTTTTCCATCATCAGTTTGGCCAGGTTGCTGTTGTTGTATTCTTCCAGTTTTTGAGCCATGGTATTGAATGAAGCCGCCAACTGTCCAAATTCGCCATGGCTTTCGAAGTTCACCCGTTCGGAATAGTTTTCCGCTGCAATTTGCCGAATGCTGTCTGTAAGTTCTGCGATGGGGTCGGCAATGTTGGAGGGTAAATTGATCAACAAAACAAAGGCGATAACAAAACAAAGGGTTCCGCTTACGGCGATCCAGAATACGGCTTTGTCGGCGGTTACGGCAGCCACCTTGCTTTTGCGTTCAATGGCATGCAGGTTCATATCCATGATTTGAAACAGATCCTGCCGGATCCGAACGGCTGCGGCACTGTCTTTGGCCGTAGCATATTGTTGGAAATGCGTCCGCAGCGCTTTTGTTACCTCGGCCTCACCTATTTCGGTAACGTTTTCTTCCTGCAGGCGAAGTTGCGCTTCAAATGTGGTAAAATGTTGTTCTTCACCCGATTCCAGCACATCAAGCATGGTGCGGCAATACTGCAAACTGTTGTAGTTGGCGGTAAGAATCTCGGAGGTGTCTGCTTTGAGCGCATGAATATTGAGCGATCCTACCAGACTGAGCAGAACGATCAATACAAACAACAACCCGACACCAAGGGTCAATTTAGTTTTGATTTTCATTTATGAAAGTATGATAAGGTCAATGTCGCTGGTGGACAGTTTTTTCAGCAATTCATTGAACACATTGGTGGCAAGAATGATCTTGAACAGGTTGAGGTGGGGTTTTCCGATGCAAATGGTGGTGATTTTTCTTTCGCCGGCCTGTTCGATGATGGCCTTTGCCACCGAGGGGTTTTCTACTTTTATGATTTCTGCTCCCAGTTCGGTGGCTAATTTGAAATTATTGATCAGGTGCCGTTGCTTGTCTAAGGGTATTTTATCAGCATCTTCTGCAGGGGTTTGCACATACAACACCATCCATTTGCTGTTGTAATAATTGGCTAATCGCGCGGTTTTCCGGATGACGGTTTTAGCCGTTTTTTCATTGCTGCTGATACAGGCCAGGAAACGTTCGTGGCGCGCCACATTGGGTCGGGTGATCTCGGTTTCGACCTTGCGTTCTACCTGGGAGGCGACCTCCTTGAGCGCCAGTTCGCGCAGTTGTAGGATGTGATCCGGCTTGAAAAAATTTTGCAGGGCCGTCGCAATTTTATCGCTCTGATAGATTTTCCCTTCTTTCAGTCGGGCGATCAACTCGTCGGCCGTCAGGTCAATATTAACCACCTCGTCGGCCTGCGCCAGAACGCTGTCGGGTATCCGTTCTTTTACTTCAATCCCGGTGATTGATTTTATCTCTTCGTTCAGGCTCTCAATGTGCTGGATGTTAACCGCTGAAATAACATTGATACCCGATGCAAGAATGTCCATGACATCCTGCCAGCGTTTTTCATTCTTGCTGCCTTCAATATTGGTATGGGCCAATTCGTCTACAATGACCACCTCCGGACGAAGTTTGACAATGGCTTCGACATCCATTTCTTCCAGGCTTTTTCCTTTGTAAAACAAGCTGCGCCTTGGCACCACCGGCAATCCTTCCAGCAGCGAATGGGTTTCGGGACGGTTGTGGGTTTCTATGTAACCGATTTTGATGTCAATCCCGTTCCGCAACAGGGCATGCGCTTCCTGGAGCATGCGATAGGTTTTTCCTACGCCGGCGCTCATTCCGATGTAGATTTTAAACTTGCCTCGCCTCGATTTTTTTATCAGGTCGAGAAAATGCTGTACCGTTTTGTCTTTTTCCGTCATTTTACTGTGATTTAGGAACAGGTAGCACGGGCTTTAGTCCGTGCTACCTGACTTACGAGTTTTTCTAAAACGACAGGGCTAAAGCCGTGGTAAAAAAGAAATTGTGGTTGGAGGCATCGCCGTTGAGTGTAAATATTTTGTCTTTGCTGTTGAACCCGCGCCCTTCTACCCGCCAAACGATATTATTGGCGATCTGATAATCCAGGTTGAGCGAATAACCGAAGGTTTGAAAGCCGCTTGGCGTGCCGGTGCTGATTATCACGCCATTTTCGTCGTTGTAATACTCTCCGCGCAGTGAGAGATACATGCGTTCGGATGCGGCCAGCCGGACCATGACAATCGGGGTGTACCAGGTGTTGTAATCTCCCTCACGAAGACCGCTTTCCTGGGTTCCAATATCAAAACCCATGGTGATGCCCAGTTTTTCAGTAACCTGAAAGATACCGTAAAAGTTGTGGAAATACCGCATCAGCCGTGTACTGTCGGGGGTATCGCTGCCTACAAACGAACTACTGTTGAGCGTGATTTTGTCATTGGGTTTAAAGGTAAGCTGGTGCCCGAAAGCGGCTGCGCTGTTCCCTCCGACGCGCTGGATGCGTTGCCAGCCATTGAGCAACAATCCGCTCACAAACCAGCGCCCGTCGTCGGTGGTGTAGGATATTTTGGCGCCGCTTTCGTAGTAGGGCGAGTTGTCGGCAAGGATACCTCTGGTCAGGTTCCAGCAGTCTTTTCCGATGGCGCTTTCAAAGCCGATGTGCGAGGCAAATATGCCTGCATCTACCCACAGGTTTTTGTTTTTGGCGATTTTTACCCCTGCATTGGCTTCAAAAATATTTTTTAATACCCCGGGTTCGGCAGCGAGGTTGGCATTGGCGTAAGTGCCGGTCATCAGCGCCATATTACCCCTGAAATTATTCGCAGCATACGCTGCTTTTACAAAACCGAGATTGAGGTTGACTTCATTGTGGCGGTTGTGCGAATATACAAAGGCTGGTCGTGCGCCGTTTTCCGGTTTACCGGCATCAAAAGTGTAATAAGTTTCAAGGTAACCACTGATTGTCAGCGGATTGACGGTGACGTCATTTTGTGAAATAGCACGCATGGTGGACAAAACCATCAAAGCGGCAATGATTATCTTGTTCATTATTTTTTAGTGTGATTGGTGTGATGTACTGGATCTCATGCGAAAGTAGCGTTTGGGTCAAACCGATACTTTCGCAAGAGGTCTTCTGAATGATTTTCAGGATTCATTTGCCCGCACCACTTTGTGCGGACAAATTGTCGAGTGCCAGATTGAGTTGTAACACATGAACGGTCGTGGTACCAAACAAACCGAACAATGGCGTTGAAGTATGTTGTTGAACAAGTTGTTGCAGAGTGGTTTCGTTCAGGTTACGCAGCCGGGCAATTCGTTTGACCTGCACCCTTGCCGCTTGCAACGAAATATGCGGATCAATACCGCTCCCGCTGGCAGTAAACAAGTCGGAGGGGAGATCGGACTTCTGTACGCCCGGGTTGTGGACCAAAAACGTGTCAATACGCGCCTGTACCTGCGCCAAATAGTCGGGATTGGATGGCCCTTTATTGCTACCGCCCGAACCGGCGGCATTGTAATCCACCGCCGAAGGGCGGCCCAGAAAATATCGTTCGTCGGAAAATGCCTGTCCAACCGTCATGTGATACCGCTGTCCGTTGACAAGGGCAATCTGGCCCTTGTCTGCGCCCTGCGCCGCTTGCGCGATGCCCCAAACGCTGATGGTGTATATGCCACAGAAAAGCACCGCAAAAACGAGGGTCAGTCTGATGGCCGGAATGATGTTGTTTTTCATTGTTGTGTTCAATTTAGATAAACCAGGAAACAATCAGATCTATCGCCTTTATCCCCACGAATGGCACGATCACCCCACCCAGTCCGTAGATCAACAGGTTTCTGCGCAACAGCGCCGAGGCCCCGACGGGCTTGTATGTCACGCCTTTTAGTGCCAGCGGGATAAGCAACGGGATAATCAAAGCGTTGAATATGACCGCAGACAGGATGGCGCTTTCCGGACTGTGCAACCGCATGATATTCAAACCTTGCAGCGATGGGATGGCAACGATAAACAAAGCCGGGATGATAGCAAAATATTTTGCCACATCGTTGGCGATGCTGAAGGTGGTGAGGGTGCCGCGGGTCATCAACAATTGTTTGCCGATTTCAACCACTTCGATCAGTTTGGTGGGGTCGTTGTCCAAATCCACCATGTTGCCGGCTTCTTTGGCGGCCTGCGTGCCACTGTTCATTGCAACGCCAACATCGGCCTGGGCCAGGGCCGGAGCATCATTGGTGCCGTCGCCCATCATAGCGACGAGGCGGCCTTCGGATTGTTCCTTTCGGATATAGTCCATTTTGTCTTCCGGTTTTGCCTCGGCGATGAAATCGTCCACCCCGGCTTTTTCCGCAATGTATTTGGCGGTCAGCGGGTTGTCGCCTGTGACCATCACCGTTTTGATGCCCATTTTACGCAGGCGTTCGAAACGCTCCTGGATGCCTGGCTTGATGATGTCCTGCAATTCCACTACCCCGATTACCTGTTCGTTTTCTGCCACGACCAATGGCGTGCCGCCATTACTGGAGATGGCTTTTACCCGCAAATCAGTTTCTTCCGGCACCTGGTTTCCGGCTTTTTCACACAGGCTTTTGATGGCATCAGCGGCGCCTTTTCGGATCCTTGTAGCATCGAAATCAATACCCGAACTGCGCGTTTCTGCCGTGAATTTGATAAAGCGCGGGTTGTTTACTCTAATCTCCGCCTTATTCACGCCTGCCAGTTCGATAATGGATTTTCCTTCCGGCGTATCGTCGGCCAGGGAACTCAAAACCACCGACTGCACAAAATGCCGCTCGTCAATTCCCTGCACCGGGTAAAACCGGGTTGCCTTGCGATTGCCGATGGTAATGGTACCGGTTTTGTCCAGCAACAAAACATCAATATCGCCGGCCGTCTCCACCGCTTTGCCGCTTTTGGTCACCACATTGGCGCGCAAGGCCCTGTCCATGCCGGCAATACCGATGGCCGACAACAACCCTCCAATGGTAGTCGGAATCAGGCAAACAAACAAGGAAATAAATGCCGCAATTGTAATCGGTGTTTCAGCGTAATCGGCGAAGGGTTTGAGCGTGACGGTTACAATGATAAATACCAGGGTAAAACCCGCCAAAAGGATGGTCAGCGCGATTTCATTCGGGGTTTTCTGGCGGCTGGCGCCTTCCACCAGCGCAATCATTTTATCCAGAAAACTCTCGCCCTGCGCAGTTGTTACCCTTACTTTTATCCGGTCGGACAAGACCTTTGTGCCGCCGGTGACAGAACTTTTGTCGCCGCCTGCTTCCCGGATGACCGGCGCGCTTTCACCCGTGATGGCGCTCTCGTCAATTGTGGCCAAGCCTTCAATTATTTCGCCGTCAGAAGGGATAATATCACCTGCTTCGCAGAAAAAAACATCCCCTTTTTTGAGTTTTGAAGACGAAACAATGTCGCCGTTTTCCAGGCGGGCGGGTGTGTCTTCGCGTGTTTTGCGCAAGCTATCCGCCTGCGCTTTCCCCCTTGCTTCGGCAATGGCTTCTGCGAAATTTGCAAACAACAAAGTGAGGAAAAGCAGGAAAAAAATACAAAAATTATAACCCAGACTGCCTTGATTCCTTTCGCCTGCCAGTATCCACAGGCAGACACCCAACATGACGGCGGTTCCAACTTCAACGGTAAACATGACCGGGTTTCGGAACATTATTTTGGGATTGAGTTTGATGAAAGATTGCCGCAGGGCTTCCATCACCAAATCCTTTTGAAAGAGTGATTTGCTACGCTGTTTCATTTTTTTCTTCTTTTAGAACATGGAGAAATATTCAGCAATCGGCCCAAGCGTCAATGCCGGAAAAAAAGCAAGTGCCGCTACGATGGCAATGACCGAAAAAACCATCAACCCGAACGTCGTCGTGTCGGTCTTGAGCGTGCCGGCACTTTCCGGGATGAACTTTTTCCCCGCCAGGATGCCGGCAATAGCGACCGGGCCAATGATGGGAATATAACGCGCCAGCAACATCACGAGGCCGCAGGCAATGTTCCAGAACGGCGTGTTGTCGCCCAATCCTTCGAATCCGCTGCCGTTATTGGCGCTGGAAGAAGTAAACTCGTACAACATTTCCGAAAAACCGTGATAGCCGGGGTTGTTCAGCCAGCCGCCGCATTCGGCCGGGTTGGTTACGTATAAATAACTCGACAGCGCCGTTCCAGCCAGGATCAGCAAAGGGTGCAGGAGGGCGATGATCATGGCAATTTTCATTTCTTTGGCTTCTACTTTCTTGCCCAGGAACTCCGGCGTTCGACCCACCATCAACCCGCTGATAAATA
>JANRLZ010000317.1:0-6663 GCA_033762055.1 Saprospiraceae bacterium
TTCCCGCATAAAAAGCGGGCCAAACACTTACCTGTACCGGGAAGAATCGCGCAGGTTGTATGTATGGCCGCAGGATTCGGCGCAGGAATACCTGGTTTATGATTTTAATCTCGCCTTGGGCGATACTTTTCAGGTGCAATGGGGGAACATCAATCCCGGCATCAGCCATACCTTGACGGTCACACAGATTGATACGATCGTTACCCTGCCCGATAATGCCGTGCGCAAAATCATGTGGTTGGGCAATGATGAAGGCGCTTTGGGCAACTGGATTGAAGGCATCGGCTCACCCATCTGCGATTTTTTGTATCCGGTTTATTTTTTAAGCGTTTCCGGTTATTGCAGCCTGGAATGTTTCTCGATCGAGTCGGTCGTGTTGTACCCGGAATCCGGCCCGGGCATGACCTGCCCATTGAATTCCGGTCTTGCCAACCCGGCAAACGATCTGCAATTTTCTGTTCAGCCCAACCCGGTAATGGCCGAACGTTTCGACATTCAATGCCCGATCAAACACCCTTGCAAGGCCTCATTCACCTTGCACAACACGTTTGGGCAATTGATCACGCATTCGCCTTCGCAACTTTTTTCGGGAGAAGAAATACGTTTCACCGTTGAAGCCGCTGACTTAGTCAATGGCCTTTATTTCCTGCGGTTCAATACCGAATCCGGAACTGCGACAAAAACCATCGTTATTCAGCGGTAATCGCAAAACCATAGGGTTGGAATGGGGTGTGCTTTCTACTTTTGAGGCAAATTTTATCCATTGAAAGCCCTTTCCCCCGGCATTAGACTTCATGTGATTAAAGGCCTGTTGAACAACATGAAAGCGGGAGCGACCCGTTGGGGAACAGGTCTGCTTGCACGTATCCGGCAGCGGCCAAAAACAAGCATCGCCCTGGCTGTCATGGTACTTGGGTGGTTGTTTTGTCTGCCCCGTCCTTTGTTCAAAAAACCGCTCAGTACGGTACTGGAAGACCGTCGGGGCGAACTGCTCGGCGCGCGCATCGCCGCCGATGGTCAGTGGCGTTTTCCGATGAGCGACTCCCTGCCGGCCAAATATGAGCGATGCGTGGTTGCGTTTGAAGACAAACGATTCTACTACCATCCTGGCGTGGATCCACTCAGCCTGGCTCGCGCACTGTGGCTCAACCTAAGCAAGGGCCGGGTGGTAAGTGGCGGCAGCACCCTGACCATGCAAGTGATACGTTTGGCACGCGACAACCCTTCCCGTACGGTCTGGGAAAAAGTCGTGGAGATTTTTATGTCCACCCGACTCGAACTGACGCATTCCAAAAAAACAATTTTACGTCTTTACGCCGCTCATGCGCCTTATGGCGGCAATGTGGTCGGACTCGAAGCGGCGGCCTGGCGCTACTATGGCAAACGACCGGCCCTGCTTACCTGGGCCGAAGCCGCCACGCTGGCGGTATTACCCAATAGTCCGGCGCTCATCCATCCCGGCAGAAACCGCGAGGCGTTGTTGAAAAAAAGGAATCTGTTGTTACAAAAACTGTTTGAAGAAGGTCAGTTAAGCGCCTCCGAATGCGATTATGCCAAAGACGAACCCCTCCCGGAACAACCCTTGCCGCTGCCGCAAATCGCTCCGCATTTATTAGATAAAATGATGTTGGAAAACAAAGGCGCCCGGCATCGTTTTCGCAGCTCGCTTGATAAAAATTTGCAGGAAAGAATCAACGAGATACTCACTCGGCGACAGGAAATTTACCGGGGCAACGATATACACAACCTTGCGGCTGTGGTACTTGATGTGCCCACCGGCGAGGTGCTGGCTTATGCGGGAAATGTAACAGGCGCCGGCAAGGAACACGGCGAATCGGTGGATGTAATTACCGCGCCACGCAGTACGGGCAGCATTCTGAAACCCTATTTGTACGCACTGGCCTTGGAAAACGGCGACATCCTGCCCAACAGTCTGCTGCATGATATCCCGACCCAACTGGGCGAATACCGTCCCGAAAACTACTACGAAACCTATGACGGCGCCGTACCCGCCAAACGCGCGCTGATCCGTTCGCTGAATGTGCCGTTTGTGTTATTGCTTCAACAATACGGGCTCGAAAAATTTCATTTTGGCTTGCAACGGCTCGGACTTACCACGCTTCAAAAGCCGCCGGCACACTACGGTTTATCGCTTATTCTGGGTGGGGCGGAGGCCTGTTTACTCGACATTACCAACACTTATGCCTGTATGGCAAGACGCCTTGGCAGTTTTTACGACCGAAACGGGCGATATGCACCTGACGATTTTCGTCCGCCGGTTTTTTCAACCGAAAAAAACAATTCAAACAAGACCTTGCAAAAAGAAGCGGGCCTGCTCAGTGCGGCCAGCATCTGGCATACTTTCGAAGCCATGCGCGAAGTGGAACGCCCCAACAGCGCCGGTGAGTGGGAGTTGTTTCGGGCAGGCAGGCAGGTAGCCTGGAAAACCGGCACCAGTTTTGGTTTCCGCGATGCCTGGGCGGCAGGCACAACGCCGCAATATGCGGTGGGAGTCTGGGTAGGCAATGCCGACGGCGAGGGGCGCCCCGGCCTGCTGGGCGTGGAAATGGCAGCGCCGGTGTTGTTTGAAATATTCGGTCAACTGCCGCAGGAGGCACGCTGGTTCGATCCGCCTTACGACGATATGACGCCTACCCCGCTTTGCCGGCAAAGCGGATATCGCGCCGGCGATTTGTGCGAGCCCGACACGGTCTGGATCCCCAAAGCCGCACTCAAAGCCGGTGTTTGTTCTTATCACCAGATGTTACACCTTGATCAAAGCGGCGAATGGCAGGTGACAAGCGAGTGCGAATCGCCGTCGCAGATGCTACACCGCCCCTGGTTTGTGTTGCCACCGATAGAAGAATATTATTTTAAAGGAAAAAATCCGGGATACCGCTCTCCGCCGCCATTCCGCGAAGATTGCAAAGGCTCGCAGGCGGCGCAGGGCCAGTTGCCCATGCAACTTATTTACCCCAAACACCCTACCCGCATTTACGTTCCGGTTGACCTCAACGGCAAACTTGGCAGCACGGTGTTTCAGGTGGCCCACCGATCGCGCAGCGCCGAAATATTCTGGCATCTCGACGGGCAATACCTCGGCGCAACGACGGTTTTTCATCAAATGGCCCTTCAACCGCCCGTCGGTGTGCATACCCTGGCCCTGGTTGATCGCGACGGCTATCGCCTGGAGCAAACGTTTGAAATCGTAGGAAAGGAGGCGAAAGGAAGCGCAAAACGGCAGGAAAATCAGTAACGCACTATTATTTCCTGTAACAGCTCGTTCTGTGCGCCGCGCGCCTGCAGAGCAACCGTCGGTTTATTGCCTACCCAGGAAATTTTCAATACGCCAAAGTTTTTCTTGACAATCATATCGCCCACCCGGTGATGGTTTACTTCGGAATCGGAAGTGCGCGTATGCGTCATCCCGCTGGAAGTAAAATCGTAGAGCGGATAAGGCAATCCTTCGAGGTGCATTTTCGACACCTCGGTCATGTGCCGGTCGCCGGAAAGGATCAGCAGATTTTTGGGCTTTGCATCTGCTATGAGCGAGAGCAGTTTTTTGCGCTGATTGGGGAAATTGCCCCATTTTTCGTGCGGGTGTTCGTCGGCAATGACCTGGACGCTGGAGCAGAGGATGTTCAGATTCGCCTGGCTGTAGCGCAGTTCGCGTTCGAGCCATTCCCATTGCGCTTCGCCGAGCATATCTCCTTCAAGATTGGGCAGGTAGCGGCGTTGTTTGGTCGGGTCTTTTACCAGCGGATCGCGGAAATAACGGGTATCCATAACGATTACCTTGACGCGTTGATCGCCTTTGCCGAAGGTGTAGCTGCTGTAAGCGCCTTCCCGCTTGCGCAGGGGGCTGTTGCCGGGTACGTCGAGGAAATCCATCAGACATTTTTTGGCGCCTTTTTTCATCGGATAATCCTTACAACCATCATTGACCCCGTAGTCATGATCGTCGTACACCCCGATGATCTGTGCCTTGGAACGCAGTTTTTTGTAGTCGGGGGTGGTTTTCAGTCGTTTGTAATGCGCTGCAAGCGCACGCATGTCTGACGTGTCGGCGTAAATGATATCGCCGAGCCATACCCAGAGTTGCGGGTTGTTGGCTACCACATGTTGCCACATTGTTTGGGGCATATTCATACGATTGCAGGAGCCAAATGCGATGACCGATGGCGCAGTAAGCGTGTCAATAGGTTTGGGGGAATAAGCTTCCGCATCGAGTACCAAGTCGGCAGCGGCCGGCGATTTGGGGGTTTCTTTCGGCGTGGGCGTTTGAGAAAAGGCAGGATCAACCGACAGCAGGGCGCAGAGGGCGGCAGCTGTAAACAGGGATGTTTTTTTCATGAATTTGGATAGCGAGAATAGTAGCGCTTGATGCGGTGTTGGTTCGTGAAAACGATGGGTATTAAAAAATCGTACAGGCAGTCGGCATTTGATTTGTTAAGGGGACGTTTATGTCTTTCATGCCGCTATGTTGCCGAAACAAACAGCTGGCATGCCGGTTTCCTCCGGCTTATTTCTTCCCAAACATGGCAGCCAGCATTTCGCCCAGTTGATCGGGGCGCACTCGTTTGGCCAGAATGCGTTTGTCTTTGTCGAGCAGGTAGATAACCGGCAAATTCGATGCAGCATATTGTTTCTCCAGCGTTTCGATCCCATCGGGGCTTGCCAGATCCAGCCACTGCCAGCCTTGCTGGATAACAAATTTTTTCCAGTAAACATACTGCAAATCAGTATTCAGTACCACCGCCTTGATCCCTTTGGGCAAATAGTCGAGGTAAATCTGGTAAATTTTGGGCATCAACTCTTTGCAATGGTCGCAAAGCGGGCTGTAAAAGACCAGCATGGTAAGCGGCGCCTCCACCTCATACAAGGCGTGGGGGATCCCGTTTTCATCGGGCAGGGTAAAATTGAGGGCCAGGCTGCCGGTCAGATTCGGGCGGTGGATGTCGGCCTTGTAGGCCAGGCGTTCGAGCAAGGCCCTGTCGAGCCAGGGCGTATCGTCTTTTCGCAGGTATTTATCTACCAGATGTACAAAGACACGGTCGGCGCCGGGTGCTTCGTTTTGTTCAAAAAATTGCACCATTCGCGCGACTGCAAAGCGATAAAAAGCGCCGTTGCGCGGCATTTTTCGCAATACCTCATCAATACCGGCAATCAATGAATCGGGTTGAGGCGTCACATGCCGGCTGAAAAAACCATCGAAACAACTGTGCCAGAAGTTGTTGCGCAGCAAACGCTCATCGGTAAAATCGGTCTGGTCGAAATAGTGCGCCCTTTGCCAGCGTGCATAGGCCGGATTGGGTTTGCCGTTGCGGGTAGCCGGCAGGTTTTTGGGCGGATCGGGTGGTCGCACCGATCGCAGCATACGGGCATAGAGGGACTGCGGATGGTTTTGAATAAACGCCAGGGCAAGCGAATCGCCGGACTTGTATTGCTGCTCCAGTTCATCGGCGATTGGCCGCAGCGCCTCCTGATCACCCCCGGCGGCGCGCCCGATCATGTCGAGCAGTTGTTCTTTGGCCTTGATGCGTTCTTCGAGTTTTTTACGGGCGGTTTCGAAGTTAAAATACGCAGCATTTTCCGGCGAATTATCGACCCAAAGCGAGTCGGTGCGCATATAGGAACCTTTTACCGTGAACGAATCGGAAGCGCTGGTCACCAGAAAATCGAACAGGCGGCTGCCGTCGGCCACCACAAAATAGACGCCCGGGTCGAGATTTTCACGTTGAAATACAAAACGACCGGCCGGTGTCACCGGCACCGAATCGAGGCGATACGCCTGGCCGCCGTAGTAATACGCCAGTGTTGCCTGCCGGCTTTTTAACCCGGCAATTTCAAATGTTAAGGTCGCCCGGTTTTGTGCCGACAGTGTAAAAACCGGCAACAACAAAAGGAGAAAGGTTGGCAGATTCACTTTTGATCTTCTTTTAACAACGCTTCAATATCTTTCATAAAACGATCCACGTCTTCCGCGTTGGTGCCATCACAAAAAGAACGCACATGCCGGTTTTTATCCACCAGAATCAGTCGGCCCGAGTGATCAAAACCGCCGGGTGCTGAAGGATCTTCCACGGCTACGCTGAAATAGTTGTCGGCTATGGCGTAAATTTCATCGTGATCGCCGGTTACCAGGTGCCATTTTTTTGATTCGATGCCGAGTTTTTCAGCATGATGTCGCAGGGCGGCTACCGTATCGTTGCGCACGTCAATCGAGTGGGAGAGCATGAGCAAACGGTCTTCATTTTTAAATTTTTGATACAGGCGCAAACCGTTGGCTTTTACTTTTGGGCAAATGGTGGGACAGTGGATAAAAAAGAAATCCACCACATACGCCTTGCCGGCAAAAGTAGCATTGGTTACCAGCTGACTATCCTGGTTAACAAACTGAAAATCAGGGATTTTTGGATAAATGGTATCGCCCGCAGGCGTAACGTCGCGCTCGCCGAGAATGGGAAGTCTGCGCGAATTTTCATCTGTTGAACATGCAGCCAGCAGGATAAACAGAAAGAAAGGAACAAGATGTTTTAATGCCATAAGGGTAAATATTGAAAAGCGGCGCGAAGGTATGTCAGCCGTTGGATGATTTTCGATTACATGACGGACGATTACCTGATTTTCCGCCTGTCTCAACCATTAGAACGGCGTACTTTC
>JANRLZ010000318.1:0-15108 GCA_033762055.1 Saprospiraceae bacterium
TTACTTTAGGGGTTACCGTTATCGGAATTCTTAACAAAGAATCGCCGCAAGGGCCGGAAATCAGCAGGGTGGCTGTATCTTGTACAATATCGGTCAACGCTTCGTAATGAATAATACCGGGATTTTGTAAATTGGAACTCACTGGCGGCGTTGCCAGCGGGAAATTCCAGGTATAAGAGGTAATACTTCCGGAAAAAACCGGGTTGGGGGTATAATCCAGCGAGTTGCACTGCGGCGGTGGAGGCGTTAATGTTACCCCGGGTGGTGAGAAAACCACGATGGTAAAACACAGGCTTTCCTCCCCGCATTCGTTACTTCCTTCCAGACAAACCTGATAAGTGCCTGCCTGGGTAAAAATAATGTGCGGCGATGGACTGTCTTTCGTGGTCGAATCGGTGAAGAAATAACAATTGGAACACGGGTTTTGTGGCACAACCGTCCACTCATAACCGTTGGATGCCGAAATATCGGTGACGATTGCGGAGAAAATAACTTTAACCGGCACACATCCGCTGGCAGGCTGGGCATCGGCAAGAATGGAATCTACCTGCGGGGGCCCTTTTACATAGAACGAATGTATTTGTGATTCCGGCCCGCAGCCGTTGGTCGCGGTGAGGGTCACCGAATAAACTCCCGGCGTTACAAAAGTTTGGGTGATCGTTTCGGTCGTATCCATGAACCCGGTACTTACCGTCCACTTATAGGTAGTATTACTCCCGTTTTCGCAGGTATTGTTGTCAAAATCAATGGGTACATTGGTACATAAAATATCCGTCGGGGCAAAATCGGGGAGGGGTTTCACCTTGATTTTAATAAAAGAAATCAGGCAGTTCCGACTTACGCCCGCCGGACAGTGCCGAACAACTGTCATCACAATCGGGAGCTGAACAAACCCGCCGGAAAGACAGGTGTCCTGGATATTGTACACATGCACGCCATCGGGGGTGCCTGCAAAACCTTCTGTGACACCGTCGCCCCAGTTAAAATAGGTACTGTCTGCATTGGTGGTTGTATTGGCAAAAATTACGGTTTCACCTTCACAAAAGGAGACAGCAGTGCCCGACGGGAAACCGCCGGAAGGGTTGATATCGCCACAGGCATCGAGCAGGGTGCACCCAAATTGCGCATGCAAAGAAGCCTGTGAAAAAATGCCAAGAAGGGCTATGATCAGATATTTTATAGATTGTTTCATGATTTTGATGTTGGATATTTGAGCTTTGGGTTGCATTAAAAGCGACGCGAACGGCTCCCCGGCCAAGCAGGGCATTTGGCAGTTTTGCCATTTTTATTCTCGCCCCCTCCGGATGATTTGCATCCGCCCGGCGACCAGTTGAACAGGTTAATTTTGAGGGAAATTTCGTGCGCACCACCTCCGTACGTAGCAAAACCACCTATGTTAAAATCATAGCTATAATCAAGACGAAGCAGGTTATTCCCCCAAAAAGGCGTTTCAAACCCCGCGGTGACCATCAGGGTTTGGGTGCTGCGGGGCGCTGTCGCATCGGGTCGCGCGCCAAACGGGTGGCGTAGAAACACCCCGCCCATTGCACCCCGGTACAGGCCGTAGAAGCCATAACCCAAAATGCCGTACCGGCCCTGCCAGAGTGCTTGTAATTGCGGCGACCAATAGACATAATATTTTTTGGAACCTTCGTGATCCGCCCATACTGGCAAGGCACTTCCATAGTGCAGGGTATAAACGGCAGGCAGGCGTGCATTCCCGCCCTGATCTACGGATTCGGTGGGATAGAGGACGTGCCGGATACTCAAGCCCAGGCTTTGAAACGCCTCGGTGTCGCCGAAGCGATGCCCAAAACGCAGCGCAGCGCCGGCGCTCAAATCTGCATAGGATCGGGTTTCGAGCCGGATGGGTATCCCGCTTACGGCCAGTATTTTACCTTCAATGGCGTCAAGTTGATCGGAAAAAGTAAGTCTGCTGAAATCCACACTTTTTTGCCCCCCGCCTATGCCTGCACCGATATGCCAGGCTGCATTCCGTCCGAACAAGTGAAATGCGGAAGCCGTGACTTGGGCTTCGTTGGTACACAACAAACCTTCCCCGTCCCGGTCGTGCGATGCAGTCAGCCCATACCCGAAATTGAAAAAAGGCTGATGAAGTTTGCCTTTTGCACAAGTCGCCCACTGTGTTTCTGCAGCGGCGGAGTAAGTCTGAAACCCGCCTGGAACACGCCGCCAGAGGTTGCGATAGTTCATCGTGAGCGCAGTACCTTCATCCAGTGCCGTCAGCGCCGGGTTGAGGAGGGGTTTATTGGCATAAAATTGTGAAAATACAGGGTCTTGCGCCAATACCTGACCGGCATACAGCAGCATGCAGGAGAATAAAATTGTCTTCATGGATGAAAAGGATGGTTAAGCCCCGTATCCGGCTTGATGCAGATACGAAGCATTGATATGATGGATGAAAAATGGACTGAATTACGGGTACTTACATCGCCCGTCTGGTGCCAGTTGTTATATGATTTTAATACTGTGTAATACTCGATTTGAATAAAAGGTCAACCCGAATAATGAAACAATTGCTATATGGCTTTGCAGTAAGATAATGGCGGTACAAAATGATATTTTTTCCCCGCAGGAAAAATCCCGACACGTTCAATTTGTGTCTCGGATCAATTTCATGGCATAAAAATACAATTTTTTGACGGGTTTTTTCACAGATCAACCCCCGCCTTCTTCATCTCCGCCTCCAATTCAAGCCAGGATTGATGCCGCCGGTGCTCGGGGTTTTCCAGGGCTTTCAGTGCAGTAGTGTATATATCGGCGGGTTTTTTGTTGTTGGCCAGGGCTGCAAGGAATTGGTACCATTGCGCTTCCTCGCTTTGATAACGGGACTGCCAGGATGAATAGGCTTTCAGCGCTTCTGGATAGCGACCGAGCCGGAATAAAGCATGCCCACGCCACTGATCGCGTGCAGTGGCATCGCATTCGGCGCAATCATTGAGCAGCTGAAGCGCAGCGTTGGCGTCTTTTCGGGCGGCGCTGCGAAGCAGATTTTTGGCGCGCGACAACCGGTCGTTTCCATCGGCTGCTTTTTCTTTTAAAGTGCCTTTCAGATTTTCATTTTCCCCAAATGGCTGATGTGCTTGTCTGGCAAAATCGGCGGCTGCCAGCAAACGCGGTGTGCCGGATTTTTCCGCGACCGGCGCCGGCGCTTCCGCTATGGGCGGGTTGCCCGGCGGAATTTCAGCGGCCGGAACTTCCTGTGGCGGCTGGACAGGCGGAAGCGCCGATGGTCGGGGTGGGCGGGTAAACCACCATACGCCGACAACAACAGCCAGCAAAGTGAGGCACCAGCGCAGCCAGGGCCAAATGGCCAAAGCCGGTCTTTGTACCGGTAAATCCGGGGGGGGAGTTTCTTTTTTCCAGTCGGCGATGCGTTCCTGCATGGTGGTAATCGCATGTTGGCGAAGGGCCAGCATGGCTACCCGCATGGCATCCACTTCACCGGCCAGCACGGGGTCGTTGTTTATTCGCTCGCGAAAGGCTGCCTCCGCTTCGTCGGTCATGGCGCCGCGCAGATAATCCTCCATCAATTCGTGTAGTTGTTCGTCGCGCATAGCGTTGTGTTACTTGCGGGGTCGTCCTTTTTTGGGTTTGAATTTTTCTATCAGATCAGGGGGCAGCAAGTCCATTAACTTTTTCATGCATTTCCCTTTCTGGTTTCTGGCTACCTGTGCACCTCCTTTCCAGTCGAATATTTCAGCAATTCGTTCCATGTTCGTGCCCTGGAATGCGAGCGTTAGTATTTTCCTGCAACGATCATCCAGACGGTCCATGCATTTTTGCAGGATTTTTTGATCGGTTTCGTTCAGCGTTACCCGATCAATTTCATCGGCGAGGATTTCTTCATTCTGTTCTGAACCGGCCGGAATGTGGGTCATATCGCCTGTTGCCGGCTTGCGTTTTTGCATATCGCGCCAGCGATTTTCCACGGCTCTGCGAAAGTAAGCATCTGTGGAGCCACTGTGCAGGACAAAATCAGGTTTTAACATTCGATCCAGTACCTGTTGGAAGCTGAGTGCAAACGCCTCTTCTGCTTCCGACATTGTACCGCCCAGATGGAGGATGGCTCTGGTGGCAACATCGCGCCAGTGTTGATCGGCATAAATAAACGCGGCATCGCGGTGCCGGTTGCCGGGACCTTTGGGCAACCCGGCCAGCATCCAGGCATCGGCAATTGCGAATTGAAAGGTTTTTTCCAGCGGTCCCGACAGCTGAAAATTCGGACTGTTCACCCGGCAAACGAAATATACCAGGCCGGGGGCAAAAGCGGGTTCAATGTCGGCGACTGTTGCACTGTTTTTCTTCAGGAATGTTTCGGCTCCTGACGACCAGGTGATAAAAATATGCTGCAGCGCTGCCTCATATGACTCGCCGGCGCCTTTCCTGATTGCCTCGAGGAGTTGGTCATCGTTCCAGTTTGATCTGTCCATGATAGGTAGCCTGTTGGGGGGATTGTTTTTTTGTCGGTTTTTACGGAGAAACCAGCCAGCAAGTTATAAACGGTTTTTTACATAGATAGGTTAAGAAATATGACAACCCCTTACGGAGCGACAAAATCAGGATCACGGCACAATAGATGGAACCGCATTTTGCCATACGACAATTCATACGTTTCCACCTGTACGCCTCTCGAAAGAAATTCATCGCGCTGGGCAAGCAAGTGGTAAAAATTGCCTTCGGTTTCTACCACGATGGTTTTCATACTGCTTTGGGCGATTGTCACGGGCGCCTGGGGAGTATTAGCCGGCCGTATTTTTTTCACGGATCGGCGTTTCGGGATTTCTTTTACGGGTATTTCGGCAATGGGGGTGTCTATTGGCGCAACGGTCGGAATGGCAGGCGGCATGGGCAGCGCCGGCGCTTTGGCGTTCCCCGGGTCGCCATTCCACAATAAAGAAAACAAAAGGGCGAGTATGCAGGCCGTTGCGGCAGGTGATACCGGTGCAGGGCGGCTTTTACAGGCAGCGCGCCAGCGTTTGATCCGTTCGCGCATATCCTTTACGGCGTGAAGATGCACGGCATAACGGGCCAGGCGCAGTCGGGTCAGCGCTGCCGCCAGCTCCGGATCACTTTGCAACAGTGCCTTTACTTCATCGGCCTCATCGAGCGGGATATCCTCATCAAGCCGGTTTTTGAGGCGCTGCCGGAGAAGGTTTTCTTCTTTCATAGTTTTGTAAGGTGTTTCATGAAATTCTGAACGGGAAAGATGAAAGGTTTGAACAAAAGAGTGCCGTTTCGAAAAAAAGTAACCTCGCCTTTTTCGAGGATGAAGGTTACTTTTCAGCCCTTTTCACCATCTTCGACCAAAACCTTTTGTTCTGCCTATGAAATATTGCTACGCCTTGTTGCTACTTTGTTTTTTAATTCCCGGCCTCCATGCCCAGAATGCCGACACCGCCCAACTCGAAGCGGTGGTTGAAAGCCTGAAGTGGGCAATTCGTATTAAAAACTATGAAAAAGCCGCCCGCGACATTGATTCGGTGTACCTGCTCTATAAAACTGCCTACGGCGAACAATCGGCGCCTGCGGCCTCTTTCCTCCGACTGAAAGGGCTGAACTGCTATTATTACGGGAAATACGATTCCGCCCAACACTGGTACGAAAAAGCCCTATCCATACGCAACAGCCTGCCCGATAGTAGTACTTCCGCCAACAGGTTGTCCGCCGCCGTTTTATACGACAACCTCGGACTGGTGCAAACCGAACTCGGCCTGTATAGAATGGCGCTGGCAAACCACGAAAAGGCCTTGCATATCCGGGAGGAACACGCAGCTCCCGGCGCGGTAGATATTGCCTACTCCTGGGGCAACGTCGGAAAGGCGCAAAGTCTGTTTGGTGAATATTACATGGCGGAAGATTTGTGCCGCAAGGCCATCCCGCGCCTGTTGGCGACCAAGCCGCCCATCGACTGGGCGGCTGTCGCAAGCATACAAAACAACCTGGCAGGGGTATTATCGCGATCGGGCCAACTGGATTCGGCCATATTATGGTATAAAAATGCGGAAACCACCTTCAAACGCATTTCCCGTATGAACCCCAACAACTATGCGGATGAGAAAATACGGATCGCCATTTTTCAAAACATGAGCGCGGCCTATCTTTTTAAAAAAGAATACCAGGTGGCACGCGATACGCTGGCAGCAGCCCTCAAATTTTGCGGTAACAAAAAAAGACTCGAACCACTCCGTATTGATTTATACAACAACATTGCCGCCGCATGGATCGAATCGAAAGTGCCCGACAGCAGTTTTTACTGGTCGTATCGCTCCATCGCGCTTTCGCAGCAGATTTACGGGAAAGGACATTCCTCTGCCGGGCTGGGTTATACCAATCTGGCCAGTGCGTACAGCGTCGTTCAACCGGCCCGGCCTGATTTGGCTGCCACTTATTTAGACTCGGCCTTTTTGGTTTTGGGGGGGGAGACTTTCCGCCCCGATCGGTTGCTGGCGCGTATTTCTTCCAAAGACCTCGATGAACGGGTCGGTTTTGATACACTATTGAACCGGTTGGGTGTATTAAAAGCCTTCGGGGAAATTGCACAAAGGGAGCATTTTATTTCAGCGGGAAAAATCTTTCTGGAATACTGTCGGGCCGCTTATACCAGCACAGGCGATATTTTATACCTCCGAAAAGCGGAAAAAATGTCGTTCCTCATAGATCGCTATTTCGATTATTGCCGCTCGGCTTTGTCCGATGTAGAAGCGCGCCAGGTGTTGCAGGGATTTGCATTCAATTATTACGAGCGAAGCACCGCGATTCAGTACAGTTTGATGAAAAATACGCGCGAACGCGAATTGCCTCTGCGCCGCGCCTTTTACTTTTCGGAAAAAAGCAAAGCGCTTACCCTGTTTGAGTCGGTGCGTGCAGCACGCGTTCTGGACATAAAGGGCGTTGACACGGTTTTACTCAAAGAGGAAGAGCGTCAACGCAGCGCGGTGGCGAATGCGGAAAAAAAATACTTCACTGCGCGGGATATGCAGGCTGCCGAAACAGATATAATCAAAAAAAAGGAAAAAGGGAAAGCAGTGAGCGAGGCACTTGCCGAACTGGCCGAAAAACGTCTTGCATTGGAGCAGATACTCAAACAGTTGCGCAAAAATTCAAGCTATCAACAGGCGCGGCAAACAGCGGCGCCGATTACACTGGAAGAGACGCAGCGAGCATTATGCAACACCGGTACTACTGTAATGAGTTACATCGCAGGTGATACCAGCCTGTATATTATCGTGATCAATCACGATCGCGTTGATCTGGTGGAAATTGAAAAAAAATTCCCGCTGGAAGAATGGGTGCGAATTTTTCGGGATACCATAGATGCGCCGGCATCGGCCGAATACCACGAAAATGAAACCAGCCGCATGCATGCCAACCGATGCCTGGCTGAACATGCGTATTTATTATATCAGCACCTGATAGCACCGGTCATACCCCTCCTTCGCGCCAACATCGTACTGATTCCCGACGGGCCATTATGTGCCCTGCCGTTTGAGGCCTTGCTTCGGGCGCCGGTGGGCAATCAGGTGTTAAAACCATCCAGATGGGATTATTTATTGCACCATTTCAATATTCGTTACGCCTATTCTGCCAGCCTTTTGCAGGAAATGAGCAATCAGAAAACGGGCGGCCATCCCTCCCGGCGATTCGCCGGTTTCGCTCCCTGGTATGAAGGTAGAAGCCGAACTTTCGACTGCAATGAAAAACAGGAATGCAAATCGCTGCGCAACTCCGGAGTCCCGCTTTACTGTTCGGGACAGGAAATTTATTGCATTGGCCAACAATTCACCGGCGTGCCCGCGCTTTTCTACGGGAAAGAAGCAACCGTCGGACAGTTCAGGAAAATAGCCGGCGAATACGGAATTCTGCACTTGAGTTTGCATGGTGAAGCCGACGAGCAGGTAGGCAACAACGCAGCACTGGTGTTTAGTAATACTTCGCGGTTGTATGTTCGCGAATTGTACAACCTTCATTTGAACGCCGAACTGGTGGTTTTGAGCGCCTGCAAGACCGGCCTGGGTGCATTTCGGCGCGGCGAGGGGATCATCAGCTTGTCGCGCGGGTTTGCGCTCGCAGGCGCGCAAAGCATTTTATCCGCGATATGGAGTACTTCTGATGGCGGATCCCGCACAGAAATGATGGCCTTTTACCAGCATGCCCTCAGCGGCAAAAGCAAAAGTGCGGCGCTGACCGAAGCCAAACGACTCATGGCAAAAAATACCCGCCGCGATGATGCGCACCCTTTTTACTGGGCCGGCTTTTTGTTGTCGGGCGCCGATACGCCTTTACGCCAATAATGCAAGAAAAATAACCAACAAGGTTACTTTTCTCCCCTTTTCTACTCTAATTTTGCGAAGCATAAGACATCCTTTCAACAACATTAACCAAGTCAAATTATGAAACGAAAGAACCATTTGTCCCTCGCCGGGGGCTTGCTTGCCTTTTCCCTCTTCTACACCGGAACGATCGTTGCCCAAACCGCCGTCAACCTGGATCGAAACAGTTACACCATCCTCTACGTGCCCGAATCCAAAAAAGTGGGCCCCATGTTTCAGCCCGGATTGAACAGTGAATTTATCAATCGCTACGACTGGAACAATCTGGCCAATCCGGCTTTCACGCCCCGCTCGACCGACATTGCCCTGATCGCCTCCCAACTTTCGAACGAAGGCATTGGACGCCAGCTCATGTCATTCTGGTGGAACCGTCAGTCCGACGGTACCTTCCGGCTCGATACCCTGGCGCGTCGCGGACAGTACAATGCCCGCGAAAAAGACCGGCTTATCAGTTCCAAAGGTCCGCGCGGCGATGCCGAAGTGGAAGAATCGGGCCTGCGCCTGATTACTCGTTCGTATGTGGTGTTGATCCGGCCCTCCAACCTGCGCACCATGCGCGACGAGTACGACCAACAGGAGCGTATGGCACGATCTGCCGGCTCGAAAGAGGTCATTCAGCGTACCCAGCGCGGTTATGTAGGCGGCGTGGAAGCGTACATCTTTCAGTTGCGTTACGACAGTATTGTAAAAAACGCATTTTACGATATGTGGACCTATGAAGACGATACGCCGGAAGTGCGAAAACAAAAAATCGAAGCCTTCGACCGCTATGTGTTTCCGCTGAATGCCGTAAGAAAAATTACGGTAAACGACCTGTACAGCACCGTTTCAACCGACACCAAAAACCCCAAACTGGATTACAAAGACTTGCTGAACAACCGGAACAACATGGCCAACACGGCCCAAAACCTCAATACCTCCAGTACCGACGAACAATTGCTGCAAAACTGGGCAGAAGTGGCCGTCAACAAGGTGTTTGAAAAAATACTGGGTAAAGGCGATCAGATCGCCCGGGTGAAAGGCAGCCATCCAATCCGCGCCGAATTGGGTCGAAAAGACGGCCTTTATACCGAAAAACGCTACATTGTTTACGAAGAAGTGGATCGTGGCAATGGCAATATTCGCCTCGCCAGAAAAGCCGTGGTGCGCGCCTCCAACGAAATTTACGACAACCGTACGCGGACGGATAATGCCAAACCCTATTCCCGTTTTTACCGGGTGGGCGGACTGGGTCGTATCACGGAAGGTATGATAATCAAGGAACGCCGGGAAGCCGGGATCGCCATCCACGCCCTGTATGCCCTGGGCCAGACCGATCAGATTGCCGACCTGGGCGCCGGCGCGGAATTGAACGTGTCAATGTTGATTGCCAAAGCCGGCGCCAAACGCATCCTGCCCGGCCTGAAACTTGGCCTTAATTACACCATCTCGCCCGATACCATTTATGCCATCGGCTCTACACCCATCAAAGCCAACGGCTCGCGACTCAGCGTGTATCTTCGCAAAGACATTCATTTCCTGAGCATTTTGCGCCTCGGTTTGTCGGTCGGTTACGGACAGGAAACCCTGACGGAAATCACCGACGAGGAAACCAAACGTTCGCTTAAAACCTCCCAGATTCCACTCGGTGGCGAGGTGGGAATCAACCTGTTGCCCGGATTTAATGCCTTCGGACAAGCAGAGTACATTCTGCCCGTAGGTCCGGTTTATGAAGGCAAGGAAGAACGTTCGGAACTCGACTGGGAAGCCCTTTATCCCAAAAGAGTGGGATTGGTAACGCGTGTCGGGCTGCGGTATTCTTTTTAAAAATCCGTTCACAACCGGCTCTTGAAGCTCATTCAGACATCTACGACTGTTCACCATTAAATTCAATACCCTATGTCATCCATCTTGCGCATCTGCGCCCTTCTTTTTCTCGCTGCCTCCTTGCTGCTTGGCACCCAGTGTCGCCGCCTTCCACCCCAGTCTGAATCTGTGTGCCTCGGACCTGGTCGCGATGGTACGATCCTGGTGAAAGCGTATGGCTACGGCGCCAACAATCGCGCTGCAACCAAAGCGGCGTTGAAAAATGCCATACAGGATGCCCTGTTCAAAGGTACGCCTGCCGGCAAACCCGGTTGTCCGAGCCGCCCGATCGTGAAAGATATTTCCAAACGGGATTCCCCTTATTTCAAGGAGTTTTTCAAGAAAAACGGTGCTTACCTTCAATTCATCAACCTGACGGGCGATGGCAACCTGGAACGTACCAAAGTGCGCCGCTGGGTAAAAGTGGGGGTTGATGCCGTTATTGACCACCGCCGTTTGCGCGACCAAATGGTGAAAGACAAACAGGCCGCCAGTCTGAACGACGGGTTCTAAGACGTTGTTTGAGTTAATTTGCTGAGCTGGGTCAGCGCAGATTTGAACCAATCAAGGTTTATATTTGAGGGAATAATGGGTTTTTATTGCTGAAAAAATAACCGCAGAGTAGGTCGGAAAGATGCCTGAATAAACCAGTGAAATTAACTCAAACAACTTCTAAAATTTCCAACCTGCAAGACGCCGGCTGGGGACGTGTGACAATACCTTCCTGGCAGCCGGCGTTTTTCGTATAACTCATCACTTTTAACTAATTGGGAAAATGAAACCAACAAGTATGTTGTTCGTCCTGCTCTGCCTGCTGTTCGCAACCGGCAGCTGGGGACAAGCCAAAAAACCCACCCTCATGGTCATCCCCAGCGATGCTTATTGTATCGAAAAAGGGTTTTACCTCGAAATTACCGATCAGGGTATGAAGCGCAAAATGCCCGACTATCGCCGGGCTTTGCAGGAAGACCCTGATTTACGCGCCGTTATCTCGGGCATCAACAATTACATGTCCGACCAGGCATTTCCATTAAAAGACCTCGAGGCAACGCTCAAGTCCATCGAGGCGCAGGACATGGAAGAAAAAGAAATGACCGACAAGTCGGGCGGCGAACTCTCGGAGTCGCGCCTCGACCGGATTCGCCGCACTGCCAAGGCTGATATTATCCTCGACCTTTATTTTGCCATCAAACGCAACGGGCCGGAGAAGATAATGACCTTTAACCTTAAGGGACTCGACAGCTACACCAACACCCAGATTGCCGGTGTGGAGGGCGCCGGGAAACCTTCTGCCATGACCAATGTGGAGGTGCTGTTGCGTGAAGACAACTATGCCCGCATGACCGAGTTTCATGATCGCCTGCAAGGGCACTTCGATCGTTTGTTTGCACAAGGACGGGAAGTGTCGGTAGTGCTTCGTCTGGCGCAGGACGCTCCCGTGGCGTTCGACACCGAATACGGCGACAAAGAACTAAGCGAGGTAATTGACGCCTGGTTTCAGGACAATGTGAAAGACGGGCGTTATACGGTGAACGAGTTGAACGACGTACGTATGGAAGTTGCTGCCAACATCCCGCTGTACAACAACAGCGGTAAAGCGATTGATACCCGCGAATTTGCCCAGCAATTGCAGAAATACCTGCGTGCGGCCCCCTACAACCTGAGTATCCGGGTACAACCCCGCGGTCTCGGGCAAGCCTACCTGATCATCGGGAATCCGAAATAAACCTCCCCACTTTTCACCATCCACCTCTTTTCACTATGAAAAAGGCCCTTTGCTTTTTACTATTCGTCCTGCTCGCCGCTGCCACTCCTCTTGCGGCACAAGGCGATCCAAATAGCGTACCCGAAACCGCCCGCGTAGCGCTGACGCCGGTAATTGCTTCCGATGCAGAAAATATTCCACAGGAAGCCAAACCATTGCTACTCAACCGCTTGCGCCAACTGGCCACCTCCAACGGATACAGCAGCACGGCATTGTTCCCACAATTTATTCTGACTGCTAATCCGGTATTGTCCGACAAACAAGTAATCGGCAGTGCGCCGATGAAAATCCGGGTGGAGCTGGAAACCACCCTTTACATCGCCGATCAGGCTTCGCGCACCGTTTTTGCAACGGGCAATGTGACGCTCAAAGGCGTGGGCAATACCGAAACCGAGGCGTATGTTGACGCGTTTAAAACCTTCCGTATCGAACAGCCGGCGGTGAAAGCATTTGCACAAAAAGGTCGCGAAGAAATCGTGCGTTTTTACAATATGCGCTGCGATTTTATGCTGACCAAGGCGGAAGCGCTGGTCAAAACCAATCAGGCGACCGAGGCGCTGGAAATGTTGCTTTCCGTGCCTGAAGTGAGTAAAGACTGCTATGAAAAAGCCATGGCCCTGGCTCCGGCGGTTTTTGAAGCCTCTGCCGCACAGCGTTGCCGCGAGGTATTGCAGGCCGCCAAAACGGTGTGGGCCAACAGTCCGGACCGCAGGGGTTCCGAACGTGCCGCTATTTTGCTCCTTTCCATTCCGCCTACGGCGTCCTGTATCGGCGAATCGGATAAGTTGTTGTCCGAAATCAAAACCAAAATGCAGGAAGTTGAACGTTTCGAGCGCTCGCAATACGCCGACCGGATTGACCTGATGCGCCGCTATATCGCTGCGTTGCGCGATGTAGGCGTGGCCTACGGCAACGGGCAGCCCGACACGGTGATACAGGCACGGGGGTGGTTGTGGTAAGCGGCGAATAGTTGACGAATAAAAATGATTGGGGCAACGCCGGTGTACGGCGTTGCCCCAAATTATACAGGAAACCCTTCCTGAAAATTCATTCCCGAATCAATTTCCCCGTATACACCCGCCCTGATGCGCCAATGGCGCGAATGAGATAAGCCCCCGGAGGCACGGTCCCAAGATCCAGCGATAGATTTTCTTCCAAAATTTGATGATGCAACAAGCGCCCCGGAAGATCGTACAGGCCAAGGTCGAGCCTGCGTTCCGGTTCGGGAGTTTGAAGTGTTACGCTTGAGCCGGCGGGGTTGGGAAAAACCGAAAGTGTTTCGACACTGGCAAGCGCCGCCATTCCTGTACCTTCCGGCGCCAATTTGACCACCCAGGCATCGCTGTAGCCCTGCGACTGCGTGGCGTCGCCATCCTCCGACCAATTAAAGCCGGATAAAACAATCCCGCCATCGGCAGTTTCTATGACGGAAAAACATACATCAGAAAGTGTACCGCCCAACGATTTTTCCCACAAGAACTCCCCCGAAGCATCGAGTTTTACCGCCCAGAAATCTCTGTTACCCCTGGGTTGCGTCACATAACCATCTAAAGAAGATGAAGAGCCCGCCGCTATATAACCGCCGTCAGCGGCAGGCACAATGCTATAACCCCGATCTTGATCCGTCCCCCCCAGACATTTTTGCCACATTATGTTGCCATCGAAATCAAGTTTTAACACCCAGTAATCGAAAAAGCCGTTATGCCCCCATACGTCGCCGGAATTTATCGAGGTGGAAATTCCGTTCAGGATATAACCGTCTTCCGCCCTATTCATGTTCCAAGGGATATCAAGGCTGTTCCCGCCATACAGTTTCAGCCAGTCAATGTTACCCGCGCTGTCCAGTTTAACTACCAGATAATCTTCCGTACCACCGCCGCCAACGATATCGCCGTCGGTGGAAGAGGTGCTTCCCGCCACGATGTAGCCGCCGTCGGGAGTCAGTTGCACCGCGTTACCCATTTCTTCTGAGCTCCCGCCGATAGATCGCTGCCATTGAATCTGGCCGGTGGCATTCAGTTTGACCACCCACATATCAGCTCCTCCCCGATTTACTGTGACGTCGCCGTCGGTAGAACCCGACTCCCCGGAAAAGATATAGCCCCCATCGGGGGTCTGCTGGATATCTCTGGCAGATTCATACCCGCTTCCTCCGTAACATTTTTGCCATTCTATGTCGCCATCTTCCGACAGTTTGACGATCCAGACATCCTCGCCGCCATGGAAGCCTGTAACATCCCCGTCAGTTGACTGTGTAAGGCCGCACAATACATACCCGCCGTCCAAGGCTTCGATAATGGCATAAGGCCAGTCATAATTGCCTCCACCGCAGGTTTTGGCCCAGATCAGGTTGCCATTTGTATCCATTTTTAATACCCAGTAGTCGGTAACCCCATGCTGGCCGATCACATCGCCATCATAGGAAGCCGTCAGTGCAATTGATACCAGATGGCCATCACGGGTCTCAATGGTTTCTCTTATTTCATCGAAATAAGTCCCGCCGTAAGATTTTTGCCATAACATAGAGGGTTGGGCGGGCAAATGATGGTTGAAAATGAAAAACAGGCATAAAGTGACGAAAAAAAGACTCCCGCCTTTGCAACGCAGCCGATGATCGGCAGCCACTTGTGATTTTTTTTTGAGTCGGTGGGTCATATTTTTTGAACTTTTAATGTGAAAATTTGAGCAGATGTTTCGATACAAAGGAAGTATAACCCGGCGGGGCAATCAGGAAGCGGGAGTGAAATTTGATCACTTAATGAAATGCGGTCATGGCTTTGAATCAAAATTCCGCTGGAATTAAATAGTTTCAGGGTGCTGTTTTCCAGACTGCCAAAGGAATAGTTTTCCAGAATAATTGCAAAAATCAGGCATCAAAGAAAAAATCCCGTTCAATTCCACTTTTTGACCTACACGCTGCAACTTTGTGGGACATCGGAAACAAACCGGCCCACCCTGCCATGAACGAAAAACGCCTCGCCTTTTGGCCCGACCGGCTGCGCAACCTCGCCACGCTGATGGTCATTTTTATCCATGCAGCGGCCCCCATTGCCCATGCAGAAGGCACCGACTACAACGGCCTGTGGTGGTGGGGCGGTAATTTCTGGAATTCGCTGACGCGCCCGGGGGTACCCTTGTTTGTGA
>JANRLZ010000319.1:0-5732 GCA_033762055.1 Saprospiraceae bacterium
TTGGGAAGATCCGTCTGAAAAATGCAGCCGGCCGTCTTTTACAGCATTCAGGTAGGGTTGCGCGTCCATTTTCTTTTCTTGACACCCTCCGCAAAGGGCGAGCAAAGTTGCGACGAAAAGTAAAAACCGTGTGAGCATGAGCAAAAATGTCTTTTTTTGTGCGTGCTATTTAAAAGTCATGTGCAACATGAAAAACCGTCGCGCGCGCTGGTGGTGCTGTTTTTTTTACGCCTGCCTGCAACTGCAACCGCAGGAGGCAAACGCCCAGACACCGGAACTCTCCGTTCCCGGCCATAACCTTTTTGTCAATCGCATTGCTGCCCAACAAAACCGTCAACCGGCTTTCGACGGTCGGGGCATCGTGCTCTCTATCAAAGAGTTTCGTTTCGACAGCAACGATGTGGATTTGCGCGGACGAACCACTTTTTCTCCCAATGCAGCGGCAAATCTAACAACCCACGCCAACATCATGGCAACTTTGGCGGGTGGCGCCGGAAATACCGACCTCTCCGGGCGCGGAGCAGCGCCGGGCTGCAGCCTGATTTCTTCCAGTTTTGTTGGACTGCAACCGGACCCGGATTACGCCGACCGGCAAATTTCGGTACAAAACCATTCCTATGGGGTTGATATACAGTCCTGGTATGGCGAACGAGCCGCTACGTACGACCAAACAACCGCCCGCTACCCTCCCCTGCTGCACGTTTTCTCGGCCGGAAACAAGGGAACTTTAAGCGCCGACACCGGTGTATATGCCGGTATTCAGGGATTTGCCAATATCACCGGCGAGTTCAAAATGGCCAAAAACGCACTGGTCGCGGGTGCTACCGACTCTTTTGGAAACGTCTGGTCGCTCAGTTCGCGCGGCCCCGCAGGCGATGGTCGAATCAAACCGGATCTGGTTGCCTTCGGACAAGACGGCACTTCGGGCGCAGCAGCATTGGTCAGCGGCGCTGCGGCGGTGCTGCAACAAACGCTTTATGAACTCGACGACACCCTGCCACGCGCCGATCTGGTTCGGGCGGTTTTGTTGGCCGGCGCCGATGATATTGCGCCGCCAGGCCCTGATTTTCACAGCGGATTCGGGAGTCTGAACCTGAAAAATGCCGTGGACATCTGCTTGAAACGACAGTACCGCTGCGCCGGCATCAATACCGGGCAAAGCTTGTCATTTCCACTTGTTTTACCTGCCCCGATGCACCGTGTCCGGATCACGTTGGCCTGGAACGACCCTCCGGCTGTGACCTATTCGCAAAAAACGCTGTTGAACGACCTCCAGCTTCGATTGTACGATCCTGCAGGAAATGAGTATCGGCCACTGGTATTGAATACCGCACCGCATCCCGATTCTTTGGCCTTGCCGGCCCGACCGGGTCAGGATTCCCTGAATAACCTGGAACAGGTTTATCTTGAATTTCCGACAACAGGAACCTGGGAAATCAAGGTGTCGGCCGGACAACTTCAGGGTAGCCAATCGTTTGCACTGGCCTGGTCGGAAGCCGGCAGCGATAACTTCGAGTGGATTTATCCCCTGCAAAACGACCCTTGTCCGGCAGGTGAATCGGTGCTGCTGCGCTGGGAAAACACGTTATCCGACAGCCTTACGCAACTGTTATGGAAACCGGCCGATGCAACCGAATGGCAGTTCGTGGCGGATTCCGTTGACCTGCAAAAAGGATGGCGGCGATGGAGGGTACCCGACACGTTTACCGTGGCGCAATTGCGCATTCAGGCGGGTAGCCGGACTTTTGATTCCGAGCCGTTTTTAATCGCCAAACGACTGCGCATGGAACTCGGTTTCGACTGTCCGGATTCGGTGATGTTGTACTGGAATGCCTTGCATCCGGCAGCAAATTATCAATTATACGGTTTGGGCGAGCGTTACATGGAACCTTTGTTGACGGTGACGGATACGTTGGTCGTATTGCCGAAAAACCAGTTTCGTCAGGAGCGTTTTGCCGTTTCGGCAGTTTTCGGCGGCATACGCGGGGCCCGAAGTCCGGCGCCGGATATTCACAATCAGGGAATTGCCTGTTTTTTCCGGCATTTTTTTGCCGTACCGCATCCTGCCGGCGGCGCCGATCTTGTACTTGAATTAGGAACCTTTTACGGGTTGACAAGCATCCAGTGGGAAAAATGGCAAGCGGGAACATTTATCCCGCTATTGGAAGAAATTGCCGACCGAAATGCGTTCAGTTATCGGGACGAACAACTGCTGCCGGGCGCCAATACCTATCGGGTGCGGCTCCGTCGAAGCGACGGTCAACTGGTTTACAGCGAGCCGGCAACCCTATACGATGCCGGACCGGCCAACTGGTTTGTTTTTCCGAATCCTGCGCCGGTAAATGGGGCATTGCAGGTATTGACCCGAACCGAAGAAGATGCCATGTTCCGCTTGTCGAACCTGCTTGGACAAACCGTATTGGAGCAGGTATTGCCCGGCGAACAAATTTTCATTTCACTTGAAGACCTGGCTGCCGGCGTGTATGTTTATGCCATCGAAGCAAACGGCCAAACACTGGGCAAAGGCAAACTCGTGATTCATTAAGAGGTGCTGTGTTAAAACCCCCATAGATTATGGTAGAAATTATTGATCTTAGTCAAACCCTGTATGAAGGCATGCCGGTACACCACAGTTTGCCGCAGATGCGTATGCGTATACACGCCACGCATGAAGAATGGGAGGGTCTTTCAGTCGAGAGCCAAACCCCCAGCGTGTACGCACTCGAAATGAGCGAGCATACGGGCACTCATGTGGATGCCATCAATCACATGGGTAAAGCTTACGCAGAACAATCCATAGACCAAATGCCGCTTTCCATGTTTTATACCGCAGGAATATGTCTTGACTTTTCGCACAAAGGGCTTTCCGAATTGATTCATACCGAAGAAATTGCCGATGAACTTGAAAAGAAAAACCTGGAGATCCGGGAAGGCGACACCGTGTTGTTTTGCACCCGACATTTCAAACGGCATTATGGAACTGCGCAATGGCCAATGGGGCCTGGGCTGACAGAAGACGCAGCGAGATGGCTGGGGATGCAGAAAATTGCTGCATTCGGTGTAGAAACCATGTCACCCGGTGTCTCCGGCGTTTCCAATAAAGCCGTACATCGTGTCTGTGGCGAACTGGGGTTTACCCATTATGAAAACCTGATTAACCTTGAGCGGCTGTTGGGGCGCGGACGTTTTCGTTTTATCGCCTTCCCGTTAAAAATCAGGGGCGGTACCGGTTCGCCGGTGCGTGCCGTCGCAGTGTTCGAGTAAAGCATGTCAGTTTTTATGATTTTTGTACAATTGAAGGCGGTTTTACAAATCTGTTACAAGTTTTTACAGCACCAATCAACGACCATTTTCGGCACTTGCCGGCTTTCCTGTACTTTTGGGTGATGAAGGGAAATTTGATCAAGCAAATCGCCATCTTTTTGGCCCTGCTGTTGGGCAGCGGCTTGCTAATGCAATTTGTGTGGCAAGTCTCCGAACCGGCGCCATCCCCGGCAGCCTATTCGGCGGAAAAAGTCAACCTCGCCCTCCGACGCACGGCACATTTGTTGTTAAAAGAATCGGGCGACAGCACCACACGTATCCCCCCGGTTTCACAAACCGGCGAACGCAGCTGGCTGGTGCCGCTGAATCGCTCCTTTTCATACGATTCGCTGCCTGCCATCTTGCACACTTCCTTTGAACTGCATCAGATAGCCACCCCCTACAATGTTGGGATTTTGCGTTGTGACGACGGGCAATTGTTGCTCGGCTATCATTTTGCCGACCATGTTCAAAACAACGATGTGACTTGCGGCGGACGGGAATTGCCGCCTGATTGTTACCAACTCCAGGTCACTTTTCTAACTGAAACACCGGCCTCGAGGCCCATGCCCGTTACAGGTTGGCTCATCAGCGCGGTATTGGCGGTGACACTTTTCGGAATAGGAAAAAAATGGTCGCATCGTCCTGCTCAGACTGAAAATTCCGATCAGGAACGCGCTTCCGAAGGGATTACATTCGGGCATTCGCGCCTGGATGTAAACAATCTGGCGCTCTATTGCGGCGCCGTCCGCCACCACCTTACATACCGCGAAGCCAAACTATTGCACCTGTTTGTACAACACCCCAATCAGGTGCTGGAACGCAGCCTCATTCTCAACAATGTCTGGGCCGATGAAGGTGTATTAGTCGGACGAAGCGTGGATATGTTCGTTTCCCGTCTCCGAAAAATGTTGCGCGATGATCCCTCCATTCAACTCGTCGCTGTCCATGGCGTCGGGTATCGGCTGGAGGTGGGTTGATGAGGGTTTAGGGAGGTTGATGGGGTTTAGGGAGGTTTAGGGGGGTTAGTAACGAGAAACCATCTCAACCCCATAACCCTCATCAACCCCATAAACCATCTTTTACATCTCTGTTACATCGTTTTACAGCATAAAAACAGCTGGGGCGGCGGCTGCCGGTACTTTTGCCCCATAGTTCACCAAACACAAATTATGATGCGTATTCTCGCTTTTCTGCTCCTTATTTCCGGCTCTGTTGCCGCTTACCGCATGCAACAACCCGCAGCACTTCAGGAGCCGACCTGTGCGGCAACCTGTGGGCCACAAGAAGATCATCGGCCGGAAGCCCGGCTGGTCTTTCATTCCGCCGATGGCGGCAACACCTGGCAGAACCTGGGTAAAGGACTCTCCGACACGATGAAAGTCAGCGGAATTCTGGCACAAGGCTCGGAGGTCTATCTGGGTATTCAGGATGGCGGTTTGTTTTACAACCCCGGCAATGGCGCCTGGGAGGAACTGGTTATCAGCAGCAGCTCCCCCAATAACTGCGGAATTTCTGCCCAAAAAAAGGTAGCAGGACTTTTTCCCGGTCGCAATGGGCCGTATGTAGCGGTTGCCTACGGCGGTTTATTCCGCAAAGCTGCCGGTCCGGTGATGTGGGAGCCCCTGCATGAGGAGATGAAGCCCCAAATGGTAAATTATGTGCTGGAAACCGCAGATGCGCTGTACACCTGCTACAACAGCGGTTTGTATGTTTCTTACGACAAAGGAGAAAACTGGAAACAACTGTTAAAAGGATGGGTAAACAGCATTACTGCTAAAGACGGCGTCCTGTTGGCTGTCAATTTTCGCGGTGTGATGCGCTCTGCCGACGGCGGCGCCAACTGGGAATGTGTGCTTTCCGGAGAAGACATGCATTTTACCCCCGGGGTTATCCATGATCGTTTTACCTCCATCTGTTCCGGCGGCGACATCTGGAAAGCTTATTCTGAAGGTGCGCCGTTGCTAAGCTCTGCCGACGGCAAAAACTGGGAGCGTATGGGACAATCGGTACCTGCCGTAGGGATCAATAAGATTGTTCAGGCCGGCTCCTATCTTTTTATCAGCCACCATACCGGTATTTCCCGCTCAGCCGACGGAGGTAAAACCTGGGAACTGGTGTACGCTTTCCAGACGCTTGACGACCGGGAATTTTTACAACTCAGCGTTTCAGGACAAAATGTGGTGGCCGCAGTTATGCGGACGGGTTGTTGAGATACGGGAAATCTGCATGGGGGGATGCCGTAGATCGTGTTGATTTTCTCATCAATCTGTGGAAATCTCCCCCGCCCCCTCATCGCTTCACCACCCCTGTCTCCCATACCACCCGCCCGTTGCGGGTAATGAGCAGCCGGTACGGCCCCGCCGGCAAAGTCTCCAGCGATAGTTGTTGCACCGGGCTGCCGTCGAGCGTCCGGGTGTGGAGCCGCC
>JANRLZ010000320.1:0-6630 GCA_033762055.1 Saprospiraceae bacterium
CTTACGGCGAAGTTCGCGGCAAATTCAATCGCTTCGTCCGGCCTTCCCTGCATCCTACGCTCTCGCCTTTTTGCCGCCAATTGACAGGCATCGAACAGATGGATGTGAACCGCGCCAAATTTTTCCCGGAAGTTATTGAAGAATTTATGGATTGGGCCCGGATAGACGAAGAAGATTACACGTTGTGCTCCTGGGGCAGTTTTGACCGCAAAATGTTTGCCGCCGATTGCCGCCTGCACCGGCTGGATGAAACCTGGACCGAACAACACATCAACCTCAAGGAACAGTATCGCCTGATGAAACGGATGCGCAGCGGCATAGGATTGCGCAAGGCGGTAGAAAAAGAAGGCATGGTGTTTACCGGCCAACATCACCGCGGCATCTCCGACGCCGAAAATCTGGTGCGTTTGTTTCTGAAATACCTCGGCAACTGGAGTGTGTAGGAGGGTTTATGAGGTTTATGAGGGTTTAGTGGGTTTAGTGGGTTTAGAGTTGATAGCGCCTACTAAACCTCATAAACCTCATAAACCCACTAAACCCTCCTAAACTTAAAAATTATAACATTTTATCTTCTTCCGGTTGGGACCGCTGCTGCGACTGCCGCGTTCGCGTTTGAGGCGGTATCCTTTTTCCTTTTTGTTGAAATTCAGATTGAACTCGTTCACCTTGAAACCGAGGTACAGATCGGCGCCGCTGAGTTTATTCTTGTTAAAAAAACTGCCAATATTATCTGTGCCCACATATAACCACGCAAGTCGAACAGCTGCGCCGGCACGCAAACTCCGCCAGTCATTGACCACTACCGGCAGGGAAACAGAAAACCAGCGGTGTTCAAATCGTGGCGCTACCGCCAGGGTGTTGGGGCGTTTGATGGCAGTTTTGGTAAACGGTACCCGTTGCGTGAGTACCGCCCCTACATAAAACATCGGCGCCACCCGGTAATCGAACTGGGCTGATAAGGCCGTGGTCAGGGGCATTCCGAAAGCCCGGCTTTGCAGGGACGCGAGGCTATCCCCCAAAAAAGCGCGGCTTACATCACTCAGCACGGCTTCAGCGTCGTCGCGTTGCGGGAAATCGGCGCCGCTGATGGTAAGCACGGTATCAAATTCAATCTGGTGGCGTTGCGCTGTGTTTTTGAATCGCACAAAGCCGGCATCTACCAGCGAGATGCCCGCACGCCAAAGGTAGCCGTCCTCCTCCTCGCCATACGGCATTGCCCAGGAAACGCCCAGATCGAGCGCAAAGCCGGAACCTTGCCGGCGCAGTTTCACCTGATCGGCGTTGTCGGTCAGGTTGCCGGTGGTGAGGGCATAATCCCACTGCGCACTGCCAAAAGCTACCGTGTCGCCAAGGCGCTGGGTATAATCAAAATTGGATTGAGCCCGTGTAAAGAATCCTTCATAGCCCAATAACAGTTTCGGCGACACCCCCCAGGCCATTTGTATGCCATCGAGGTCTTCCAGCCGACTGTAATGCAACCCGATTTCGCCCCATACCATACCGGAAAGTCCGGCGGCCGGGATATTGATCGCCTGATTGCGCGGCAAGTCGGAAACGACCGGATAGGCCAATATTTCCGGAATACGATACGAGGAGAGATGGGTGCGAAAGGCAGTGGTCAAGCCCACCACATTATTGCCGCCTATGCGGAAACTGAATGCCGGACCTCCAATGCGCGCTTGCGTGACAAAATGCATTTTGCGACGGCCCTCGCTGAAATCCTGGATGATGGCATCGCGCGCAGCCGGGTTTTCAGGCGAAATGTCGGCTACCGATCGGATTTTGTCGGTGTTGCGCAGGGCATTTTGCAGACTGGTGTTGCGCAGGAAGGCATAACTGTTTTCAAAAAAGAGGTCGGCATTGAACAGACTTACCTCCCAGTTGTGCGGGGTAAAGGCTGTGTTGGCGGGGTTGATCCCCGCGCTGTAAATGCCGGCAGGGCGCTCATGGCGCATGCCGAGTTGTTCCTGTGCACAAAGAGACCGGGAAATGAATATAAAGGTGAGAAGGGGTAAAACTGAAAAGCAGGAAGGTTGCCGGCGCATCATGATTTGGATGAATTTGCGCACAAACGTCGCCCGTAGGGGCAAGATTATTCACCCGCCCGCTTTTCAAGGATTTTTTTGCACTGAACCAGAAAAAACAGCCTCCGGCGCTTCCTGTACTACACCGACATGGGATCAGCTTTGTCATGCACAATCTGGTATTTTTTCATGAATTCTTTCACGGCTTTGTCGCTGATTTTACCTTGTTTATGCAACAGCCGAACGGCTGCCAGAGCGATATATTTGGGTGAAATCTCAAAATAATCGCGCAGGTTTTCGCGACTTTCCGACAACCCGAACCCATCGGTGCCAAGCGCGGTGAAAGCGTCGGGCATCCAGGGCGCCAGTTGGCCGGCCGTGACTTTAATCCAGTCGTTGGCGCTGACAAATACACCTTCCTCTCCTTTCAGTTGTTGCTGCACAAACGGCACCCGTTCGGTTTCGCCGGGGTGCAGCATATTCCAGCGATCGCAGGCGACGGCATCGCGGTACAGCTCGGTCCAGGACGTGGCGCTCCAGACATCGGTGCTGACGCCTTCTTTCTCCAGAATTTCCGCCGCGTCCAACACCTGTTTCATAATGACACCCGAGCCAAACAGATGCGCTTTGGCGCCGCCTTTGGTCGTGGATTTTTTGAAACGGTACAAGCCCCGTTTGATGCCTTCGCTGATATCGCCCGCCGGCATTTCGGGCATCAAGAGGTTTTCATTGTACAGGGTGAGGTAGTAAATTTTTGACTCGTTGTTGTCATACATCCGGCGGAGGCCATCGTGTACAATAACCGCCAGTTCGTAAGCAAAAGCCGGATCATAGGAAATAACGGCAGGTACGGTTTGTGCGATCATCAGCGAATGACCATCCTGGTGTTGCAGCCCTTCGCCGTTGAGCGTCGTTCGTCCGGCGGTGGCACCGAGCAGGAAGCCCTTGCACATCATATCCGCGGCGGCCCAAATCATATCGCCTACCCGCTGGAAGCCAAACATGGAGTAATAAATGTAAAAAGGAACGGTGGGCACGCCGTGCAGGGCATAGGCCGTGCCTGCAGCGGTGAAACTGGCAGTAGCGCCGTCTTCATTGATGCCTTCCTGCAACACCTGGCCGGTTTTTGATTCCTTGTACTTGATAACCGAAATGCCGATTTCGAGCGGGGTATACAACTGTCCCTTCTGGTTCCATATCTGGGCCGAGTTGAACAGAGGTTCCATCCCGAAGGTCTGCGCTTCATCGGGTACGATGGGTACGATGTATTTTCCTACTTCCGGGTGTTTGATCAGTTGCCCGAGAATATCCATCATGGCGCCGGTGGTCGACACGGTTTTGCCGGCCTCGCTGCCTTTGAATTGTTTATCAAAAAGTGAAATGTCGGGCGTTTTGAAGGCTGCGTATTGATCGGAACGTTCGGGCAGGAAACCGCCGAGTTTTTCACGGCGTTCAAGCAGGTATTTTTTTTCCGGTGAGTCATGGGCCGGCCACCAGAATTTGGCGGCGCGGGCTTCTTCGTCGCTGAGCGGGATATTGTACCGGTTTTTGATTTCCACCCGAAAATCCTCGCTCAGGTCTTTGGTCTGGTGCGCCTTGTTTTTGCCTTCGGCCGCTTTGCCCATGCCATAACCCTTGACGGTTTTTACAATGATGGCGACGGGTTTTCCGGCGCGTACGGCGCGTTCATAGGCGGCATACACTTTTTTGGCATCGTGACCGCCCCGGCGCATTTTTTTCAGATCTTCATCGGAATAAGGTTCGAGCAGTGCCGCCAGGCGTGCATCGTCGCCTGCTAATTTCTTACGGATGCCGGCGCCGTCGAGGTTGCTGATTTCCTGGAAATCGCCATCCACCAGCGCTTCAAAACGCGCCAGAAGCAAACCCTCTTCGTCTTTGGCCAGCAGTTCGTCCCATTCGCCGGCCCACACCACTTTGATGACTTCCCAGCCGGCGCCGAAAAAATGCCGTTCTACTTCCTGCACAATCTTGCCGTTGCCGCGCACCGGACCGTCGAGGCGTTGCAGGTTGCAATGCACGACGAATACCAGGTTGTCGAGGTTTTCGCGGGTAGCCATGCCGATGGTGCCATAAATTTCCGGTTCGTCTATTTCACCGTCGCCGATAAAATGCCACACGTTACCGCCATTTTCCGGTTTTAATCCGCGATTTTCGAGGTATTTGGCAAATCGTGCCTGATACACGGCGGTCATGGGGCCCAGGCCCATGCTCACAGTGGGCGCCTGCCAGAAATGCGGCATGCGCCGCGGGTGCGGATAACTGGATACGCCGCCCAGGGTTTCCTGCCGGAAGTCGGCAATGGCTTGTTCGGGCAGACGGCCCTCAAATACCGCGCGGGCATAAATGCCCGGAGAAGCGTGCCCCTGGAACATCAGCAAATCGCCGCCGTAATCGGACGAACGTTTGCGGAGGAAATGATTAAACAACACTTCCAGCATCGTAGCACAGGCGGCATAAGTGGCAATGTGACCACCCAGCGCAAGGTTTTTATCCTGCGCTTGCAGTACCATGGCCTGTGCATTCCAGCGGATGATATTTTCGATGCGCTGCTCGAGTTCGAGATTGCCGGGATAGGCAGGCTCGTCTTCGGGCGCGATGGTGTTCATATACGGGGTGTTCAACGCTGATCCGCCGGTAGCGGCGCCGTAGCGGGCCAGCATGCGGCGAAGCGCCTGAAACAGTTCTTCCGAACGGGCTTTGCCCTGACTTTCAATAACTTCCTCGAGGGCCTCCAGCCATTCCTGTTGTTCTTGTTTCCAGTCGTCAACCAAGTGTATATCGCCCATGGTATGGTAGTTGAAAATGTGATGCGCGAAGGTAGCGAGTCTCTCTTATTTCCAGGAAACTGTTTGCATTATGAAAAAGAAGCGGCGCCGGCGGTCACTCCGCTTCCAAACGACACTCGAAAACCGCAGCAAAGTGTTTTTTGATCTTATCCTTGACTTCCTGCATATCCATCTCTTGTCCCAGCAATTCCGCTAAGGAGGTCACGGTCTTGTCGGTATCTGCAATGCCGCAGGGAATTATATGGTGGAAATATTCCAGGGGAGTGTTGACATTAAACGCCCAGCCGTGCAGGGTGGTCCAGCGCGAGAGATGCACGCCAATGGCGCATATTTTTCGCAATGGGGGCCGCCCGTCTGCCTGCCTGCTTTCCACCCATACGCCGGTGTAATCTTTGATACGGAATGCCGTAATGGCGTATTCTTCGAGTGTTCGGATGATAATTTCTTCGATGTTGCGCACGTAGCGGTGTACATCGGTAAAAAAACATTCCAGGTCGAGAATCGGGTAGCCTACGATTTGTCCCGGGCCGTGAAACGTGATATCGCCGCCGCGGTTGATGGGGAAAAATTCGATGTCATGCGCATGAAGTTCGGCTTCGGAAAGCAGCAGGTTTTGCATCGAACCGCTTTTGCCGAGGGTATAAACCGGCGGGTGTTCCACCAGGAGTAAATGGTGTTGCTGTTGAAAGTTGCCGGCCGGCAAATGTCTGTTTTTCAACTTGTTGTCTACCAGTTGCCGGTGCAAGGCAGTCTGATAATCCCATGCAGCCTGATAGCGCATGACGCCTAAATCGCGAAAACAGACAGTTTGCATGGCGGAAAGGTCGGTAAATTCACAGAAACCGGTTCAAAACCGAAAGCGCAACCAGGGAAAGGGCGGCAACCATTTCAGTTGTTGTAAAAACAACGTTTTGACGGAAGCGTTCAAATTTTCCGCGCCCAATTGCCGGGCCTCCGGCCAGACGTGGTGATAGTAATGACCGGCCATTTCCGGCACGCCGATGCGGGTATAATACGCCTCGCTGCGCTGGTAAGCCGCCTTTCGGGCAGATTCGTCGGGATAAAAAGCCGAATCGAGCAGGTGAACTTCACCACCGGGGCGTAACAAGACTTGCAAAGAGCGCAGCAGTCGCGTCAGGTCGGGAAAATACTGCACGGATGCGGCCAGTACGATGTAATCGAATGTGCCGACTGATTGGGTCAGGTCGGGACTGTTTTCCACATCGGCGTAAATAAATCGCAGGTTTTCACGGCCAAATACCCGGGTGGCCTGAGTGAGTTCTTCCATATTAAGATCCATGCCCCAGACGGTTCGTTGGGGATATTGCGCCAGCCGATTCGACATCCAGCCATTGCCGCAGCCAAGATCAAGCAGGCGATGTGGCGCACCCGGCCGGTTTTTGTACTCCAGGTAACGCTCAAACCGCACAAAGCTGCGCCGACGCCAGCGCCATTCCTGCCGCAGGGCAGGGTAGGGCGCCTGTTCCGGCAAGCCGCGTAAGGCTTCATCCGACAACCAGCGACCTTCGGCCTGCCGGACTTCCCGGTATAGCCGTTCTTTTTGTTCGTAGGGTGCAGGCGGCGCTGCAATCAATAAGCTGGATGGCATAAGAAGCTGTATTGTTGCGCAAATCTCCAGAAATTTTGTGTATGCCGATCCCCTCATCGCTTCACCACCCCTGTCTCCCATACCACCCGCCCGTTGCGGGTAATGAGCAGCCGGTACGGCCCCGCCGGCAAAGTCTCCAGCGATAGTTGTTGCACCGGGCTGCCGTCGAGCGTCCGGGTGTGGAGCCGCC
>JANRLZ010000321.1:0-4963 GCA_033762055.1 Saprospiraceae bacterium
AAAATATTGCCGGGTACAAATCATACCCTCGCATCGTGGGTGAAACGGGTGGCAAAGACTTTGTCGTTGCTCATGCCTCAGCCGACCCGAAAGCAGTGGCGGTGGCGCTGGGTCGTGGCGCCTTTGAATTCCAGGGACAAAAGTGTTCGGCGGCTTCGCGGGCTTATGTTCCGAAAAGCCGTTGGGATGCCATACGCGAACACCTCGTTGCCGACTTACAATCCATGAAAATGGGAAGCACCGAAGATTTCCGCCATTTCATCAACGCCGTAATTGACGAAAAAGCCTTTGACAAGATTTCCGGCTATATCGCCGACGCCAAAAAATCGGATAAGGTGAAAGTGATTGCCGGCGGGAATTTCGACAAATCAAAAGGCTATTTCATTGAACCTACCGTCCTGGAGGTGTCCGACCCCTTGTACGTTACCATGTGCGAAGAAATTTTTGGCCCGGTGCTGACGATTTACGTTTACGATGATCAGGATTACAGTCAAATCCTTGACCTCGCCAACCAAACCTCGCCATACGCGCTGACCGGTGCCGTTTTTGCCAATGACCGTTCGGCACTCGCACTCGCCAACGACAAATTGCGACACGCTGCGGGCAACTATTACGTCAATGACAAACCCACCGGGGCGGTTGTAGGACAACAACCTTTCGGCGGCGGCAGGGCCTCCGGAACCAACGATAAAGCCGGTTCCATGATCAATCTTTATCGCTGGCTCTCGCCTCGCACCATAAAGGAAAACATGGTGCCGCCCACCGACTATCGCTACCCATTCCTCGGGGAGGAATGATACCTGCATCATTATCTTCCAGCGAAAGAGGTATTATCATCCAATTACCACTTTCGCTGGAAGGTTATTGTTCCCTGACATCCATCGCATCGCGCAAACCGTTTCCAATCAGGTTAAACGCCAAAACGGTGATTGCGAGCGTCAACGCAGGGGCCATGGCCAGCAAAGGTTTGCCGCTGATGGCATACCCGTAGTTTTCATTGAGCAAACTCCCCCAGGAGGGTGCAGGTGGCTGAACCCCAAACCCCAAATAACTGAGGCCGGATTCGAGCAGGATCGCCGTGGCGAAATTGCCGGCAGCGACCACCATGACCGGCCCGAGGAGATTCGGCAAAATGTGATGCAGAAGAATTCTCCGTCGCCCCAGTCCCATACTCTTGGTCGCTTCTATGAAGGCCAACTGCTTGATGGATAAAACCTGTCCGCGCACTACCCGTGCAACATCTACCCACAGCGTAAGACCCACCGCCAGGAAAATGATTCCGATGCCCCGGCCCAAAGCCAGCACAACGGCAAATACCAGCAGCAAAGTGGGAATAGACCACACCGTGTTGACGGCGAGCATGATCAGGTCGTCGGTGCGACCGCCGAAATACCCGCCCAAAGCCCCCGCTGCCACACCGATGCTGAGTGAAATGACAACGGAAATCAAACCCACCGTCAGTGATACGCGGAAACCCAAAATAAGCCGGCTCAACATGCAGCGGCCGTAGCGGTCGGCGCCCAGCGGATAGGTTTTGACCATGGGGGCTGGTTGTTTCAGCGCGTGCAAGGGCAGGGAAAGCAGGCGGTCAGGACTGCCATACGGCGCGAAACGGACGGAATCATGGGAGAATTGCAGGGCGCCGGGCGACAAGGGAAGGCTTTTATAGTCGAGGGTTCGGCCATTGAGCAGATAGGAGAACCAGGACGAGGCGGCGGCAGTTTTATCGAGTTTAAGTTGGAGGATTTGCACCCGAAAACCGGGGGGGTGCAAGGCAATTTCCGGTATTTGCTCGTTGGCGTGGGTGGAATCGTCGGGCGCCAGCGGGTAGGCAAAAATGGCGATGCAAACCGCTGCGGCGATAAACCACAAGCCAAAAAGTGCCGGACGGTTGCGCCGAAAACGCTGCCAGGCTTTTTGATATTCCGACCCCGATGCTTCCATGGCCGAAAGATAATGCTTTGAAACTATGAATGGAACGTTCTGCTTTAAAACAAGGTTTTTGACAAAATCTAAAAAATGGCAGACCAAAAAAATGCAATCTGCCTAATTTTGCCCCATGGAAATAGCGATTACCCAGGGCATCACCGTTGCCGTCGAACATCAATACCTTCCCGAGCATTCCGATCAGCGGGAGCATCGCTTTGTATTCGGCTATCATATCCGTATTGAAAACGGCAGTCCCTACACCGTGCAGTTATTGCGCCGTCACTGGTATATTACCGATGCTGCCTCTCAGTTGCGCGAGGTAGAAGGTGAAGGCGTAGTTGGCGAACAGCCGGTATTACTTCCTGGTGAACATTACCAGTACACTTCTTACTGTGATCTGAATACCGATATGGGTAAAATGCGCGGCACTTACCTCATGACCCGACGGGAAGACGGCGGCTTTTTTGAGGTGGAAATACCCGAATTTAAAATGGTTGCCCCCAGCAAACTGAACTAAGAACATGTATAGATTTTCCTGATCCGGCGAAAACATACAAATTTAGTATTGGGCAAGGCGGCTTTTGAAGTCGTAGGCTACGGCGAAAAAAGCCATCCAGGTACAAGACTAAATTTGGCGCTTGCAGCGGATGGAGGGGATTTTAGTCCTGTTCCAAGAACGATCAACCTTTCAACACTTTCAATTGCCCTACGGCTTTTAATAATTTAAGCACCGCCAGTTTGTAGTTGAATACCTGCTGCCAGTAATTGGTTTCCGCTTCCGAAAGTGCGGTTTGTGCATTAAGCAAATCGGTGAGAGAGGCGACGCCTTCCTTGTATTGCAACAGTAATTTGTCGGTAATCTCGCGAGCCAGCGCTACGTTGTCGCTTTGTGCACGCAGCAGACGCAGGCTGTTTCCCAGCTGTTCGCGGGCCTGCCTGAATTCCAGCGTTTTGGCATTGATCAATTGCCGGCTGTCTTCCTCGATTTTTTCCGCTTCAAGTTTTAATATTTGTCCCTTGTTATGCAAGCGAAACCCGTCGAAAATCGGCACTTTCAAACGAACACCTGCCGCAGCGGCGCCGTACCAGCGTCGGTCGGGATCGAAAAAGTTAATGTCGTTGCGAAAGCCCTGGGCGGCAACCGTGGCGTAGGCACTCAGACTGGGTAACCCTTCTGCAATCGTACTGAGTCGGCGAATGCGGGTAAGTTCGAGATTAAATTGCAGGAGTTTGTTTTCGGTCGTGGCTTCGGGGATCAAATCCATCCCTTGCCAGCGGGCAGAGTCGGCAGCGGGCGAACCGATGTCGGCACTCAATTCAAGGGGTTCCCCCAGCGGGAGACCGCAGAGGAATTGCAGGGTTTGACGCAAGCTGCTGATACCGGTGAGGAGGTTTTGCCGTTGGGTTTCGAGGTTGGTGCGGGCAACCCGAATACGCTTTACATCGGTGGGAACCACATAGCCGTTGGCCAACTGCAATTCAGCCATGCCTTGCAGGGCTTCAAGTTTGGCGAGATTGGCATCTACCCCTCGGAGCAGTTGTTCGGTTTGCAGGGTCTGGTAATAAACCGTGGCTGTACTGTAAATGACTTCATCTTCCGAGCGTTCGAGTACCAAATCACTGATACGCCGGGTGGCATTGAGGGCCGGTACGCTGTGTCTGGCCGACTCATTGATGATGCTTTGTTGCAAAATGATATTTCCGCCCATTTGCCAGGGGCGACCGAATTGCACCGGTACATAGGTGTTTTCAGCCAACCCTAATACTTCGCCCGGCATGAGTTGGGTGGGCAGCAATCCCCACCAGTCGAGGTTCACATCAGCACTGATTTGAGGCAGGGCTTCACTGCGCGCTTCCTTGACCCGACGTTCAAGAATTTGCCGGTCAATTTTTGTTTTGCGCACCTGCGAACTGTTGTCCACGGCCATCTGAATACCTTCGGCCAAAGAAAGGGTGCGCGTACTAAGGGCGGCTTGCGCTGCCGAATGAAATGCCGGCAGGCAGGCGATTATAAAGAAGAAATTCCTTTTCATGCCGCGAAGGTACGCAGGCCTTGGGCAGTGCAGGAAATGATGTTTGCAGACGGCGGTGTTCGGCTGTCATTAACCGGTTTTTACAACGCTTTGATGATCTCGCCGGCCAGCAATTCTGCCGCCTCCGGGTTGAATCGGAAAAAGAGTTCGGGTTCAATGACCTCGAATTCCGAAATGGCAGGCAGGCCTTCATTGTCGAGGATCAAATCCACGCGGGCATACGCCGGCGTCGGGGCGCAGGAAGCAAAAGCGCGTTCGGCGATCTCGCGCTCGGCGGCACTCATTTCATGCGTATGTACCGTACCTCCAAAATCGTCGTGTACACGGAAGTCGCCCGGGCGGGCTACTTTTAGTACCGCATGCCGCGCGATGCCACCGATCACGACGACCGACACTTCGCCCCGGCTGAGTACACTGTGTTGAAATGGCTGAACGAGCATAGCTTCTTCCTGCAAAAGTTGGTCAAAAATGACTTGCCGTTCCGCCACATTGTTTCGACCGACACGGTAGGCATGGCGTGCCGTGCCCGCGATGCAAGGCTTGATAATCAGCGCCTCCGTACCGAAAAAGTTCATTTGTTCGCTGAGGTTACAGGATTGGCCGCGTTCGACAACGGTGGTTGGAATAATGCGAATCCCTTTTGATTGCAGATCGAGCAGGTAGTGTTTGTCGAGATTCCAACGTACCAGCTCGTAGGGATTGAGCAGGCGGGTTTGGGCCGCTGCCCGATCGAGCCAGGGTAAAAATTGCTGAATGTTATCAAAATAGTCCCAGGTGGTACGAAACACCGCAAGCCGGGTGTTGCCCCAGTCAAAATCAGGCGTAGCCCAGTTAAGGCGCCGAACCTTCAGTCCGGCGCGTTCAAGTGCGGCGATGACAAATCCGTCTTCTTTCAGGATTTGCAGGTCGTACCAGTCGGGCTGTGGCGGGTTTTCGTAGCGGCTTTCGGTGAGAAGAATGACGTCGTAGAAAGGCATGGTGCAAAGATCAGGCAAGATGGC
>JANRLZ010000322.1:0-4873 GCA_033762055.1 Saprospiraceae bacterium
AAAGGCACCGACATCTGGCTTTCAGGCGGCGACGGGACGCCGGAAAACAACAACATCAAGTCCGGCTGGATGGGCCGCGCCCTGCAGGCTTTATATCCGGAAGTGTTGGGCGTCCCCACCGCTCAAATGCCCGATCCGCTGGGTATGCAGGTGGGCGACCCGACTACTTCGCTGGGTTTTCACACCGAAACCGAGCACCAGAACGTCATCAATCTAAGTGGCCAGGATGCGGCCGGTTTTTATTCGCTGTTGCAAACTATCGGGGGCGCTCCCATCGCCAATGTGCCCGACTCGGATCACGGGGAGGAACTGGAATACATCATGGGCGTCGAGCAAAGTACCAATTTGTATGCGCAGCGAATCTCGCAGGTTTTTAATGACGGCAGCAACTTTTTGAGTGTATATCCGACAACCAACAACAACAATTTCTTGGCGGCGCAACTTCGCACCGTTGCGCGATTGATCAGCGGGGGCTGTAAAACCAAAATTTACCTGTGCCGTCAAGGCGGATACGATACCCACAACGCACAGGTATTTGGCGGCACACCCGAATTGGGCGACCACGCAAGCCTCTTGCTTGACCTGGCTGAAGCCGTTAAATATTTCATGGATGATCTCGACGGGCTGGGCATTGCCGACAAGGTAGTGGCTTGTACTTTTTCCGAATTCGGTCGCTGTGCAAAGGAAAACGGGTCTGATGGCACCGACCACGGAACGCTTTCTCCGATGTTTGTTTTCGGGAAAAATGTATCTGCCGGCGTCAAAGGCACCAATGTGAACCTTTCCAATCTGACCAACGACAATCAGTTGCAGAACGCGCAGTTTGATTACCGCCAGGTGTTTACGACTCTTTTGCAGGATTGGCTGGGCGCCAGCGACAGCGTGCTGACCGATACTATGTTTGACGGGTACACCAAAATAGCGCTGGTGGATAATGCGGCTATTGTAAGCCCGGACTGTTACCTGCCTATGATGGTGGGTACGGAAGATGTGTACCAAATGGAAAAACCCCTGACTATATTCCCCAACCCGGCAAGTATCCAGGTTGAAGTGGCATTTTCCAACTCCGGTGCTGCATTTGAAGCACGGCTTACACTGCACAGTCTGGGTGGGTCACTGGTTTCGGCCACACAGGTGCGTGTTGAGCAAGATGCCAACGTGTATTTCCTGGATGTGTCGCCCTTGCCTCCGGGGCCCTATTTTGTTCGTTTGGAAAACAAACAAAACGGGCGGGCCCATGTGGCAAAATTGAATGTGATTCGATAGCGCTATTCGGATACTGTGAACAAAGGAACGTCGGACAGCTCAGGCTGGACCGGCGTTTTTTATTTTGTTTACAGGTAAAAACCAACCTGATCAGCATAAAAAATTTGGTTTCTAAAAAAATCCGTTACCTTTGTCAGGTTCTTTAAACACACCATCCGGTGTTTGTCCGCCCTGGACGACGATGTTTTTTGGATAAGCGCGCGCAAAATTGCGCAACGGTTGATATCATTCATATCCCCTTATCCATCACGCTTTGCCCCTTGAAGAACTGCCCTGGCAGTTCGACGCGCACGAGACCGGTTTACTACATTTCAATGTTATTTAACGATTTATCGCTTATCGAGCCGCTATTGCGCGCGCTTGAAGCCGAGGGCTACGAACGCCCCACCCCCATTCAGCAACAAGCCATCCCTCCGGTATTGGCTAAACGCGACCTTTTGGGTTGCGCGCAAACCGGCACCGGGAAAACAGCCGCTTTTGCGCTCCCCATGCTGCAACTTTTGCACGCAGACAAAACCCCCAAGCAGGACGGACGGCGCCCTATTCGCGCCCTCATCCTGACCCCTACCCGCGAACTGGCCCTGCAAATCAGTGAAAGTTTTACGGCTTATGGCCGAAATCTGCACCTGCGTAACACCGTGATTTTCGGTGGCGTAGGACAGACGCCACAAACCGATGCATTGCGCCGTGGTACCGACATTCTGGTAGCGACGCCCGGGCGCTTGCTCGATCTGATGAATCAGGGTTTCGTGAACCTCCGTGATTTGTCCATTTTTGTTCTCGACGAGGCCGACCGTATGCTTGATATGGGTTTTATCCACGACGTTCGCAAGGTGATCGCAAAATTGCCCACACAACGCCAGACCCTTTTCTTCTCGGCGACTATGCCCCCGGAAATTGCACATCTGGCCGATTCAATTTTGAACAATCCGGTAAAAGTGGAAGTCGCGCCGCCTGCCACAACTGCTGAACTGGTGGCACAAAAAGTGTTTTTTGTGGATAAAAAGGACAAAAAGAACCTGCTTATCCACCTGATGAAAGACCCGGCCATCAAATCTGCCCTCATTTTTACCCGCACCAAACACGGCGCCAACAGAGTGGCCGGCGATCTTACCAAAGCCGGTATTCGTGCAGAAGCCATCCACGGCAACAAATCGCAAAGTGCCCGCGTATCGGCACTGAATAATTTTAAAAACGGCAGCAACCGCGCCCTGGTAGCCACCGACATCGCCGCCCGGGGTATTGATATTGACGACCTCTCGCACGTCATTAATTTTGAATTGCCCAATGTGCCTGAAACCTACGTGCATCGCATCGGGCGTACCGGGCGCGCCGGAGCCAGCGGCATTGCACTGTCATTTTGCGAAGCCGAAGAACTGCCTTACCTGAAAGACATCCAAAAACTGATTGGACAAGTCGTGCCGGTGGAAAGCGATCATCCATTTGTCGCAGATCTTTCAGCCCCGGTTTTGGCGCCTTCCCGTCAGCAACGTGCGCCGCAACAAACCCGCCACACGGAGCCGCAACGCCGCGAAGAACGCCGCAACGAACAGAAAAGCGAAGGGGGCAGGAACAATCGCCGGCGCAACCGACCCAACAGTAATAAACCCCAGCATGCGCGTCAGGAAGAAGGGCACATGAAAAAATCGGCCGGCAACCCACTTGCAGGCGCAGAACGCGGGCCAGGTCAACCGGAACGTCGGGAACAAACACCCCGTCCTTTCGAACCGCGCCCACGTCGCGAAGACAACCGCCAGCAAGTACAACGTACCCAGGCGCCGGCGGAGAAAAACAGCAAGCAAGACATAGCCAATGAGATGCGCCGCCGCTTTTCCTCCATTCTGGATGTGGCATCCATTGAAAAGCAGGATTTTAAACGCAAGCCCAAGCCGCGTTTTGACGAACGAACCTCCGAGCGTAAAAATGAAAATCGCAGCGGAAATTCAAGTCAAAACAAATCGCGCGGACGTGGCCGATAGGACACATGAGATGGTCTCACAGGTGGTAGTTTATTCAGGATGGGCAAGCGCGCTGGGTCATTACTCACAAGAAGTAAAAAACATGTAATTCTTGTCAATCCTGCCTAATAACATGACCTGTGAGACCGCATCACACTTAGCGTACGAACGCAAAATAAACCAGAGCCATCAGCGCCGCAGTGGCCAAAACGACCACCAAGAGAAAATTACGGTTGCCTTCACGGTCTTTTGCTGACTGTTGTTGTTTTGAAAATTTCTGTTTTGCAGCCATAAGTATAGGATGAATTGAAGGTTGATGGGGTTTATGAGGTTTTGTGAGGCTGTCAGGTTAATCCTTTTTCTCTAAATACCCGGTTTAGCCATTTTAACATGGCAAAAAGTGCCAGCGCCGCTACGGATAACAGGACAAAATTGACCCAGAAAAAATTGGCCTTGTTGTCGTAGCGATCCCACATCGTAGCCAAAACCCCGCTCATCTTATTACCCAGCGAGGTGGCCAACTGCCAGCCTCCCATCATCAGTCCGGTAATATGTCGTGGCGCCATTTTCGATACCATAGAAAGTCCCATCGGACTCAAGAACAATTCGCCTACGGTGATAACTCCGTAGGTAGCGATGACCCACCAGGCTGACGCTTTTTCCAGGCCATTGTGGCAGGCAAATACCGCCCCGACCGTGACCAGTGTACTCAAGGCGGATACGACGAGGCCCCAGCCGATTTTTGCCGGCGTGGTGGGTTCTTTTCCTCGTTTACGCAGCTGCGCAAAAAACCAGATCACCAGCGGTGTCAACACCACCACAAAAAACGGATTGACCGATTGATAAATTTCGGTAGAGATCAGCGATACTTTTTGCCCGGCAGGAGGTCGTTCGGCTTCGGGTACATTGAGGAAATACGGGTTAAATGTGTTGATCATTATAGGTTTTCCGTCCGGCCCCTGGGTCGTACGGAATTGGGCGTCATATTGTGTGAACGATCCCTGCTGCATATCCACCACTTGCGCCATTTTTATCGCCTCTGCCGGCTGGGCCATCCATTGCGGCATTTCACGATCTGTATAAAATTCTGCCCACGTGGTGAGTGCAGTGCCATTCTGTTTAAATATCGCCCAGAAAATAACGACGACAGCGTAAATGGACAACAATACCTTGATGCGCGGCTTGTCTTCTTCGGAGGCTTTCCAATAAGTCCAGAGATAAAATGAGATAACCGGGATACTTCCGAACAGGAAGGCATCGGTAGAGTCGGTGCCGAAAATATTACCCGGAATCATCCAGCCGGCTACACCGGTAACCAGAGCGGGCAACAACACCGAAGAGAGCATCCGCCCCACCCCCATTTCGCCGGCAACGGCAGGTTGGCGTACATCCGCATGGGCATAGTGCCTCGAACCAATAATAAAAACCACAACGCCGATAAACATCCCGATGCCCGCCGCGGTAAAAGCAGCCCCCCAACCGATGTTATGGCGAAGCCAGGCAGCAAAAAAGTTGCAGATAAAAGCGCCGATATTGATGCCCATGTAGAAGATGTTGTACCCGGTATCTTTTAATACCCGGTAACGGTCTTCATTATACAAATTGCCCAACAAAACAGAAATGTTCGGCTTGAAAAAACCGTTGCCCAG
>JANRLZ010000323.1:0-5405 GCA_033762055.1 Saprospiraceae bacterium
TTCTTGCGAGATTTTGCAAACGGGGCTGGGGGCCGGAGTTTTGATCTGGGCATTGGCAGCACTGAAAAAGGCTGCAAAAAGGGTTGTCAGGAAAAAGAGTTTTTTCATGTGAGATAAAAATTTTCGGCTAAAACAAAAACAGGCGAATTTGGTTGTCGCAAGCCGGCAAATCCCCTCAGTTTTTGATAAATTTCCCCTGAAAAATCCGTCCCTCGTTTTCTTGCGCCGTGATCAGATAATAGCCGGCAGGCAGGGTGGAGATATCCAGATGTTGCTTGTTTTCAATGGTCTTTTCCAGTCGTTTTTTACCCGTCAGGTCAAACAGATTGATAAACAAAACCGGCGATGCTTCCAACGCTGTTATCTGCAGGAAATCGGAAGCCGGAACAGGGGATAATTGAAGGGGGGCGCTTGTTTGTCCTGGCTGAAACACCTCTGTATTGCTATGAAAACAAATATCGGTCTCGATCAATGAAATGGAGTAGTCTTCTGCTCCAAGCGAGAAAACTCCTCCGGCATTCACTTCTTCGGGCGAAAATTGAATGCGATGTGCCGGGAAATCTGTCGCACGGATGTCGCGGAATTCAGGACGGCAATTCGGGGTCAGCCCGTTGGGATTGGTTTTTAACAGAAAAATATCTTTTCCTTCACCATTTCGATGGCCGACTGCCAAATAACCTCCGTCGGGACAGGGCAGTGCGTGAAACATATTGCCGGAACCATTAAAACGGTAGGAATACGACCATTGCACCTCTCCAAACGGATCAGTTTTGACTAAATATGCCTGCTCGACATCCGCTCCGTTGTGATAGGGTGTAAAAATGAAGCCGCCATCGGGGCACATTTCCGCATTGGTCAGAAAATTGCCATCAGGAATACGGTAGGATTTGCACCAGGCTAATTCGCCCTCCAACGAATAATAGAGCAACCAGGGATGTTGTTGCTCAAGGCCGTCGGAATAAATCCAGGAGCTGCTGGATGTGACAAAACCACTGGCGTTGCGTGCGGAATATTCGTTCCCATTATCGTCCGGCGATCCAAAACGGGTGCTTCCAAGCAGGGTTCCATCCTGCCTGAGGCGAAGCAAGATGCCGTCGTGATTTTGGGCCGACAAATAAATCCAGCCGGAAAGCCAGATCTCGCCGTTTTCGGCCAAAAAAGGCTCACCACCACCATCGCCGCCAACGGTACCCCAACTTTTTGACCACAAAAAATTACCATTGAGGTCAATTTTCACCACATAAATGTCCCAATAACCTGCACCATAACTCAGGGTTGCTCCGCTGATAACATATCCATCCGGCGTTTCGCAAATGCCGCCTGATATGGCTTCATCTTTCTCGCCCCCACAGGTTATGGCCCATATCACACTGCCGTCTGGGGCAAATTTGACAAGGTACAAATCCTGCCCACCGGCGCCAAAACTCCGGGTTTCACCCAGTGCAATCAAATTGCCGTCGCTACATGGAAAAATTCTCTTAAACACATCATGATGGTTGCCACCATAGGTATGGGTCCAAAGGGCGTCTCCCGCAGCGTCGAATTTCACCAGCATGGCATCTTTTCCACCCTGGTTGCCTGAGGTGGTGCTGCCCGCTACAATAAACGTATTGTCTGGAAAGACATGGAGGAAACTGGCTTCTTCATCGCCCCCGGTGCCGTAAGTTTTTTTAAAGGTATTGACCTGCGCCGACAGCCCTGCTGCGAAAAAAAAAAAAACAGGGGAAAACAGCGTTTTGACAAAAGATATGCAAGTGCAATGGAAAGTAAGATAGACATATTTCTGTAAATTTTCAGGTGAAGAAACCCCGCATAACGAATAGACGGTACCCATCGCTGCCTTTACGGAACAATAAAAAACGGGGTTGAGTCCGGTATCCCGACCCAACCCCGTTGCCAGGCATGTGTTGTTTATTCGAAGATCAACGCTCCAGCGTTACATCGCCTTTAAACAACACTTCCTGTCCGTCAATAAACTCCACGATCGCATAGTACACGAATACCGCCGGATTCATTTCCAGGCCCCGGAAACGACCGTCCCAGCCGAGTTCAAGTTGATTGGGCTGGAAGTCGTAACGCTGGAAAACCTGTTCGCCCCAGCGAGAGTAAATCTGAAGAGAGTTAACTTTTCGAACGCCTTTCAAATCAGCAAATACGGTAAAAAAGTCGTTGTCGCCGTCGCCATTGGGCGAGAAGATATTGGGAATGTACACATTCACCTGGCGGTTGACACGGAGCAACAAGGGCGCTTCATCGCGGCAACCAGCCTTGGTAATCACGAGTATTTCGTACTGCTGACTGTACAAAGGGGTATCAATCTGCGTGCTCAGGCAGGTATCGCAACTGAGCCAGGTGGCGGGCGTCCATTGTATCAGATCAATTTCGCTTTCCGGCACATTTACGGTAGCATCTACCACATAACTTTCACCGAGTTGCAAATAAACCTGCGGTTCGACCGTCACTTCGAACGGCGGAGGCTGTACGATGGTGGCTTCCACTTCGGTAGCGCAGCCATCAGCGTCTTCAATCAGAACAGTGTATGCGCCTGGCGCCAACCCGAAGAAGGTGTTGCCCGATTGTGAATGTTGTCCGCCGGTAAGGGTAAATTCGACGGGCGGTTTGGCGCCTGCCACCGAATCCACCGTAATACTTCCTTTTTCTCCAAAGCAGTTGGGATCTTCCACCCGCAAGGTCGCACGCGGCTCATTAGGCGTTACCACTACTACGTCGGTGTCGGAGCAACCGTTGCCCAACGCAGTAACCAGCAGGGTATAGGTGCCTGGTTCTGAGATCAGCGGCGAAGGGGTATTTGCACCTGTAAGAATGACTCCGCCGGAAGTCGTCCATGCATACGTCAACTGTCCGGTTCCTCCGGTAGCCGAGCCGTTCAGGCTGGCCGTTTGTCCGTAACAGTCGAGGTTAAAAGGTGGTCCTGCCTCGGCAGTGGGGAAACTTTGATCCGCCACCACGGTGACTGCCATGGCGTTGTCGCAGCCATTGGCCGGGTCAATACCGATGAGGAGGTATTCGCCGGGTTGTGAGACGCTGGTGCTGGCGCCGGCGCCGATCACAACGGTGTCCTGCCCGACCAGTACGGCCCAGGTGAAGGAAATGCCGCCGATGGGCGAACCGCCGCTTAATGTTACTGCGCCATTGGTACAGGTGAGCAAAGCGGGCGGATTGATAAACAAGGGCGGATAAATCTGGTCTTCTCCGATGATAATGCTGGCCGTGTCGGAGCAGAAGGTAAGGGTATCCACAATGGCAAACCAGTAGGTGCCCGGCTGATCAATCTGCAAGACGGTTCCACCGGGATAGGTGGCGCCGTTTTGGTCGAACCAAATGGCATTGGCATTGCCGGAACCTTTGATTTCACCGGCCAAAATAATCTGGTCTATCACACAGTCGAGAATGTCATCCGGGCTGGCGAGAATTTCAGCCACGGGGTCGTTGCGGATGTCCAATACATCGGAATAGGTCGTATCTATGCAACCGTTGGCCGATACCTGCAAAGCATAGGTGCCTGCCTGATCGGTTTGAATATCCGGTTGATCCGTAGCACCGATGATGTTGCCATTGATTGTACTCCACAGAAAGATGGAGTTGGGCATGTTGGAACTGCCTGCCAGCACGACTTGCGTCAGGGCGCAAGTGATTTCTGCTGGCGGGGCAATGCTGGCTACGGGTTTTTCGTAGAAAACAATCGGCGTACCAGTCGTGATGATGGTGCAATAATGGTCGAGGTTAACGTTGCCTGTTCCATCATTGTTACCGGCCACTGCCGAAACATAATACACGGTTCCGTAGGTCATCTGCGCCGGGTTAAAACAGAAGGTCGGTGTGTTGCTGCGACTCAGTTCGCCGACAATTGCGGCGCCCGCACCCTGGTGCAATACAAATTGCAGCAGATCATCGGGGTCGAGATATTGCCCCAGTGCATCGTAGTTGGCGGTAATGCATCCCTGGCCGCATAGCGCTTCCTGGCTGGCTCCCATTTGTCCGAGTGCCGTTTCGCAAGTTGCCAACGCGATGTCGAAATCACAAATAGCGGTACAGCCATTGGCGTCGGTGACTTGCACCGTGTAAGCGCCTACGGTTAGTCCGTTGATTGGAAGTGTCCCGGCTGCAATTCCGGTTTGATTGCCGCCCGGGCTGAGCAGCACGTCGTAAGGAGCCACGCCGCCGGCGATGATGGCTTGCCCCGAACCGTCGGCAAAGCCGGGTTCGCTCACCGTATTGATTGCCGCGCAGGTAACCTGGGTAGCAGAATTGGGTTGGGTGATGTTAAAACTGGCGGTTGCAGAACAACCCACGGCATCGGTTACAGTTACGGCATACGTGCCGGCAACCAGGCTGCCCGGATCTTCTACATTTCCAATGCCTGCCACCGACCAGTTAAATTCAAAAGGCTGCGTGCCGCCGCTCAGGTTGAGGTTAATCGAGCCGGTATTATCGCCAAAACACAGCACATCAATATCCGTTCCGGCAGCACTCACCAGGTTGGTGTTATTGCCGACCACATAGGAGGCCGAAGCAGTGCAGGCGCCGCCGCCGTTTACCGTTACCGTGTAGGTGCCTGGCGTCAGATTGGAAAGGTCTTGCTGGTTGGCGCCATTCGACCACTGAATTAAATAGGTCAGGTTGGCGGGAGAGATAGCAAGGTTTATGCTTCCATTGGGCCCCACGCATGCCGTGTTAGGTGCAGGAATACCCGACAATTGCGGGGTTACTACTCCTTCCGGAATCACATAAGAACCGATTACCGAACACCCGTTATCGCCGGTGACGGTTACCGCGTAGTTGCCGGAAGGCATGCTGCTCAAATCTTCCGTTACAGCGCCGTTCGACCATACATAAGTATAAGGCGTAAATCCGCCGTTCACGGTGATATTGATCGAACCGCTGCTCTGGCCACAAAGCGCTTCGACAATGTTTTCGGAAAGAGAGGGTGAGCCTGCTCCGTCATTTACGACAAACACCGCCGTATTTGTACAGGTTCCGCCCGCGCTGACCGTTACCACATAACTGCCCGGTGGTATGGCAGAAAGATCCTCCACCATTTGTCCGCTCGACCAACTATATGTGTAACCGGGCCCTGCCGGCGGAACGGGTGGCGAAACATTCAGATCAATACCGCCGTTGAGGACTACGCAGGATGTATTAGGGTTGGCTGCCCCGGCAAGAGAAAAAGGAATGTCGTTTTCAGGTACCACCAATACAGCGCTTGCCGTGCAATTATTGGCACCTGAAACGGTTACCGCGTAGTTTCCGCCGCCTATACCACTCAAATCTTCGGTGGTCTGACCACTGTCCCAGAGATACGTAAACGGCGCCAGTCCACCCAGTACGCTCAAATCAACCGCAGCATCGGCGAGGTTACACAATTCGGCGGTAATCGCCTGGTT
>JANRLZ010000324.1:0-7373 GCA_033762055.1 Saprospiraceae bacterium
CAGCGATCATTTGTAGCGCTGATCTTTTGAACTCTTCGTCGTATTTTCGACGGGATGGTTTGTCGAACAAGGTGGCTTTCTTTTTCATCGTTGCACAAAATTAAGAGAGTTTTGTGTCCGGAAAAATTAGACCATCTCATGATGAGGATTGCGACTTCTGGCCTTTTATAAAAGTCCCCATACATATACGCTTCCAACCCGTATCCAGTATGATGAGGACACCTCAAGGATGTTCCAGGCTATTTCTTTCTTCCAACCCGTATCAATATGATGAGGATTGCGACTTATCAGGAAGAATTGGCCATACTGAGATATCATCTCTTCCATCCCTTCTCCTGTATATGAGGATTGCGACACCAGACCTTCCAGGTTTCAAAAACCTGGAAGGTCTGCACGTCTTCCAACCCGTATCCATTAAGATGAGGAATTCGACCAAAAAGTAAAGCCCCCGCAAACAAGCAGGGGCTTCACTTTTTGGTCATATCCAGTATGATGAGGATGGCGAGTTTCCAGGTTTAATAAACCTCGAAAGTCTGCGAAATAAACGGCTCCTGTTTGGAAGGCGCACGGATTTAAACCGCCGGAAAGCGGTCTCGCAAGGGGCGCATGCGGCAGAATTCAAAAAGCCGGGCCGGATGGCCGCTTCCCTTCACCCTTTCAAACGCAGCGTATCCCCGGGCAAAAAGGGCAACAAATATCCGCCTGAATCCAGTTTTGCCAAAGGGAATCGCGTTTGCAAGGCCCTCCAGTCGCCCCTTGCCGCAGGGGTTTGATACAGGTAAATCTGGCGCAAATCGGGCCATCCCGGTACGGCAATCAATCCGTCGGCGCCAACGGAAGTACAGGAAAGATTCAGTTTTTGCAAGGCGGTCATCCCGCTTAGTGGCGTCAGGCCCTTGTCGGTCAGGTTGGTATGGGAAAGATGAAGAGAATGAACCTTCTTCATCTTTCCCAATCGCGGCCAGGCGGTATCCGGAATTTGGCAGCCTGAAAGATGGAGCACCCGCAATTGAGGAGCCAGTAGTTCAAGCAGGGCAAAAATCGAATCATGAGGTTGCGGACAATTGTAGAAACCAACCTGCAAATAGTTGGAACCTGCCGACAGGGGCCTGACCGACAAGCCGCAGGATTGTAACTGTGCTACCACATGAGGCGGTGCAGGCGGCGGATTTTCATCGGTCAGGGCCGGCGCTTTTGCAGGGCCGCTGTTTTGCTGGATGGCGCGCATCAAGTCCTCCGGAGCATTCAATGCCAGCATGGATTTTTGAAAATCTGCCCCGGCATTTATCCACCATTCGATCAATTTCAATTCCAACGCATCAGGCTGAGATTTTTGTTTGGGCGGCATGTGTTCTTCGTCGTTAAGTGGCAGCAGGCATCGTTGAAGCAGCCTGCTCTTCGATGCGTCGCCGGCGATAAGAACGGGCCCGTTTTTTCCTCCTTTTGTGATCCATTCAGGCGTGTCGAGCCTCAATCCGCCTTTTTGTTTGGAAGGCCCGTGGCAAGTTGTACAACGTGATTGCAAAATCGGCGCCACCAATTCGGCATAAGCCAGTGAATGAGGTTGAATGGAAGATAAATCCGGCGGCGTATTGGATTGAGGAAACAAATAATCCGGGCCGTGCGTCATACTCCCGCCCAAATGGCCGGTCAATGCCAGCAAAACGACGCACAGCGCGCCCCACCATCCGCGCCGGGGAAGGATGCAGGCCGCCAGCGACACAGCAGTCGTTGCGACACCCAGCCAGCGGTGTCGCGACAAGGTAATCGCTTCGTATTCGCCACTGTCTGCAAGCGCCCAGCCACTCAGGCAACTCAGGATGGCTGTAGCCGCGCCGATGCGATACATCAGACCAACAGCCGGCGCCAGTTGCGACCAGCGAGGCTGGCGCGACAATCCGTCGAACAAAGCGGCCAGCAACAATATCCCGATGGGTAAATGCACCAGCAGCGGGTGCAGGCGGCCAAACTCAGGCATAACGTTTGCGCAGAAGGTCTTTCATATGTACGTTGATAGCCCACTGGTCGGCAACGGGTTGCTGGGTGTATGGCAAAGCCGGCAAATAATGCGGCGGCCCGAATTCGGTCAGCATCGTGAGCGGTTTGCCGGCGGCAGCCTTGATTTCCACCACTTTATCCCACCACGCAAGGTGTGCCTTGAGCGCATTTTCCCACTCCGGCGCACGCGGGTCGTTTACCTGCGGACCTTCGGAATGACCAACCCGGGTATGAATATGATCGGTACGTGCAAGGGCCATTTGTACGGTCTCCGTCTGGTCGCCCAGCAGGGATTCGTGTACCGTGCACCAGTGTGAAATATCAAGCGTGAGTCGCAAGGCAGGATTGTCTTCGATAAAACGCCGCGTGACATGCGCGGCATACAACATTCTTCCGCGATGGGTCTCGTGGTAAACAGGCACCCCGTTTGAAAGCGTCACGGCAGTCGTCGCCTCTATTAAAAGCTGGTTTTGCTCGTAGGGAAACCAGTCACGCCCCGAATGACAATTAATATACAAAGGTTTGAGCGCAACGGCTTTGTCCAAAACCGACTGAAATACGCTCAAATGTTTGTCAAAATCCGACTCCCAGCTTCCAGCCAGAAACCCGTACTCCAGCCCGTGTTTGGAAAATGCATTCATCCATCCATCGCGGTCCTGCTCCGTTTGAGGGGTCCAGATTTCCACCCCGTCGTAGCCAGCTGATTTGGCTTTATGACAAAAAGCATCGGGTGTGCCTTGAAAGCCCCAGTTGGTCGCCATGATTTTCAGCGAAAAACCGGGTTCGGCGTGAAAATGAAACACTTGTGGGTCGGAAGCATCCAAATTACGGTTTAAAAGGGGCAACGCAAGGGCTGCGGGAGCGCTTTGTAAAAATTGACGGCGACGCATACGAAATTAGACTGGGTTAAGGTGTCGAACAGTGCGATTGGGAAGTCTATTTAAAACCCTCAAAATTCCATAATTTATTTGAATCGGAAGAAATCACTTATCTTTATCATTCTTCGTTCACGATCATGCATAAACAGACATAAAATCTGTCATCCTTCATCTTTAATTCCTAACCAACTATGGCAACAGGCAAGGCGCTCTGGTCGCATCTTGGCGGCCTGAAAATGGGCGCGGCAAAAATGGGCTTTCACGGGGAACACATAGGCTCGGTGAAGCAAAATGTTCACGACGGCGACACCGTCAATGTGCACCTCAATCGCAACCTCGGAGTAAGATTTCTCGGAATTGACACCCCGGAAGTGAGTTTTGAGTTTCCCGGAACAGGCCAGTTCGCAGCACTGAGTAATCCAAAATGGGACGAACTTTTTGTTTCCGGAAAATGGCGCGACGGCCTGGATATTGATCCCGGACTGCTTTTTGACCTCGCACAGCGCATCGGCGACGGGCACGGGGTAGCTAAAAACCACGCCGATCTGGCCGACGCAGCGCAAAAATCACTGGAGGCAATTATGCTGGACGACCTCGCAAAAAGTGGCAAGTCCAAGGAAGAATTTGAACTGTTCATGGCATTTGCCCACGAATTTCTCGACAGTTACGGTCGCCTGTTGTGTTACCTGAACAGTGCGGAAGAAAACTTTAGCGACCCTGCCCTGGCAGACGCGATCAAACGCAAAAGTTACAATGAACGCCAGTTGGCAACCGGATGGGCCGTGCCCTATTTTATCTGGCCCAATGTGCAACCTTTCCTGGGGAAACGACCTTTTGCCCGCGAAAATATCGAACCCGAAGGCTTCTGGAAATTGATTCGTGGCGCCGGCAAGTTGCGCGTTGCCCGACAAGCCGTCGCCAATGCGCGGATGGAAGGCCTGGGCATTTTCAATGCCGCCAATCCGCTCCGCGTCATGCCGTTCGAACTGCGCTTTATCAGCCGTAAAAAAGGCCCGGATCGCTACGTTATTGATCTTTCAGATGAAGGCGCCACGCAACTCCTGCGCCCGGAAAATTATTATACGATCGAAAACGCAGAAGATCGCCTCCATGTTCCGCCCGAATACCTGCCTGTTTTCGAGGCCTACGGCTGGACGCTGGAATAGACTTCTACTGTATAACCACCCGCAAAAAAGCAGCGCCTTTTTCAGTTTGCAAATGAAGATGGTAAACGCCTGCCGGCATATTGCTCAGATCAAAAGGCAGGCTGTTTGCACCTTCAATTATGTCCAGGTGCTGCGACAGGATATGGGCGCCGTAAGCATTGTAAACGCTCATGGAACCCAATGCCGGTTCTGTTGCCTGAATCTGCAACCGGAATTGTCCGGCAGTGGGATTAGGCGACAGCGCAAAGATCCAGCCGGCATTGACCAACTGGCCTGCGCTCAAGATGTTGACATGTACCGTATCGCTCAGAAAAATCAGGGCGCAGGAATTAGACACCGTCAGGCCTACCGTATAAAGCCCGCTTTCACTCACTTCGAAAACAAAGGGACTGGTATTGGCGCCGGTTGGGCTGCCGCTGCCCAGGGTCCAGTAAAAGTCGTCGGCGCCGGGTGTGGTATTGGTGCAAATGATGCTGTCGCCGATGACCTGAAGGGTGAAAGAAGGCGGCGTTGGATAAAACAAAACCTCTACCGTTACAATATTAAAAAGCGTATCGGCGCCAACTTCATTCTGCAACACCAGCGTTGCCGCATACGTACCAGTGTTTTCATACACTACGATGGGCGACTGCTCGAACGAAACCGACGGCGTACCTCCTGGTAGCAGCCACTGCCAGGTATCCACATGATCGGGATCAACGGCGTTCAACTGAACGGTCAGGGGAGAGCAGCCGGATGTAGGGGCGCCAAATGCGAACGCCGTGGGCAGCGCGCCTTCTATCACAATATTTTGAACGAAAGTATCTACACCGCACTCGTTGGATGCAATGATTCGTACCAGGTAATTGCCTGCATTTTCATAGGCGTGAAATACCGGAAAATTTGGAATGGCGCCCGACTGGCCGTCGCCATAATCTATCCAGAAATCGGTAGCGCCGCCCGTGCTGAGGTTGCCGAATGTCATGCCCCATGCGCCAACATTAATCGTGGAAAACTGCGCTACCGGCGGACCACTGCAAGCAAAACAGGAAACTCCTTCCAAATCGCAGAACATCACTTCAAAACCGAGTACGCTGCCCCGGTCTTCTGCCTGATTGTCAATTACCCGCAGCGTCCAGTCGCCAATCACGGAGCCTACGTTGAAGTCTTCCAGACAGCCGCCGGCGGCGTAATAAGTACCGGTGTAAGCGCCGCCAACGCCCCAGTTGGCGCTGCTGTTCCAAACGGCAGGAAAACCCGGATCCGGATTGACCGGATAATTGCAGGGAACAAATCCAATGTTCCATTTTGTATCTTCAGTGGAACCAAAAAAGCCTGAAGGGCCGACCAGCTGAACAACCTGCCCAACCGGTGAAATCAGTTCCATGGTGATATCGCCAATGTATTCATGCTCGAATTCGACCCGTACGCCGCAAACACCTTGCGATGAGGTAGAAAGATCGTTGTTCTCTGCAGCGAGTACGCTAAAGGTAAAATCGCCGTAAAACAGGTCGGGAATTTCGTTCGGACAATTGTTGCAACCGCACAGTACAGCCTCTTCGGGGAGTTCATCAGCGCCTGCTTCGCGTTGCCCGAGGCGTACTTCTCCATCGAAGTCTTCGTTCGGCAAGCCAAAATTAAATGGCAGATAATTGTGGGCAATGGTATTTTCCGATGCGAGGTGAAAATCACGCCCGGCATAATCCACAAAACCGATGTCGCCGTCGGTTTTGATGTTCAGGGTGTCTTTCAATATGCCTGCGTTAAAAGTCTGCACCGGCGTTACAAAGGAAGGCGCCCCTTCATAGACAAGAATATTACCTGCCAGTTCTACCGCTGTACTATTGTCTGCCAATAATACAACGCCGGTTGGAAAGGCTTGCCCGGTGTGGTTGGCGTGTAAGGTGTTGTTTCGAACCTGCACCTTGGCCGGCTCCAGTCCGGCCGCCTGATTGCCGGCATATCCAAATGCATTGCCAGCCACGTCGTAAACGATGTTGTTGTATACCAGCAAGGCGCCCTGGTCAGGATTCACATCACTTCCGTACAAAATACCCCCACCGGCACAGTGATGCACCTTGTTTCGGGTGACGGTGGCAGATGCGGCTAATAAAAGCCCGGCGCCGGAACAATACGGGTTGCCACAATCTGTATCCAGGGCATGATGGAACTGGTTGTTCTCGATCTTCGCGTTTACGCCGCTCCAAATCATACAATGTTCGGAAACAAGCGGATTACCGCCAGCAAATCCGGGATAACTTACTTCGTTGTTGCGGATCACAGCATTGATTACTCCCTCGGTCACGATTCCGTGAAAATTGGTATAGCTGATCCGGTTATTTTGCAATAAAACGCTCTCTGCAAGGCTTTCTCCAACCTGAGCAAGTCGAATCCCGTTGCCCATACAACTGTCTATGTTGACACCAAAAACCGTCAACACATCTATTTCCGATGCTTCAATCCCGTCTCCTGTATTGACGCCATGAATGATGTTATTTACCAGATAGGACTCTTCGTACTCGCCGTTTCCGATCAGTCGCACGCCGCTGCCGACCTGGGTCAGCGTACATTCCGTCAGTTCGGCCACCGGGCACTCCACACAGGCAAAACCGGCTTCAGCCACTTCGGAAATTTGCGTGCGTAATACAATGACCGCGCTCAACTCCCCCAATATTGCCTGCCCTTCAATATGGGTCAGGGTATCGTCGGTAAAGTACACCTCGCTGCCCAGCGCATATACCGCATTGCCACTCACACGTTCGAAACGGCAGTTGCTCACCAACACGCCGCTGCCTTCGATAGTTAAGGCATCGCCGGTGATATCAAGGAAACGACAATTTTTAAAGGTAACAAAATCGGAAGCAAAAGAAACGACAACCGGGTCGGTAAAAGTGGTATCCTGAAAGAGGTTTTGGGCCTGAATCCCGCTAAGAATGCAAAGAAAAAGCCCCAGGGCAAGGAAGTGTTGTTTCATAAGAATCGAGCATTGAGATATGCGCTTGTATACAGGCAAATTCATTGCCACAATCACTGAAATGTCGGCCTGCTGCCTTTCTGTGAAAAAAATTTGACTATTTCATGTCCACAACGGATGCCACAGAACCGGTGTGCATGGCTGAATTATTCGCCCAGTCGTCCGGCGGCCCAAAGCAACCCCGCCTCAGTTTTTCTCAATTCGCCGAGCAGTTTAAGGTATTTTAACTGGGCATCCAGCCAGCGTTGTTCGCGGGTATTTATCAAAAACACCGAACTCTCGCCGATACGGAAACGCTCGTTTTCCGCATCAAGCAGACGACGGTAGTTTTCGGTCATGTCGCGAAAGAGCAGAATCTGCCCACGCAGAATGTCGAGT
>JANRLZ010000325.1:0-1544 GCA_033762055.1 Saprospiraceae bacterium
CACTGCACGGCGGGTCGAGTGCGCCAAGGCGGTAGTTGACCATATTGGGAAATTTAGCGCTTGATACAGCCGGCAGCATGACGGCGTTCTGTTCGAACTGACAGGCCATGCCCAAAGAATCCGGATGGTGGATGACGTGCAGCACATAGTTGCTGAAGGAAGTATTCATGTAAATCTTCCCGTCGGGTGCGCGTCCCATCCAGAAAAAGTAGGTTGGAAAAGGGGCTTGGTTGCCATCGTAGGTTCCGACCACCTGTCGGCTGGCCGCCAGATCGGGCGCCCACAGATCATATTGAAACAATTGAACGCCCGACCCAAGGTATAAAAAGCGGTTGTTGGGTGAGGTGACCACGCCGCGACCGGCGAAAGGCAGGGAATCCCAGTCCAAATACGCCGGATCGGAAAAAAGCCCTGTGCAGCGGTCGAAGTTATAGATCGTCAGTCCTTCGAAGGTATTGCGAAAATACTTGCTGCCATCGGTGGAAAAACCCTGCTGGCTGATGCAGCAGGTGCTGTCAATTTTGGGCAGGTCAAATTCCTGTAATCCCTGATAAACCACCCCCTCAGGGCTGAACAAAGTGACGTGCATGTCGTATTTGTATCGCCGGGGCGACACCACCCACCAGTCGCGGCCGTTGCCGTGCCGGGTGGCGTGGACGTAATTGCCCAGGTAAATCGAATCGCTCAGGACGCTGGTGTTTTTCGATAGCACAGCGCCTTTCCCGCCGTCGCCCGTGGCGTCAATGACCGAGTACAGCAGGTTCATCGGATTCCACAGCCAGTCGTCGGCGCGCAGGTGAAACAGGTAAAAGAGGCTGTCGTGTTCCGGATGGGGTAAAAAGACGCAGGGTTGCCAGAGCGGGTAATCTCCGTTAGGGTTGCAGAACTCATCATAAACAACCCCCGGATTGAGGGTATCTCCATTGGCCATGATTTGATGGTCGCGGTTCAGGATGGCGCAGCCATTGGTGTAGGCCAACAATTGTCCGTTTTTATCAGAAATAAAGGCGGTAGGGCGTCTGATAATATAATTTTGAAGTGTAAAAGCAGGGGGTGTTGCATTAAAATCCATAAGAACCCCGCCGTAAGGAATACTATCCGGGCTGACGCCTATTTTACCGTAGCCAATCGTCCAGACATGGTCGTATTTCGCTTGAGAGAAGAGGAGTGAAGAAGAGAGGAAGTAAAAAATGGTAAGTGTTAGTTTCATAAGAAAGGAAAGGTGGGGGCTGCCTTGTAACTCATATGCTACAAGGCAGCCGTATTTGGAAATAATCAGCGGGAAATAGTGATTCTATTTTGAGCGACCACTTTGTTTGCCTGATTGAAAAGAACTACATGGTAGATTCCGGTTGGTTCACCGCTGAGATCAACCGTGACGGAGGAAACACCTGTCGGCGCCAGCATTTGTTTGACCGGCTTACCTATCGAATTGAAGATTACAAACTGTGTGCCTGCCCCTGGTTGAAACTGTACATCCAACCAGCCTTGACTTGGATTGGGCATTACAGTCAATACTTCTTTTGTTTCGTTTTTTTCAATTG
>JANRLZ010000326.1:0-3428 GCA_033762055.1 Saprospiraceae bacterium
CATCGTGGGCGCTTTGATTTCGGCTATTACCGAATATTATACCGGTCTGGGTAAAAAGCCCATCCTCAATATCGTTCGTCAGTCGGCCACCGGCCACGCTACCAACGTTATCGCCGGTCTGGCCACGGGCATGATGTCCACCTGGATGCCGATCGTGATGTTCTCCGGCGCCATCTGGGGCGCTTACGAACTGGCCGGCTTCTACGGGGTAGCCATCGCCGCTTCTGCCATGATGGCCACCACGGCCATGCAGCTGGCCATTGACGCTTTCGGCCCCATCGCCGACAACGCCGGCGGTATCGCAGAAATGAGCGAACTGCCCAAGGAAGTGCGCAACCGCACCGACGTACTCGACTCGGTGGGCAACACCACTGCCGCCATCGGCAAAGGCTTTGCCATCGCTTCGGCGGCACTGACGGCCCTGGCGCTGTTCGCCGCTTATGTGGACTTTACGGGCATTGAGGGTATCAATATTTTTAAAGCGAAAGTATTGGCCGCTTTGTTCCTTGGCGGCATGATCCCGGTCGTTTTCAGCGCTTTTGCCATGCAAAGTGTGGGTAAAGCGGCCATGGATATGGTGGAAGAAGTACGCCGTCAGTTCCGCGAAATTCCTGGTCTGCTGGAGGGTACCGGCAAAGCCGAATACGGCAAGTGTGTGGAAATTTCGACCAAAGCCGCGCTGCGCGAAATGTTGCCGCCCGGTTTGATCACCATCATCACCCCGATCCTTGTCGGCTTTATCATGGGTCCGGAGGCCCTGGGCGGTTACATGGCGGGCGTAACGGTGAGCGGTGTAATGTGGGCCATTTTCCAGTCGAACGCCGGCGGCGCCTGGGACAACGCCAAAAAATCGTTTGAGAAAGGCGTGGAAATCAACGGCCAGATGTACTACAAAGGCTCCGACCCGCACAAGGCCGCCGTTACCGGCGATACCGTGGGCGATCCTTTCAAAGATACCTCCGGTCCTTCGATGAATATCCTGATCAAATTGACCTGCCTCGTAGGTCTGGCCATTGCCCCGATCCTCGGCGGACATGGTTCCGGCGCTACCAACAGCAGCGGCATCCGCATGGAGCAACGCGAACATCGTTTGCCGATTGACGCCAAGTATCCGGAAGGCGGTTTGACCGTACCGGCTACCCCTTCAACAACCACGACGGCCCCGCAGGGACAAAATCCGGCCATGACCACCAGCCCAGGCACGGTAACCGGCACGGCCGGCGGCGGCAATACCCCTGCTCCTTCCGACAACATGACGCCCGAACAGCGCCGTTTGCGGAAAGAGCAGATGAAAAAGGAAATGCAGGGCAAAGACCCGAACTCGGTCAAAATTACCGACCAGCGTCAGTAATATACTGTGATTATGGTGATTTGCGTGATGAGCAGGATAGATGGGTTTGATCCTTAAGGATGTGAACCCCGCTTTTTTCGCAAATCACTTTCTGTTGGGTATTACGACCTTGTTCCGATAAAAAACCCCGATGGCGTTGTCCGTTATCGGGGTTTTTATTTGGGATCATCTAAAAAAAGGCCGTTTCATCAGGTTTTACGGGACAGCCTCACGAGGCTTATTCGAACCGGCGGATGCAGTGGGCGAAACTCATGAATCTACTCCACCACCACCCGCCCGGCCGCCACATTCCGCCCCTGCTCCGACCGGAGCGACCAAAAATAGAGACCCGGCGGCCAATGCCGGGTGGATTGGGTATGCGACGCAGCGCCGGCTTCTACCCCGGCCTCGCCGATGCAGCGGCCCGTGGCATCGTACCACAATAATCGCTTGGCGCCAGGCAGCGCAGCGCCCCATTCCAGGGTGAATTGCCCGTTCGCCGGATTGGGATAAGCGCGGACGGAGGCTGCCGGCAGCGCCTCCCCGGTTGTTACGCTGCACGGCGGGTCAAGCGGGCCAAGGCGGTAGTTGACCATATTGGGAAATTTAATACTGTTTAATGCCGGCAAAGTATCGGCGTGTTGTTCAAAATGGCAGGCCATGCCCAAGGAATCCGGATGGTGGATGACGTGCAGCACATAGGTTTGATACGACGAGTTCATGTATATTTTTCCGTCGGGCGCGCGTCCCATCCAGAAAAAATTGGCAATAAAAGGAGCCAGGGTACCATCGTAGGTTCCGACGACCAGTCGGCTGGCCGCCAGATCGGGCGCCCACAGGTCGTACTGGAACAACTCGCCGCCTGAACTCAGGTACAAAAAGCGGTTGTTGGGCGAGGTGACCATGCCGCCGCCGCCGAAGGGCAGGGAATCCCAGTCCAAATACGCCGGATCGGAAAAAAGCCCCGTGCAGCGGTCGAAATTATAGATCGTCAGTCCTTCGAAGGTATTGCGAAAATACTTGCTGCCGTCGGTGGAAAAACCCTGCTGGCTGATGCAGCAGGTGCTGTCAATTTTGGGCAGGTCGAATTCCTGCATGCCTTGATACACCACCCCTTCGGGGCTGAACAGGCTAACGTGCATGTCGTACTCGATTCTTCTGGGAGATACGATCCACCAGTCGCGCCCGTTGCCATGCCGGGTGGCATGGACGTAATTGCCCAGATAAATCGAATCGCTCAGGACGCTGGTATTTTTGGCTATCACAGCGCCTTTCCCGCCGTCGCCCGTGGCGTCAATGACCGAATACAGCAGGTTCATCGGGTTCCACAGCCAGTCGTCGGCGCGCAGGTGAAAAAGATAAAACAAGCTGTCGTGTTCCGGGTGGGGTAAAAAGAGACAAGGTTGCCAAAGCGGGTAATCTCCATTCGGGTTGCAAAATTCATCATAAACAACCCCCGGATTGAGGGTATCGCCATTGGCCATGATTTGATGCTCCCGGTTCAGGATGGCGCAGCCATTGGTGTAAGCCAGCAGTTGCCCGTTTTTATCGGAAATAAAAGCAGTAGGACGACGAATATTATAATTATGAAGCGTTAAAGCAGGGGGTGTTGCATTAAAATCCATAAGAACCCCTCCAGAGGGAATACTATCAGGGCTTATCCCTATTTTACCGGACCCAATCGTCCAGACATGGTCGTATTTGGCTTGACAGAAGAGAAGTGAGGAGGAGAGGATATAAAAAATAGTAAGTGTTAGTTTCATAAGAAAGAAAAGGTAAGGGGCTGCCTTGTAACACATATGCTACAAGGCAGCCGTAGTTGGAAATAATCAGCGGGAAATAGAGATTCTATTTTGAGCGACCACTTTGTTTGCCTGATTGAGAAGAACTACATGGTAGATTCCGGTTGGTTCACCGCTGAGATCAACCGTGACGGAGGAAACACCTGTCGGCGCCGGCATTTGTTTGACCGGCTTACCTATCGAATTGAAGATTACAAACTGTGTGCCTGCCCCTGGTTGAAACTGTACATCCAACCAGCCTTGACTTGGATTGGGCATTACAGTCAATACTTCTTTTGTTTCGTTTTTTTCAATTG
>JANRLZ010000327.1:0-22692 GCA_033762055.1 Saprospiraceae bacterium
ACCGTAGGCCGTCTACCGTCCACCGTAGGCCGTCGACCGGTCTATCGTTTATAATCGAGGATTTGCAGGTGCCGGGGACAAAAGTCGGCGTCGTGCGGGTCGTTGGAGGCGATGACCACGAGGCGTTGGGCGGCGTATTCGGCTATCAGGTTTTTGTACCATTCGATGCCCTGTACGTCGAGGTTGGTGGCCGGCTCGTCGAGCAGCAGCACGGGGGTGTCGGAACAAACGGCGAGGGCCAGTTTGAGCCTTTGCTTCATGCCGGAAGAAAACTGGCGGATTTCTTTTTGGCGGGTGCGGGGCAGGGCCAGCAAATCGTAGAGACGCGGCGCATCAAAACCGGGCAGCAGGGGTTTGAGCCGGGCATGAAAACGCAGGGCTTCTTCGAGGGTAAACTCTTCGATCAGTTCGATGTAGGGCGCGGCGTAGGCGATGTTTTTGTACACATTTTCGGCGGCTGTTTTTTTGCCGTCCGTTTCAAAAATTACCGCGCCTTTGGAGGGAGTGAGGTGGCCCGATATCACTTTCAGCAGGGTGGATTTGCCGGAGCCGTTGGGGCCGAGGATGGCCCAGCGTTCGCCGGCTTGAAAGGTGGCGTTAATGCCCCGGAAAATCCATTCGAGGCGATAGCGTTTGCCTGCATTATCGAGTCGGATGGTCATGCCCGGAAACCTTTGATGATGCCGCGCTTCGACTGGCGGGCAAATTCCAGAATCCGTGCCTTGTGCTTGCTTTCCGGTATGTCGGCTTCGATGATTTGCAGGGCTTTTTTTACGCTGTGGCCGCGCACATAGAGCAGGCGGTAAATGTCTTCAATGTGGTGCATCTCGTCTTTGCTGAACCCGCGCCGACGCAGTCCCACCGAATTGATGCCGGCATAGGAAAGCGGTTCGCGGGCGGCGGTAATAAAAGGTGGCACGTCTTTTCGCACCAGCGAGCCGCCGCCTACCATCACCTGCGCGCCGATACGCACAAACTGGTGTACGGCTACCATGCCGCCGAGTGTGGCCCATTCGCCGACGTGGATATGCCCGGCCAGTGTGACGTTATTGGCCAGGATGGTATCGTGACCGATATGGCAATCGTGTGCGACATGTACGTAAGCCATAATGAGGCAATTTTCACCGACGGTGGTTTTAGCGTCGAAGGCGAGGTTGCCGCGGTTGAGGGTGCAGCATTCGCGGATGGTGGTACCGCCGCCGATTTCGAGCAGGGCCGGCTCATCGAGCAATACCTTGGTTTGCGGCGGCGCACTGAGTACCGCTCCCGGATACACCCGGCAGTTGTCGCCAATGCGAGCGCCGTTCATCACGGTTACCCCGGGACCAATCCAGCAATTGTCGCCAATAGTAACATCTTCTTCGATGGTGGTAAAATTCCCGATGTGGACATTGTTGCCGATACGGGCCTTCGGGTGTACGTCGCGATAAGCCATTTTGCTTGAATGGGTTGGTGGTTAGACGCCTGCCGGGACTTCCTTGCTGCGCCGTACGATCTGCGCGGTGAGTTCTCCTTCCGACACGATTTTATTGCCTACGTAGGCGGTGCCTTGCATGTGAACAATGCCGCGGCGAATGGGTTCGAGCAATTCCATTTTCAGGATTAATGTATCGCCGGGCATGACCTTGGCTTTGAATTTTGCGTTGTCAATTTTCAAGAAATAGGTATCCCAGTTTCCTTTGTCAGGTACGCTGTGCAGGGCCAGGATGCCGCCGGTTTGGGCCAGGGCTTCGATTTGCAACACGCCGGGGAAAACCGGGTTGCCGGGGAAGTGGCCCTGGAAAAACCCTTCATTCATGGTCACATTTTTCACACCTACCACGAGCGTGTCGCTGATTTCGATGATTTTATCCAGCATCAGAAAAGGGTAGCGGTGTGGCAGCAACTCCATGATGCCATTCACATCGAGCACAGGTTCTTTTTCGGGGTCATATTTGGGAATACCGAGCAGGCGGCGTTTCTCCAGCAAATTTTTTTTTAGGATTTTGGCAAACTCCACGTTGGCAGTATGCCCCGGCTTGCTTGCCACGATTTTCCCGCGAATGGGTTTGCCGATCAGGGCCAGGTCGCCGATCACATCGAGCAGTTTGTGGCGGGCCGGTTCGTTGGGGAAATGCAGTTTAACGGTATTGAGCACGCCTTCTGTTTCAACCTTGATGCTGGGTTTGCCCATTTTTTTGGCCAGGTTGTCGAGTTCGTCCTGTTCCATGCGCCGGTCGGCAATAACGATGGCGTTGTCGAGGTCGCCGCCTTTTACCAGTCCCATATCGAGCAGTTTTTCCAGCTCGTGCAAAAAAACAAAGGTGCGGCAGGGAGCGATTTCGGAGGAGTAATCGGCCAGGTCGTTGAGGGCGGCGAATTGCGGTCCCAGCACTTTGGAATTAAAGTCAATCATGGTAGTCACCTCGAAATGGTCGGAGGGCAGGGCCATGAGTTCGGTGCCAGTCACTTCATCCTTGTAGGAAACCGGTTCGGTGATTTCAAAATATTCGCGGTCGGCATCGAGTTGCACTTTGCCGGCTTTTTGCAGGGCTTCGACGAAGGGCATGGAGGTGCCGTTCATGATGGGCATTTCCGGTCCGTCAATTTCCATCAGCATATTGTCGTAACCCAGTCCGATCAGGGCTGAAAGTACGTGTTCGACGGTCGAAACCTGTGCTTCGCCGCTTTTAAGGGTGGTGCCGCGGTTGGTGGAGATCACCAGTTTCACATCGGCAGGGATGACGGGTTGTTCGGGCAGGTCAATGCGCTGGAAACGAAAGCCGTGGTTGGCTTCGGCGGGTTTGAAGGTCAGGGTTACCTTCCGACCGGTATGCAGCCCCACGCCGCTCACGGATACGGGGTGTTGGATGGTGGATTGTTTCATAAAAATTAAAGGCATGCTTCCGTCATTTTACCAAAAACACACGGGAGCTTGGCGTAACATTTCAGGATGGAAAGTTTAAAATCGGCGCGCAAAGGTAAACCATGATTTTTGTGATTTGCATGATAAACAGGATGGATTGGCTTGATTTTTAAGGATTTGAACCCGGCTGTTTTTGCAAATCACGGTCGTTGGGGCTTGAAAAAGCCGCACAAGCGTTGATGGCCGATTGCCGATTACTTTGCTGTATAGGGCGTGCGGGTTACGATGCTGCGGCCGAGGGTGAGTTCGTCGGCGTATTCGAGGTCGCCGCCGAAAGAGACGCCCCTTGCAATGGCGCTGATTTGTATGCCGAAGGGTTGTAATTTTTTGGAAATATAAAAAATGGTGGTTTCTCCTTCGATGGTGGGACTGATGGCCATGATGGCTTCGCGGATTTCTCCCTGCTGGGCGCGCTGTGCCAGCGAATCAATGTTCAGATCGGAAGGCCCCACGCCTTCGATGGGTGAAATAACGCCACCGAGTACGTGATACAAGCCGCGAAACTGGTGGGTGTCTTCGATAGCCATCAGATCGCGGATGTTTTCTACCACACAAACCAGGCTGCGGTCGCGGCGCGGGTCGGCGCAGATCTGACAAATTTCATGATCGGAAAGATTGTGGCATTGCCGGCATTCACGAATGCCTTCCCGCATGGACAAAAGCGCCGCAGAGAACGCTTCTGTGGTGCTTTTGTCCTGTTTGAGCAGATGTAATACCAATCGAAGCGCTGTTTTCCGACCAATACCCGGCAGGCCGGCAAACGCTTCGACGGCTTTTTCGATAAGTTGGGAGGAGAAGGTCATTGTGATGTTTATGAAGGTTGATGAGGGGTTATGGGGGGTGATGAGTGGGAATCTACCTGTTATTAACCCCGTTATGATATGTCATTCGTAGCGTAGAGATGAATCAGAATTAAAGGGCAGGTGCTCCATCGGGCGAAGCCATCGGGTTCAGCGGGAAGCGCTGAAGGATAATTTTTTTGAGAAACGGGGAAGGGGTAAAAAGAAAGAGATGCTCTAAACCCTCATCAACCCATCTCCATCACCGCGCCACAGTGTTTACAGGTGCGGGCTTCGAGGTCGGATTTGAACGCGCCGATGGCTTCGCGGATCTGGGTGCCGATATCGGTAAGCGGGAAGCCGGCTTCGTGCAGGGGTTTGTCGCAGTTTTCGCAGAACCAAAGGAGTTTGTCTATTTCCCCTTTGTTGCGGTGGCGTTCGAGTACGAGGCCGACGGTGCCGGCGGGGCGTTGCGGGGAGTGGGGAATGCGGGGAGGCAATAAAAACATTTCGCCCTCGCGGATGTCTATGGTTTCGCGTTTGCCTTCTTCGTTGATAATTTTGACCTGGATGTCGCCTTCCAGCTGGTAAAAAAGTTCTTCCCCTTCCTCCCAGTGGTAATCCTTGCGGCCATTGGGACCGCCGACGACCATGACGATGAAATCTTCGTTTTCTATGTAAATTTGTTTGTTGCCGACGGGTGGTTTCAACAATTCGCGGTTGTCATCAATCCAGGCGCGGAGGTTGAAAGGTTTTGAAATCGCCATGTCGCAGGTGTTTTTCCGGCAATTTGCCGGGCGGTGAAAACTGGCGACAAAAATAGCAAGGTTTGTACAATATGCGGTGTTCGTGTGCCGCAAAGAAAAAACGCCACCCGGGTTGGTAGCGTTTCTGACACTGGGCATCATTTGCTTGCTGTGGAGGTAAGGTTCACTCTTTTCCCCTTTTTTTAAACGGAATACCATAGGCCAGGCCAATGCTGCTGACCCGTTGCCGGTCGGGGGTGAAACCCAGTTGGCCATACAAAGTGACACGGTCGTACGTCGTATGCAGGGTAAGGCGTTGCAGGTAACTGTTGGCATTGTCTTCGTACAGGTCGGTTGCTGTGAAATAGGTGTCAAAACTGTAACGCAACCCGCTGCTCCATTTTCCGGCAGGAGTGAACCGCAAGTCGAGCGCCGGGGCAACATTTATCTGGACACGGTTGAGGCCGAACGTAAATATGTCGGCAAAAACATCGCTGCTGTTTTCAGCGTATTTACCGCCTTCCCTGAATGCTTCACCGTTGAAACCGATCAGCACTTCGAACTGGCTTTGCAGCGGGATACGGGCGCCGATTTCAGTCCGCAAACCACCGCCGTTAAAGGGCTGCATGCCGCCGCCTGTAACCGGATTCACCGCCGGATTGACCTTGTATTTACCCCAATAACTAAAAAAGCCGCCCGACAGGAAAAAATGCCGGCTCATAAAAGAAAGGTGTGCCGACAGTTCACCGGAGTTATTTTTTTCCTGATCGTAATATTCATACCCGCTATTTAGTCTGCCTGAAAGGTAAAATGCGCCTTCGTTCTCTCCCCGATAAACGGGTTTTGCCATGTAGGCATTGGCATTGGCGGAAAATGCAGGCCCGTGCGTGCGGCAGTTGGAGAGACTGAAAAGCAGGCCCGACAGGACAATGAACAGGAAGGTTTGCCGAATTTTCATACTTCGTTAAGTTTGATGTGAAAGGAAGATTACCGCACTGAAGCGGGATAATCCGGCACAAAGGTGGAGCAGCCAGGCGGCGGCTCCAACCCCCGAAACGGTGAAATAAATAAATTCACCCTCCGGGAGGGGAAGAGGGAGTGCCTACTCCCGGAAAACCGTCAGAACGGGTGATTTTGCAAATTCCACCGGACTGTTCGCATGATAACCGCCTTGTTTGTGGTTATTTTTGCCCAATGAATCGCTTTTCGCTTCTGTTGGCGGTTGGGTTGTTACTTGCTGCATTTGCGAGCATCAAGTGGTTTTCTTCATCACTGGTTGAACGAATGGAGGTGCCTGGCGAAGTGCCGGGCGAGATCGGGGTGTATAAAGAACCCGGGAACAAGTTTCCGATGCAGGTGGCCGATTTGCGAAAACTGGGGGAAAGTGCTTTTACCGTTCGGGAAAATTGTTGCGAGTTCGGCGCGCCCGAAGGCCCCATCTGGTTGCGGTTCAAGGTAAAAAACGATTCGCTGCTGCCTGGTTTTGCCCGGGAAAAAACAAAATTTCTGACCGAAGTCGTCAACCCGTTTTTGCCTAAAATCTCGTATTATCACCTCAATGAAAACGGCGTGTTGCGCGATTCAGCCACCACCGGCGCCTTGGGTTATCGCTTCTCGCAACGCCCCGACCCGGAAAGCCGCAATTTCCGCTTCCCGCTTAGTCTGCCGCCCGACAGCATCGCCGAAATTTACCTGCGCATCGAAGCCGAATCGCCCCTGCAATTGCGCATCCTGTTTTTTGAACAAGGCGAACGCCTTGGCCGGCAACAATGGATGGTGGATATTCTGATGACCATCTTTTTGGTCTTTTGTACCCTTTTTCTCGTGCTTTCTGCCATTCTGATCGGCGTCAGCCGTGAATATTTCAACTGGTACTACTTTTTTTATATTCTGGTTACGACGTTGTTTATCCTGGCTCATTTGGGACTGGGTTTCAAGCTTGCCTGGCCCGACTATCCGGTATTGCAGCAGATTATCCCGCTTTCACTTAATACACTTCGTTTGGTACTGGGTATCCAGTTTTTCCGGCTTTATTTTGATTTGCCGAGGGTGTCGCCGCGTTTTGATCGTTTTGTGCGCGGGAGCGCGCAAACTTTTCTGGCAACGCTCGTCCTGCAATTTGCCGCGCCGCTTCTGGGGGGTAAACAATGGATGTTTTACCCGTTTTTTGTTTTTCTCATGGCCTTCAGTATCGCCATGCTGGTTTGGCTTTTGTATGAAATGCTGCTCAAACAACGCGGCACTATTTCAGCCCTTTTTCTGGTCATTGGTCTGCATTTCGTCGGCGTTGCGGCCACTACCCTGCAATACCTGGGTTATAGTCCGGATTTTTTCGACGTGTCCGACGACCTGTTGCGCGGTTTCGGTATTGCCAATACGTTCTTTCTGTCGCCCTTTGTTATCCTGGCTTTTTTTCTGGAAATGGTGCTGGTTTTTTACTTTTCGGTGCGGCGTTTTTTGCGTTTAATTGAAAAAAGCCGGCGCGCCGAACTACGGGTGGCGCGCGCGCGTGAAGACAAGCTGAATGCCCTGGTGTTGGGGGCGGAAAACGAACGCAAGCGAATTGCGCGCGATTTGCACGATGGCGCCTGCGTGAGCCTGGCGGCCATCAATATGAAAATGGATTTGCTTCGCGAAGCCCTGGCCGATTCGCCGCAAATGGCCGAACAGGCCCGCCAGATTGCCGAGGACCTTGACGCGACTTATCGCGAAGTGCGCGGCATTTCGCACGATCTGATGTCGAAAGCGCTGGAAAAAACCGGATTGCGCGCGGCCTTGGAAGAGTTGGCGGCCCACATCCGGCAGGCCCAGCCCGGGCTGCATTTGCAGGTTTTCTGCAACTATCCGCTCGATGAAATCGGCGACCTGGCTCGGATTCATATTTACCGGATGGTGCAGGAAATGCTGGGCAATGTGCTTCGGCACGCCGACGCTACGGAAGTGCAACTTCAGTTATTGGACCATGGTGGAAACCTGCTGCTGACGGTTGAAGACAACGGTAAGGGATTTGACCCGAAAAAGATGGAGCAGACGGGTATCGGCTTGTCGAACATCCGCACCCGCGCCGAAGTGTTGCGCGCCCGGCTGTTGCTGGAATCAGCCCCGGGAAAAGGCGCCTATGTCAGTCTGGAAATTCCGGCGGATGCGCTGGAACGGAAATAAATCGCCCGCTTCACAGCGCTTTTCGGAGGCGGGCTACCGGGATATTCAATTGTTCGCGGTATTTGGCTACGGTGCGCCGCGCGATGTTGTAGCCTTTTTTCATCAGGATGGATTTCAGTTTTTCGTCGGAAAGCGGGCGGCGTTTGTGTTCTTCACCGATGACTTCCGACAGAATTTTTTTCACTTCCAGGGTGGAAACCTCCTCGCCGTCCTGGGTACTGAGGCTTTCGGAGAAAAACTCCTTGAGGCGTTTGGTGCCAAATTCGGTTTGTACGTATTTGGAGTTGGCTACCCGGCTTACGGTTGAAATATCCAGCCCGGTCACGTCGGCGATATCTTTGAGGATCATGGGTTTGATCTTCTTTTGGTCGCCGGTCAGGAAATATTCTTCCTGGTGTTTGAGGATGGCGCCCATGGTGAGCATCATGGTTTGCTGGCGTTGTTTGATGGCGTCAATAAACCATTTGGCGGAGTCAATTTTCTGCTTGATGAACAGTACGGCTTCTTTTTCTTTCTTGCTGGCGCGTCGCCCGTGCCGTCCGTCGTGGAATGCCTTGAGCATATCGCGGTAATGGTCGTTGATACGCAGGTCGGGGGCATTGCGTGCGTTGAGGGTGAGCTCGAGTTCGCCGTCGCGGTTGGTAACGAGGTAATCGGGTACTACGTAGTTGAGGGCGCGGTCGCCGCGGGTGGCGAAGCCGCTGGCGGGTTTGGGGTTGAGTTTGAGGATTTCGTTGATGGCGTCTTTCAGGTCGTCTTCTTCGATGCCTAACTGGCGGCAGAGTTTGGGGTAGTGTTTTTTGGTAAATTCGTCGAAGTACTGGTCAATGATACGCAGGGCGATTTGTACGGCTGTTTTTTCCTCGAGGGTCAGGGCGTCGTCGTCTTGTCGCAGGCGGTGTTGCAGTTGCAGCAACAGGCACTCCCGCAGGTCGCGGGCGCCGGTGCCGGGCGGATCGAAGCGCTGGATGCGCAGCAGAATTTGTTTGATTTCCTTTTCGTGTGTGCTGATATTCTGGCTGAACAGCAGGTCGTCTACCATAGCGGAGGGTTCGCGGCGCAGGTAGCCGTCGTCGTCAATAGACCCGATAATCTGGAGGGCGATGGCATGTTCGCGTTCGTCGTCGAGTTTGAGCAGGCCCAATTGTTGTTCGAGGTATTCGTGGAAAGTGTTTTCAAAAGCGAGGGGTGTTTGTTTGTCTTCTTCGTCGCCGCCGCGGCTGTCGTCGCGGGTTTTGTAGGTGGCGGGGTCGTCTTCGATAAAATCTACCAGGTAGTCGTCGAGATCGGGGCCGTCGTCTTCACGCAGGCCGGCTGTATCATCGTCGTCGGCATAATCGTCGGAACTTTCCTGCTCTATTTGATCAAGGGCATCATCCGCCAGGTTGCTGCTGTCGGTACTGCCCAGATCGTCGTCGGTTTGACCGCTTTCGGCTTTTTGTTCTCGTTCGTAATAACTCAGGTCGGCGTCGGCCAGGTCCATTTCGCTCATACCTTCGCTGAGGTCGGCGGTTTCATCTCCTTCTTCGAGGGCGGGATTGACCTCCAGTTCTTCCTGGATACGTTGTTCGAGGGTAGCCGTAGGGATTTGCAGCAGTTTCATCAGTTGAATCTGCTGCGGGGAGAGTTTTTGTTGTAGTTTTTGTGCGAGCGACTGCCTCGGTCCGAAAGAAGATGCCATTGAAAGGGTGGAGGGTTGACGGTTTGGGTGGTTTCAGCGGGTATTTCAACGGATTAAAAAACGGCCGTAGCAAATGAAAGGCCAACTTTTAAAACATGCGGCGCCCAGGATTCGCAACCAGGAATGAATTGGTTTGGAAAATCTTGTAAAAATTTGACTTTCAACTATTTAAAAGCAAAGCACTCTCAAGAGCGTGGAGCAAATTTAGTTGAAAATTTTTGGCAAGCACGCAGCATTTTTTTCTTTTGAGGAAGCGGGGCGCTTTTCAAAAGAAATGGAGGGAGCTTCCATTGCTATTCGCCGGATGCGGCACTAGCCGGGAATCGAGTCGGTGGTAACACCGATGAAATTTATGGGGATATCCTACATCCAATTGCCAATAAGCACGGCAATTGCCACCCCCCAGCGCAAAATTTCCGACCACCAGGCCCAGCGCCGCTGTTCGAGCAAACCGCCGAGACTGCCGGTGGTCCAGACTATCCAGCCGGTCAGCAACAGGTTCTGGACGGTAATGCCCGACATGCTGCCGGCCATTTTGAGGAACCACACCGTAACTGCCAGCAGGAGGACAAATTGCGCGAGCACATAAGACGCTAATCGTTGAGAAACCGGCGTGTCGAACTTTTTAAAAGTCGCCGTGCTCACCGGTTTTGCCTTTACGGAACCACCCAGGGAAGCCGGCAACCAGCCCGGTTTTCGCAAAAGCATCTGCAAGCGATCGGCCCAACTGCCGGCCCGCGCCAGGCGTTCGCCCAGCCAGGCGTAGTAATCCACCTGCGCCCATACCGGATTCCAGGTGGCCAGGGGTACGGTGACGCCGTAAACCGGCTCTTCCTCCTCCGCTTGAAAAGTGCCAAACCAGCGATCAAACAAAATCAGGGTGCCTCCGTGATTTCGATCGAGGTATTTCGGGTTCATTCCGTGGTGCACCCGGTGATGCGAAGGGGTGTTGAAGATGTATTCAAACCAGGGATGCATTTTCCCGATAAGGCGTGTGTGTATCCAGAACTGATACAGGGTCTGGAAGGTCGCCATGAGCAGGAACGAGCGCGGACTAAAGCCGGCAAAAGCCAGGGGCAGGTAGAAAAAGTTGCCGGCAAATGCCTGGATGGCTGATTGCCGAAGGGCCACGCTCAGGTTGTATTCCTCACTTTGGTGGTGTACGATATGCGTACCCCACAACACGCTGATTTCATGCGTACTGCGATGAAACCAGTAATAAAAAAAATCAACCCCGATAAATACCAGCACAAACGACCACCAGGTTTCGGGTATGGTCCAGAACCGATGCTCGTACGCCCAAACATAGCCGGCAAAAAGGATGGTTTTGAACAATACCCCCGTGACTTGTTGCTGAATACCGCAGCTGATATTCGACACCGTATCAGGGAAAGCGTACAGTTGACTTTGGCGAAGGCGCGCTACCAGCAGTTCCAGCCCGATGAGCAGGAAAAATACCGGAATAGCATACAGCATGATACTCATAGGAACGACCAAAAAATAGAATCACTATCAAATTCCTTTCATCCGGGCTTCACAATGCGCCAGCTCTTTTTTGACGTATTCCCCGGGGCGCTCATTGATTTTGAGGGCACTTTGCAGCTCCGCTTCGTCGGCCGGATGGGTCGGCAACAGCTGTTTCATCCGGCGAAGGTTGCGCAGGGCTTGTCCCCAAACCTTGGCCTCTACAAAAGATTCGTATTCGCGCTGACTGATCCGGAACTCACGGATCAGGGTCAGACGCGCATTGCGGATACGTTCGTCCACCAGTGCCTGCCTGCCTGCGATCCGGGATGGATCCACCCGCCGCAGTTGTTTGACGGTATCGGCCAGCATACGTTCGTTGAGTGCGCGATAGGTTTTGAGTGAGTCTTCTACCAGATGGTAATAATTGAGTGCATCTGCGTAGTTGTAAATCAACATGAGAGAATCCGCTTTGATGCGGTTTTCTTCAATCGAGCCGAATACGGCATGGAATTGTTTTACAATATCGTATTCAGCGCATACATCCTTGTGCGGTTTGGTGTTTTCCAGTACCCAGCAGCGACGTTTATGGCTGATGAGTTCGTCATAAGCGCGGTCGGCTGCGTAGTACAATTCGTTTTCGACGTAAAATTCGGCCTGTTCCAGTTGGTCGCGCGCATTTTGTACGTATTCGTCAATGAACCAGATGGCGCAGGCCAGGCAAACCAGCAGTGAAATGAACGAAAGCGCAGCCACCGTACGCGCCAGTTTGCGCTGGCGGCGGGTAGCGGTCAGCTCGGCTTCCACGGCTTCGCGCCGCCTGGCCTCTTCAGCCAGACTGGCCTGGTATTCGGCTTTTTCCCGATCGGCGCGCTCTTTGTCGCGCCGTGCATTGCGCGATTCGATCACCGGCGGCAGCAAGGTGTCGTGGCTGATTTCGTAGTAAAAGTCATCCAGGCGGGGTTCTTTCCGCAACAAACGGCTTTTATCCACCAGCGTATCCAGAAAATCGGGCGACACGTGGTATTCGCTGATCAAAGTATCGTCTACCACGCTGTTGCGACGGTTGCCGGGGGTAATCAGGCTTTCTTCGATCAGTCGCTGCGCCAGTTCGCGCAGCGTTTGCGTCGGCTGTTCGGTCAGTGCTTTGTCCGTTTCCGGAATCAGTACCCCTTGCTGGGCTTTCTGCAACATTCTTTCCACATAAGCCTTCGGGAAAGTATTGAGCTGGTTTTGGTAAAAATTACGGATGGAATTGCGCAACCCTTCGGTGCCCTCATAAAAATGGCTATCTACTTCAAATCCTTCGTGTTTCTGGTAGTCAATGACCCTTTCCTCTACGTCCTGACAAATAATCTGGAGGTTTACGGCTTCGATTTCGTCGGCACGGGTCGGGTTTTGGCCATCTTCCCTGGCGCCGGTATCGCGTCCGGAGAGGAAATCAAGCATTTCTTCCAGGGCTGCCGGTGCAAATACGAACATCGGGCTGGCATAGTCGCCGGTCTGTTCGGCCGGTTTTACGATGGCCGCACGTGCCTTTTCGCGATCGAGGGGCTGTAGTTCGTAGCGGTTGCGCAGAATACCGGGGATGGCCTTGCTTACCCGGTCAATCATGTGCAAGAAATCGGAACGAATGCTCAGAACAATGCGCACATCGGGTTGCCGTTCCCACCATTGCATGGTTTCGACATCAATTTTGCCGTAGGCAAAATCTTCCATCAAGGAGGCCCGCAGCGATTCCGGCATGGTTTCATTGGCCAGATCAGCGAGTTCTTCGAAAAATTTTCTGCGCCCGGCTTCGGCGTGCGAAAGGGTAAAAGCCTCTTCAAACTGATCAAATACCAGTACGGGCGTGGCGGGCAAACCGTTGAGGTCGAATTCGAGTCGCTTCATCCGCTCCCACAATGTTTGCGGGGCGCCAGTGCGTATGCCCGTAGTGTCGCGACCGCTCACATGGGGGTTTTTGTCCAGCATTTCGCCGATGCTTTCGAGCAACGGACGATCGCTGCGTTCGGTGCGTAGAAAGACGGGCACAAAATCCTGCCGTTCAAGTTCGGGGGCGCAGCCCGCCTGCAAGAGCGAGGTTTTACCCATGCCCGACTTGGCGAAAAGCACCACCAGCCGTTCGCGCAACACCAGATTGGACAGCCGCGAAATATCATCTCCGCGCCCGTGAAAAACGGCGCTCTGGCTGCGCTCAAAGGGGCGCAGACCGGGATAGCGACGGGGGGGACTGGCATTCAGCATGGCGAAACTGTTCCGACGGAGTCTTATCTATTTTTGATTTTGTTTAATTCACGGGCAATGTACACAGAGGGGCTTACTTGCAATTTCAGGGATTTTTGCAAGCTTGCTTCATGTGCTGGTGATGCAGGAATCAACCTTTTTAGTCGCAGGAGATTTCTCCTGGCCTGTTCCCATATTCCTGCCTCAACATAAGTTTCGTACTCGCGCAGTGAAATTTTAAAATCCCGTACGAGCAGATTTTGTACCATTTCCATTCTTTCATTCAACATGGCTGTTTTTTGAAGCATCAATTCATTATTAACCCGTTTTTCGGATCGCTGATCGCTCAGCCGATCGTTCATATCGCGGTAAAAAGTCAGCGAGTCAAGCGCATTTTGATAACTTGCCAACACCCGGGCATAATCGCTGACAAGCATCATGGAATCGGCCAGCGCCATATTCCTTTTTACGCTTAAATAGGCTCCTTCGAGCGCCTGCATGGCTTGGTATTCTGCAAACAGGTCTTTGTGTGGTTTTTGTGATCGGATCACGAACCCCTTTCTGGGGCTTTGCAACAGATCCTCATAGATTACGGACGCTGCGCTGAATAATTCATTGTACACAAAATATTCGGCACTCCGTACCTGATTTCGAGTGGTTTGAACGTACTCATTCACAAACCAGATTGAAAACCCAAATACGATCAGCAATGTAAGAAATGAAGTCATTGCTACTGTACGCGCCAGTTTCCTTTGTCGTCTCGTTGCAAACAACTCCTGTTCCACGGCCTTTCTTCTGGTATTTTCGAGGTCGAGTTCCAAAATGGCGCGCAATTTGGCTTCTTCTTCCAGTTTCGCCTCGTATGCTGCTTTTTCTTTTGCAATCTGTTCTTTTTGTCGCCTGACGTGCCTCAACTCGATGATCGCCGGCAGCAAGGTATCGTGACTGATTTCATAGTAAAAAGCATCCAGTCGGGGCTCTTTTCTCAATAGTCGGCTTTTATCCACCAGGGTGTCCAGAAAATCGGACGAAACAAGGTATTCACTTATCAGGGTGTCGTCTACCACGCTGTTACGCCGATTGCCGGAGGTTATCAGGCTGTCTTCAATAAGGCGTTGGGCAATTTCACGAATCTCGTTTACCGGTTTATGGATCAGTAGTTCATCATTGGGTGCAGGGTTCGTTCCCTGTTGTTTTTTCAGGTTTACACGTTCGATATATGATTTGGGGAAGAGTTCCAGTTGATTTTGATAAAAATCACGAATGGCGTTGCGCAATCCCTCCGGGCCATCGAAAAATGGACTTTCCACTACAAAGCCAGCCGCTTTTTGGCTTTCTATGATTCGTTCTTCAACATCCTGACAAATAATCTGAAGATTAACTGTTTCAATTTCATCCGGCCTGGCCGGTAACGGACTTTCTTCAATAGCTGTTTCTTGACCGGACAGGAAATCGAGTATTTCGTTCATCGCGGCCTTGGAGAACAGGAATGGCTTGCTTGAAAATTCGCCGGCCTCTCTCGCGGGCTCCATCATGGCGGCACGGGCTTTTTCGCGATTCAATGGCAATAACTCAAACCGATTGCGCAATATCCCCGGGATGCTTTTACTGGCCCGATCCAGGAGATGCAAAAAATCGGAACGAATACTGAGTACAATCCTGACATCCGGCTGCTTTTCCCACTGCTGCATTTCATTTATATCCAAAGCGCCTGCCTCATAAAGTGCCAATAATTTTTTTCGCAATGCTTCCGGCATTGTTTCATTGGCAAGATCGGCAAGTTCTCGAAAAAAACGCAAGCGATCCTCCGACTGATGCGACCGGGTAAATACTTCTTCAAACTGGTCGAAAAAAAGCGCCGGCACAGCCGGGAATCCATTCAGGTCAAACTCAAGTCTTTTTAATTTTTCCCACAATGTTTCAGCCGATCCGGTAAGGGTTGCAGGCGTGGTCGGTTTGGGTGAAAATACGGCATTTTCAAGGGTGTTTCCAATTGTTTCCAGGAGGGGTTGGTCTGTTCGGTCTGTGCGAAGAAAAATGGGTAAAAAGTACTTTTTTTCAATTTCCGGCGCACATCCCGCTTGAAGCAAGGAGGTTTTCCCGATTCCTGATTTGGCAAACATAACCACCAGTCGTTCCCGGTGAATCAGGTCGGATAAATATTGAATATCTTCTTTTCGCCCGCAAAAAAGCGATGCCTGCTCTCTTTCAAAGGGTTTCAGCCCCGGATAGCGACGTGGAAGAGTGCGGGAGGCATGCTTCATCGGCTCAGGTTTTCAATGTATTTTTTTAGTCCGTCAACAATTTCAGCGGCATACTGGGGTTCTTTCCCGCTCCCCATAATGGCCTGTTTATCGGTGGGGCGCAAAGTGGGCAAACCCGCCAGCGGCCCGTCGAGTCCTACCGGTTTGAGCAACACGGGCATCACTAAAAATCCTTTGCGCGGGTTGTTTCTTTGGGCAATCTCACTCAACAAAGCGGCTGCCGGATTCTGGGCAACGTCGTAAAAATCAGCGCTCAACATGGGCAACACTACCTGGCATTCATCGAGGGTTTTGCGCAGCCATTCCTGTACATCACCCTGACCCACCGCATCTGCGAGACTTACAAACTGGGCCGGCAAACTGCGCAAATACTTGATCATCAGGTCATACCCGTCTTTGTCGGCAGTTTCGTTGTGCAACACCAGCACCTTTGCCTTGGGCGCCAGTGATGTGGCGTCGGTACTGGTACTGTCTAATTTCTGGTATTCCGTGACCAGTTTGCCGACGAAGGTTTCCAGATCGTCGGCGGGAAACTGCATGCCGAACTCGCCCTGATAAAACACCTTGGTATCGGCGCCGGCCGCACGGTCGTGTTTGGATGGGAAAGCATAGGGCTGTACATTTTCCCGCACGTTTTTGTAAAGTGTATCGAGCAACAAACGCAGTGCCCAGTCTTCAAAATCAAATCCGAGAAAAAGGTGGTGCCTGAAATCCTTGAAAGCATTGGTCAGCGCATCCGGAATTCGTTCGTTTTGTTGCTCACCTACTATTTTTTTTATGTAGCCCAACTGGTGTTTGTAGGTCAATACCAGCGATTCCGGCTTCTCATACGAACCTAAAAGGTTGTAAATGACCACCCGGCTGTCTTTTTCAAAATCAAAATTGAACCCCGTACCAGGTTTGTACCAGTTGTAATAATTCGGGTAATAAGCCTGGGCAATCTGGTCGTACAACTGGGTGATGAAATTGTCGGGCGTCGTATTGATTACCATCCGGAATTTCAAATCGGTCAATTGTTCGAGCAAAGGATGCAACTCGCAATTTTCCGACATGTCGGCATAAAACTTTGCCACATCTTCCTGCAAAACATTGTCGGTCGACCGATTTTGAATGCGCAGCAAGCTGGTCACATAAGCCAGGTCGGAGGCTTCCTCCGGTCGGAGATTCATCTGGTATTTTTCTGCCAGATAGCGGGCGCACAAATCGGTCAACGGATGCCAGGCGCCGTCCTTTCCTTTGGCGGCTATGGCAGCGGGGCCCAGAAAAAGAACGCAAACGCCTTCTTTGACCTTTCGGGCGATGTTTTGGTACAGTTCGGCGGAAGATGTTGGCATTTTTATACAAAACGAATCCCATTCAGGTATTCGCGAACGGACAAAGGTAGTCAGCCGAATGAAATATGTTGCAAGGCGTACTTTTAAAACAGTTTCTTCGGATACTTTTGGAGGAATTTTTCAAAATTACCGCTTTGAAGGGTGGAGATAACTGGCCGGGCGACCGACTTTTGTCTTGCCAAGTTTGTAACATTCGGGCGTCGCATTCGCCTGTATTCCTCATTCGACTTCCTCTGTACGGGTAGCTGGTCGCCAAAACTACCTGCTCGGGAAGTCTCTAAATTCTTCATTTATGCAAAAGACTACCCTCCTTGCTTTATTATTGGCCGGCTTTGGTCCTTTTTTCCTGCACGCCCAGCAGGGTTTTGTTCAATTCGGAACTGTTTTCGTTGAAGACCAGGGGCATCGCCTGATGTTGAGCAGCGATTATTCTTATATCACCGCCGGAACGGCCGGTTCGAGTGCGGCACTGTACAAGAATGATTGCGCGATTTCTCTGTCGCTGGAATCAACCTTCAGCACCTTTCCCGGCCCGGCTGTTTTTTGGGATGTCGTAGAATTGCCCGACGGCAATTTTGTAGCGGCAGGCGGAGCCACCATAGCGACGCCCACAGATACGCTGTTGCGGGTGTTTTTAGTAAAAACCACGCCTTCGCTGACACAGCTGAGCAGTTCCAGTTTTCTGGTGCTCAACAAGGCAGCGCAAGCCAAAGCCCTGGCACTGGCGCCCAACGGCGATTTGTTGTTGTGGGGGGAGGTAGCCGGTTTTTCGATAGATTTCACCGATGCTTTTTTTCAACGGGTGAACGCAACCACGCTTCAGCCGGTGGGCGATCCGGTTATTTTTAACCAGGGCGTGGACCTGGCCGAACATATTTTACCCACCGTTGACGGCAATTACCTGCTCACCGGCACCAGTTTTTACGGCAATATTTTTAATCCGGATGCGCCGATTGACAATGTAATTCGCGCCTACAAGGTGGATCCAAACGGCGGCTTGTTGTGGGAGGCTAGTATTCGCGACACCTTTCCGGCAGTATATGGCCTGGCGCGCACATGCGGCGCAACGCAAGCTTATTTAAGCGGGAATTTTATAGTAGGCGCCACCACTTACAACGGGGATGATGTTAGAAAACAGGATGCGCTTTTTATTCTCCTCGATAATACCGGAACCATATTAGACACCGCTTTTTCCGATGCGCCCGATCAACAGCGCATGTACGCCATCGTTGAAAATCGAAGCAATACCGGCTTATTCCTGATGATTGGTGAAAGCAATGGTTCGCCCCTTGGAGTACCTGATTATGCTTTACGCAGGTGTATGAAGGCCAGAGCCAACTCTATTCAGGGCCGGCTTTGATTGACCTGCAAACACCGATCTCTCTGCGGGATGTTGTTGAAGTTGACGCAGGGCGAATGGCCTTTTTGGGCACCATTCCCGACAACCCCGTGACGCTGGGAGCCACCGATATTGTGGTTGTAACGCCTGCAGCCTCGGTCGGAATCGTTTACCAAAACTGTGCGCTGGCAGCCACGCTCAGCGTACCGGCCCAGTACTTCCAGTGGCGTTATGAGGGGGCGGATATTCCGGGGGCCAACCAGGGCGTTTATTTCCCCGCTCAACCCGGCCTGTATGAAGTACAAATCGTGGATGAAAAAGGCTGTGTCGGCATGTCCGACACCTTCCGGGTTGAAGGACCACAAGCCGATTTTACGGTGAGCCAAAACGGCCTGGAAGTTGTTTTTACCAATACATCGGAAGATGCCAACTCCTATTCCTGGTATTTTGGCGATGGCACAGCCAGTGTCACACAGGCTAATCCGACGCATACTTTTGCCGCTTCGGGCGTATATGTCGTTACCCTGATTGCCGGCAATATCTGTGGTTTTCGCGATACGGTTTCTTATCCGGTCGGTGTTACTTCAAGTTTTGAATCGGATGATATTCAACACTTTTCCTTGTCGCCCAATCCCAACAGCGGCGCTTTTACCGTAGAAATGAGCGGCTTGCCCCGCCAACAGGTTTCTTTTCAGGTTTGGAATGCCATGGGACAACCCGTATGGCAGGAAGAAGCGGTTTTTCAACAGGGTTTTCTGCAACAAAGGATTGATATTCAACATGCACCTGCAGGGGTTTACACCCTTCAGATCAGGTCGGGACAAACGATTAAAAATGTTCGTGTGCTGAAACAATAAATCATTTTACAATCTAATAATGGCGGCAATCGCCGGCAGGGTTTGCATACATGCCCGGATGCGCGTGTACGCCCTGCCGGCGATTAAAATTGGTACTTTTGCGACCGGTTTGCCCGTGCAACCGCAATTTACACCCGCATGCTTTTTCACCTGTTCCGTACTATTAGACTTGTTGCGGTGGGGGCCTTTGGCGACAGAAAAGCCCTTTTTCCGTCTGGTTTCGTTAAATTTTTCATCGAATATGCCCGATTTCGACTGCAAAATTTGCCTTGCCAGCCCAAAAAAGGGTATTTTTTCTCGCTCAAAGGCCACCAACACAACAAGTCTATTCGTTTGCTGCGTCTGCTTTTCCTGTGTTTGCCGGGACTTTTACTCGACTGTTCGCCGAAGCAAAAAGCGGCTCCCGTGCAGGTTGTGCCGTTTGCAAGCCGTCCGAAAAACATCATTTTTCTTATCGGCGACGGAATGGCAACGGCCCAGGTATCGGCGCATATTTATTGGAAAGGGGTCGGGAAAACGGTTTTTGAAACCTTCCCGGTGGTCGGTTTCCACCAAAGCCATGCTGCCGACTATTTAGTGACCGATTCGGCAGCCGGCGCAACTGCTTTCGCTTGCGGCGAAAAAACCACCAACGGATCAATCGCCGTACTGCCTCCCGACAATCGTTCCTGTACGACGCTGCTTGAATTTCTTAAACAGCAAGGTTATGCGACCGGCATGGTGACCACCTGTACCGCTACCCATGCCACGCCGGCCTGTTTTGTCGCCCATCGCGAAATGCGGGCTTTTACCGAAGAAATCGCCTTCGACTATATGCAGGCCGATTTCGATTGCCTGGTGTCGGGCGGTGAAAACCTGTTCGATCAACGACACGACCGCCTCAATTTGCTCGATACTTTGCGGGCGAAAGGCTATCTGATCCGGCGGGGCAGCGGATTCAATGCATGGCCGATGGACGGCTCGCGTCCGTTTGTCAATTTTACCCACGAAATGGAGCCGCCAACTGCTTCGGCAGGGCGCAAATATTTGCCGGCGGCCACCCGCAAGTGCGCCGAATTTTTGCAAAAAAGAAGCGAAAAAGGCTTCTTTTTGATGGTCGAAAGCAGCCAGATTGACTGGGCCGGTCATGCCAACGACCGCAACTGGCTGCGCGCAGAAATGGCTGATTTTGATAAAACCATCCGCGCGGCGCTGGAATTTGCAGCAAGCAACGGCGAAACCCTTGTGGTCGTCACCGGCGACCACGAGTGCGGCGGCCTGGCGCTGACCCAGAGCGAGGGGCGCCGGCAATTTCAAGCCGCCTTTTCTACCCGGATGCATACCGCCGCCATGGTGCCGGTGTTTGCCTTCGGCCCGCAAGCCGACCTTTTCAGCGGAACATTCGACAACACCGATCTTTATTTCAAAATGCGCATGGCACTGGGTTTTTGAACCCTTGAGCGGCGCATTCAGGTTCGCAATTATGCCTTTCTGCCATTCTGACACGCTCGCGCGCGAGGCACGATAGTTGAGAGGGAGACTGCGAACGCACCGAACAAGTACCGCTGTTCGGCTTCCTATCCCGTAAATTCAGCATGAAAAACCCGTTCCAAAAAATACTCGACATGAAGGAACAAGCGTCTGAAACGCCCGAGCAGGAAACACAGGAAAATAATACACCTGCCTCCGAAGTAATTGAAAATCAAAATGAATCAGAAGCGGCATCCGAGGATGCAATTGCCGAATTGCAACGCCAGGTAGAGGAAAGCCGCAACAAATACCTGTACCTTTTTTCCGATTTCGAAAATTTCAAACGCAATGCTGCGCGCGAAAGAATGGACCTTATTGCCACAGCGGGGCGCGACATCATGTCAGCCCTTCTGCCGATTCTGGACGATTTTGACAGGGCCGCCAAAAATGCCGCACTCTCGGAAGGTACGGCACTGATCCACCATAAACTTGCCCATACCCTGCGCAACAAAGGACTGGTTTCGCTGGATGTCAAAGTCGGGGATGAATTCGATCCCGATCAGCATGAGGCGGTAGCGGAAATTCCCGCACCCGATGATGCAACCAAAGGCAAAGTGGTAGACATTCTCGAACAAGGCTATACCCTCGGAAGCAAGATCATCCGGCATGCCAAAGTGGTGGTCGGAAAATAAACCCCCTTTAATACCCATTTTTATGGCAAAACGCGATTATTATGAGGTGCTGGGCGTGCCAAAAAACGCCGGCGCCGAAGAAATTAAGAAGGCTTACCGCAAAAAAGCGCTCGAATTGCACCCCGACCGCAACCCTGGCGACAAGGCTGCAGAGGAAAAATTCAAGGAAGCGGCTGAAGCCTATGATGTACTCAGCGATGCCGACAAAAAGGCGCGTTACGACCGTTATGGTCACGCCGGCCTCGAAGGCATGGGCGGCGGCCCCGGCGGCGGCTTCCAAAGTATGGATATGGACGATATCCTGCGCCGTTTCGGGTTTGATACCGACGATATTTTCAGCGAATTTTTTGGCGGCGGCGGCCGCAGAGGCGGCAGTCGTGGCGGTCGCCCGCGCGGCGAACGCGGCAGCAACCTGCGTATCAAGGTCAAAATGACCCTGGAAGAAATCGCCACCGGCGTCAACAAAAAAATCAAGGTGCGAAAACAGGTTACCTGTACCACTTGCAACGGCTCGGGCGCACGCGATGCCAGCAGCGTGGACACCTGTTCCACCTGCCGGGGCGCCGGCGCGGTAAACCAGGTGCGGCAAACGCCGTTTGGCGTCATGCAAACCGCCGTTACCTGCCCTACCTGCAACGGCGCAGGGCAAACCATCAAATCGCCCTGCACGGTTTGCAAGGGCGATGGCCGTGTTTTTGGCGAAGAAACAATTGATGTGGATATTCCGGCAGGCGTCAACGAAGGCATACAACTCAGTGTGTCTGGGCGTGGCAACGCCGGCGCCAAGGGCGGCCCGGCGGGCGATTTGCTGATTGCCATCGAAGAAATTCCACACGAAGAACTGACCCGGGAAGGCAACAATATCGTGTACGAATTGTACCTCAACTTCGCCGATGCTGCCTTGGGCTCGAAAGTGGATGTGCCTACCCTCGACGGTCGCGCCCGCATCACCATCCCCGCCGGTACCCAGGCCGGCAAGGTTTTCCGACTGAAAGACAAGGGCCTCCCAGCCCTGCAAAGCTATGGCCGCGGCGATCAACTGGTTCATGTCAATGTCTGGACGCCTAAAAAACTGACCGACGAGGAACGCCGCCTGCTCGAAAAAATGCGCGATATGCCCAACCTGAAACCGGCGCCCGGCAAGGAAGAAAAAGGGTTCTTCGACAAGGTGCGCGACATGTTTGAATGAAGGAGGAGGGATGAAGGATGAGGGATGAAGGAGGAGGGATGAAGGATGAGGGAGGAGGGATGAAGGATGCCTCTCTCTACAGGGGATGCTGGTTTTTTTTTGATAGCCGGATTTTACTAAACAAAAAGTTTTTTGGATTTTTGCCTTTTCAAACAATTGTCATGTCATCGAAAAACGGGCAGTCTGCCAAGCCGGCAAATACAAGCGCCATTACCGACGATCTGGTGGATCCGCACCATATTGTGATAAAAGGGGCAAGAACCAATAATTTGCGCAACGTTGATTTGCGTATTCCCAAAAATCAACTGGTGGTGGTGACAGGCGTTTCGGGCTCCGGAAAATCATCCATCACCATGGACACGCTCTATGCCGAAGGCCAGCGGCGCTACGTGGAAAGTTTGTCGAGTTACGCCCGGCAGTTTCTGGGCCGCATGAAAAAACCGGATGTTGACTATATCCGGGGTATTTGCCCGGCCATCGCCATCGAACAACGCGTTACCACCGGCAATGCCCGCAGTACCGTGGGCAGCATGACGGAAGTGTACGAGTTTTTGCGACTGTTGTTTGCCCGTATCGGTAAATTCTACTCGCCGGTGTCGGGGCAA
>JANRLZ010000328.1:0-8710 GCA_033762055.1 Saprospiraceae bacterium
AAGAGCATAGCAATGAAATCGGCTATTTTTTCGGCTCCTTAGGCGCGAGAAGGGCGAAATATGGGATATTTTAACGCCTAGCAACGACAGGAGGCGGAAACAGAGACATAGACATTGCTTTGTCATTCGCCGGATGCGGCACTAGTGGTGAACCAACTTAGTATCTAAAAAATTGGCGGCTGCTTTTAGTGTCTGTTTTCGTTGTTTGTTGGTTATAATGTACCCGCATTACGCCCTCCAAACGCCTCAACAACCCCTAAAATCATCTCACCCATTTTTCATCTCCTAAGTTGGTTCGCCACTAGCTTTTTGAACCTGCAATTTCCACTTCTTTTCGCTCAATGGGGGGTACATTTTTTACCACCATGTGCATCGTGTTGCGGATACGTTCTTCAAACAAGACGATTTTACCTTTCTTCAAATTAAGGATTGTTTCCTCTGTGTAATGCCGAATGGTAATCAGTTCAAGCCCCTGCTCCACCTTTACCTTAAACTCATCAGATACGTCCTTGATAAATTTTTCGATCCGCTCAGGCACATTTGGAACACATATCGTAAATGAAACGGCCGTATTCTGCATCATGTTAACAAAAATACGCAAGTCTGCTGCCTTTGCAAACAGGCGCGCCATGTGATGCTCTGCTACAAACGAATAGTCGAGTGTGCTGATGTGCAACAAATCCTGGTTTTTTTCCACCACCACGATCGGAGGGTAGTTGTCGTCGGTGTCGCTGCTGATCTCGGTACCGGGGGCTTCCGGGTCGAGAAATGATTTGACAAAAAGCGGAATATTTTTATTTTGAAGCGGCTTGATGGTCTTGGGGTGGATGACCTGTGCGCCATAATAGGTCATTTCAATGGCCTCCCGATAACTCAGACGGTCGAGTTTGATCGTGTTGTCGAACATACGCGGGTCGGCATTCAGCACACCCGGAACATCTTTCCAAATGACCATTGCGGAGGCGTCGAGGCAATGAGAAAAAATAGCGGCAGAGTAATCGGAGCCTTCTCGCCCCAGCGTCGTGGTAAAGTTTTCGGAAGTGCTGCCAATGAAACCCTGTGTGAGCACAAATCCGCCCTTTTCGAGCAAAGGAGGCACAATTTTTTGGGCATTTGTCCGGGTTTTTTCCCAGATAACCCATCCTTCCCGGTAAGTATTATCAGTTGCGACAACATCGCGCGCGTCCAGCCACTGCGTTTTCAAGCCTATTTTATTGAGGTAGGCAACAACGATTTTGGAAGATACCAGTTCGCCCATACAAACGAGTTGATCGTACATATAGTCGTAGTTTTCAGCCGGTTTTTCATCCAGCACCCATTCGCCTTCCACCAGGGTATCATTGACGGTGGTAAATACCTCGTCACCTGCGTCGAAAAGTTCTCGCATCAGTGCGTAGTGTTGTTCTTTGAAGGCCTCGTATAGTTTTAAAGCTTCGCCGTTTTGTTTGGCATGGGCGGATACAACGGCTTCGAGTGTATTGGTAGTTTTGCCCATCGCCGAGACAATAATCACGAGCGACTGGTTTTGATAACGTTGAAGAATAGAGGCGACATTTTTTACGCCTGCTGCGTCTTTAAGGCTGGCGCCGCCAAATTTAAAAACCTGCATTTTGTTGGGTGCTATTCGCCGGATGCGGCACTGGTTCGTATTTGCGCGTTTTTTTTGCGTGGCGCAAAGGTAGCAGAACCGCCGTTTTCGGGTTTCGTTATTTTACAGATCGTTCCATTCATTCCACCGGAGGAAAAATAATTTCGAGGGTATCCGGGGGCGGCACGAGGGGTTGTCGCGGGTATTCAGGCTGATAATCCTTATCCGGACGGGCATTGAGATGCAGGGAAGAAACGGCAGGATGAATCCGGCGATAACTTCCAATAGAAATGGTCAGGATCAAGGCGATCAGCGACCAGCCCATCCAGTCGGGCGGGCGAAAGGCGGGCGGGAAATTGAAATCAAATTGCGTCGGATTTTCACCCAGATAAGGCAAATAGTGCGCCTTGGGAATCAAGCCTTTTTCTGCATCTGCAGGGAAATCGTAAAAAAAACGCGCTTCATTTATTTTCACCTGAACGACCTTCACCAACGCTGCAATTTGTTCGGTAGCCATCAGATAACCTTCATCAGGCTGTGGAAAAGATGAGATGGGAAGGCCGCCGACCAGCGCTTCAAACTGAGCCAGTCGCGATGCCTCTTTCCAGCGCGAGGGGCCAATTGCCAGGGGGATGACCAGTGGCGCAAGGTCCTCCCAGGCGCAATCCACCCGACGGCTGATGGCCAGGGAGAGATCATCTTCTACCTGTTGGTTGTTCAGGGATTTGTAACTGGTCAAAAAAATGTAGATATGAGCGTTTTCCCGGCGGTTTTTCTGGGTTTCGGCATATGATATCCGAGGGTCGAGCGGGCGATACCAGGGCAACAATAATTTCCAGGAAAGCGGTAATTCAGCGTGTTTTTGAGGCGGATTGTAATGCCAGACATTTACTTCGTCGCGCATCGGATACAACCATTCCACCAACCGGTCGGCAGCGGCTTTATCCTCCGGTGCGTGAGAAATGAAAATATTGACTTTGACGTTGGTCATGCGCAGTTCTGGATCCGACCAGAATGCAAAATAACGCGCATTTTAGCGGATGCGCAAACCTAAAATTTGAGGGAACGGCGATTTTCGAGAAAATTGCGGCATTAGTCGCATTTTTTCGGCGGTCAAACACCGTTGGCTGCTCTTTTGCGATTAAAAATGACCCGCCGTTTCCGGTAAAGGTTTTACGTTTGCCCAACACTTTTATTCAACATGATTACCACCCAAACGCTTTTTGCTTCTGAAGGACTGGATGCGCGCAGCCTTGAGTTTCTCGCGCAAGCCATCGAAAAAAACAACCTGCCCGGTTTCGATTACCTCGAATTTAAACGTGCGGTTGCACAATTGGGCGAGATGAAACTCGACGAACCCACGGCCCATAAAAGTGCCTATACCACCGCCGCCACCCTGGGTATTACGAAAGAAAAACTGATCGAAACGGCTGGCTATTACCGCAGCGTAGTGGAAAAGGAAAAAGAACATTTCGCCAAAGCGCTCGACCATCAAAACGCTACCAAGGTAGCCGCACGACAGGAAGAAATTAAACGTTTGCGCGATCAGATTGAACGACATAAAAGCGAAATCGCCCGCTTGCAAGACGAGATAGCCGGCTATCTCAATCATGCCGACCAGGCTGAAGCGGCCGTAAAAGCAGAAACCGAAAAACTGGAAAAAGCCCGCTCCGCCTTCGAACAAACCCACCTGTCGGTGCTCAATACCATTGACCGTGACGTGGAAAACATGCACAAGTATTTATAAAATACCGGGGAATGGTCTTGCGGAATTGCATGAGCAACAGGACCGATTGTTGATCCGGATCATCCCCGTGCAGACACACATAAAATAAGTCTGACTCACAAAAAAACGGCGCTGCGAAAATTTCGCAGCGCCGTTTTTTTTACCTGTTTTGGAAGGGCGAAAAACAACAAATAACCAGATTTCCTTCCTCTGAAAAGAAAATTTCAAGGTCATTGCACGTGATGCCCGGTGGCAAATTGAACTCGATATGCTCCTCGATTTCAGGCGGATCGGAGCACTCCTTGGCCAGGTAGTTGATTAGTTTAGACGTCAGGGCCGTCGTACCAATGGATACAATATCTCTCCAAAGTGCGTAGTCCGCATCGGAGATAAAATTGCTGGAAACGATCCGAATACTCATCGTACTGTCGTTGACACATTCTTTTGAGATATTCAAATCAAAATCAACGTCCAGTTTAGGGTTGGGCCAGTTGTTGATCGGCACTTCCAGATCAAGATCTACATGAATCCGGTTCGCGGCTTTTCGGGAAATTTCTACTGCATCTCCTTCCAATTGCCCCCATTGCATTTTGCCACGCACATCCGGTTCGGCATGAATCATGTTGCCCACAAGGCTTTCAATACGCGAAACGATTTCTTCCTGGCTGATTTCTACCTGAAACTGTCCGTTATCAGCCAGTTTAACCGGCGGCACATTTTGAAAACGATCTCTTTGCGAGGCTTGAACAAAGGCCAGCCAGTACGGGCTGCTGCGCAACTCTTCAAAAGCAACATTATAGCCATACAAGTTTAACGCGCTGTTGCGGGTGTTGCCAAAATAGCGATAAAACAGGGTGTCGCCATTGTTTACCATCAAACAAATATCCCGGATCAGCAACATATCGTCGCCAAATTTCGCAACCTGAAGGGTTACGATATCGCTGAGAGCGCTGACGTTGTCAAGACTGAGGTCGTAAACAAACGTGGAATTGCGTCCGAAATCATCGTGGCCGTAATCGAGGTAGGTGCTGTTGGCAACAACGTCGCCCAATGCAACGCGCACTTCGCTGTCGGAGCCGGCATGCTCCACATTGGCTACCGATACGCCCAATTGCACACGCCAGACGGGGATATCAATCGAGTCGCGGGTGTACGCACATCTGAATTGCGAACGACGGGCGCCTTCTGCGTTATGGCTTTCAATGGCATAGCAATACTGCGTTTGCGCCCGAAGGTTACGGTCGGTATAGGAGTGCGCTTCGTGGTAAGCCAGTACGCCGCGTTCGGATACGCTTTGCCAGTTGAACAGATCGTCGGTACGCATCACCCGGTTGCCCACTTCGTTTTGGGAAAGGTCGTACCAGTTCATCTGGATTGAATTGGACGTCCTGGCCTGAATGCCGATTGCGATAGGCGGCGTTGGCCCTGGCGGCGTGGGAGGCGGAGGGAAATAGGGCGGCTCTTCGAATACGCCGTTTAAACCCGGTTGCAGATCAAAATTGTTTTGATTGAATCGCGCAACAACGCCGTCTGCCTGATCGGCAAATCCGGGATCGTTGAGGTTGCCGCTCAAGACTGCCAGATCATTGTTAAGGGCGTTTTTATACCGTGTAATTTGCGGCGTAATACGCGCCTTGGCCGTTGCCTGCGCTTCTTTCAGGAGGTTTTTATATGCATCTTCTGCTCTGCGGGCCGATTGATTCATTTGCGGGATCTTTTGGGTTTCGCCGTAAGTAATGGCCAGCCAATAGTCCTTTTCCGCCTTGTAAAACTGTGCGGGATCGTGCCTTCGCACAAAGTTGTTGCGATTGACCGCCAGGCGAAGCTGGTGGGCGCGGCGTACTCCTGCACGGGTGCGGGTGGCGACTTGTTCGTACTGTTCCAACGCCGTTTTGGCGCGGTTGTAGTCGGCTTCGTTGAATTTGCCGTCTTTGTCGTACGACATTCTTAAATCAAGCAGCGATTTTTGGGTGTTTCGGAACAAGCCAGGCGCAAAATCAGGAAGGTCTTCTGCGGTGGCCCTGAATTTTTGTTCCAGGTTTTGAAGGCGTAGCAAGGGACTTTGCTGCGCAAGTGTCGTGCCGGCCGACACGGTCAGCACGACAAAAAGAAAGAGCACTTTTTGCATGGTTGTATTGGAGTTTAATGAATTTTACTTTTATGACGGTGTAAATTGAGTTGTGAACAACAAGCGGCATGTTTTTTTTAAAAAAAGACGGATCGCCAATATTTTTCTTGCAGAATTGATTCAACCCCCTATTTTGGCGGCATAAAACGAACGTGTTACTGTGAAGCCTACCGATATCAAAGACCCGGAGTATTTCCACAAAGTGGTGGATTGCCAATATGCCTGCCCTGCGCACACGCCGGTGCCGGAATATATTCGCCTCATTGCCGCCGAGCGCTATACCGAAGCCTACATGATCAATTGGGAATCGAACGTGTTTCCCGGTGTTCTGGGGCGCACCTGCGACCGCCCCTGCGAACCGGCTTGCCGGCGCGGCAGGGTGGAAGAAGAACCGGTGGCGATTTGTCGTCTCAAACGAGTAGCCGCCGATTTTAAAGGCGATGTCAAATCGTTGATGCCCAAAGGGCCATTTCCCTTCAATGGCAAAAAAGTGGCCCTGATTGGCGGTGGACCAGCCTCGCTTACCGTGGCGCGCGACCTGGCGCCGCTGGGATATGAAATTCATTTATTCGATGAACAACCCGCCGGCGGGGGCATGATGCGCAGCCAGATTCCGTCGTTCCGACTGCCCGAAAGCGTCCTCGACGAAGAAGTAGGCTATGTTCTTGATCTGGGTATTCATGCGCAGTTTCATCATTATGTATCCAGCATGCGTGATATGCTGGGCAAAGGCTACGACGCCATCTTTGTTGGCACCGGCGCCCCGCGGGGTCGCGATTTGAGCGATTTGCCCGGCAGGGAAGCTGCCGCCGCCAATATCCAGATCGGGATCGAGTTTTTGGCCAATGTGGCCTTTGAACACACCAAAAAAATCGGAAAAAAGGTCATTGTGCTGGGAGGAGGCAACACTGCGATGGACTGCTGCCGCACCTCACGACGCCTGGGCGGCGAGGAGGTAAAAGTAGTGGTACGGAGTCCGCGCAGCGAAATGAAAGCATCCCCCTGGGAAATTGAAGATGCAGTTCATGAAGATATTCCTATTTATGAAAACCATGTTCCAAAAGAATTTGTCGTTGAAAACGGCCAACTCGTTGGAATGAAGTTTGAAAAGGTAAAGGCGGTGTACGACGAAAACGGCAAGCGCAGCCTGGTACCAACCGGCGAAGCGGATGTTTTCTTTGAAGCCGATGATGTGCTGATCGCGGTGGGGCAGGAAAATGCGTTCCCCTGGATTGAACGCGACCTGGGCATTGAATTTGACCGTTGGGAAGTACCGGTGCTCGACAAACAAACCTTCCAGTCCACCCTGCCACAGGTGTTTTTTGGCGGCGACGCCGCGATGGGGCCTAAAAACGTCATCACTGCCGTTGCGCAGGGGCACCAGGCTGCCGTATCCATTGATCTGTATTTATCGGGCAAGGATTTGCATGATCGCCCCTCCCCCATGACCAATCTGATTCATCAGAAAATGGGCATACACGAATGGATGTACGACAGCGCTGTGGCGCCCGATCTTCGTTTCAAAGTGCCGCATGCTGATAAAAGCAAATCGCTGCAAGACCGCCTGATGGAAGTTGAACTGGGCTTCAACCCGGAAACGGCTTTCAAAGAGGCTCAACGCTGTCTGAACTGCGATGTACAAACCGTTTTTACCACTGACCGCTGTATAGAATGCGATGCCTGCGTGGATATTTGCCCGACCGCCTGCATCACGTTCACAGAAAACGGGGAAGAAGAAGATTTGCGCGGCAGACTCAGTGCCCCTGCGCTGGTTTTGAGCCAGGATTTGTACGTGTCGGATGAGTTAAAAACCAAGCGTGTGATGGTGAAAGACGAAAACGTATGTCTGCATTGCGGCCTGTGTGCCGAACGGTGTCCGACAGCCGCCTGGGACATGCAAAAATACCTTTACAATACAGCCAAGGCAGGCGGAAAGGTATATGCATAAGTGGGTATTACGGAGTTTGGGCGGTGTTGCGGCAGCAGGGATCGGTTATTTTTCCTGGGTAATGGCAACCCATGTTTTCCCCTACCTTGGATTTGAATATGCTTATGGTTTTCTTGGCACTAAAACCGATACCGTGTTGACGAAGCCGCATTTTCAATGGGCTTTTTATGTGCATATTACAAGCAGCATGGTGGTTTTGGTGACTGGTTTATGGCAGTTTGTGCCCTATTTTTTAAAAAAACAGCCAGTTTGGCACCGGAATATCGGGAAAGTGTATGTTGGAATGATTTTGTTTTTGGCAGCGCCGTCGGGATTGGTGTTGGGGTTTTACGCCAATGGAGGATTGGCTGCAAAAACAGGATTTGTATTGCAAAGTATGGTTTGGTGGATTGTTACGGCACTGGCCTGGTTTGAAATTCGGCGGAAACGCCACCTGGCCCATACGCGCATGATGTTTCGGAGTTATGCGGTAACCCTGGCAGCCATGAGTTTGCGCACCGAAAGTTATGTGATGTATTATGTTTTTGGCACCAAACCCATCGAAACCTATCTGACCGTCACCTGGCTATCCTGGGTAGGCAATTTGCTGCTGATTGAATGCCTCCTCTATGCCGGACTGGCAGAAAAATGGCAGCAATTATCCAAACCCTCATAAACCTTGTCACCCTTTTCATCAACAAAAATGCGTTTAATTCCGCTTTTGCTATCCGCTGTGCTGCTCTGGCACTGTCAATCCAAAAAAGTTCAGCCTCCGGTAGAAACGGTGGATGTGACGGCTATGGTCCGTATGACCCACAAGGAAGCCACCGATACCCTTCGCGTGGACACCTCGCAGCCCATGGCGCCGGTTCATTTGAAGATGCTGGATAAAGCAGCGGCACAGGCCGTGTTGGCAGGTGTGGATTTGAAGCAGGCCGTGTTGGCCGACTGGCCCGACAACGGATTTTATGGCGAAGACCGGCGGCGGATTGAATTTATTTTCACTGGCTTCGACCGTCACCCGGAGCGTCCGGGGGTGTATGCGGTAAAGGGAAAAAATCGCTACAAAACCACTATTTCCAACTTTGAAGGTGTGTTGGAAATCAGGGAAGTATATGAATTTTCCGACCCCAACCTCGACACTTCGGAGATTTACGACATGCAATTCCGAAAAATGCTTGCCCTCACCGGCGATTTTCGCTTCCATGAAGATTCGAGTCTGCGTACGAGCGGGTTGTTTGCCGGAACGTTTAAAATGGACATCGGCTTGCTGGAAGACGGCAGTACGCAACTTTGGTTTTTCTCCGAGAGCACGCCTGCCCAGGGCTGTGGCTACCGATT
>JANRLZ010000329.1:0-2406 GCA_033762055.1 Saprospiraceae bacterium
GGTACGATGCCCTGGAATATTGCAACTGGCTCAGCGAGCGCCTCGGCCTGAAACCCTGCTACCGGATAAATAAAGAAACCGGCAGCGACGCCGACAACCGCGTGGCCAATGATTACCTGAAATGGAAGGTGGAAACCGACCCGCAGGCCAATGGCTTCCGGCTGCCCACCGAAGCCGAATGGGAATACGCCGCGCGGGGCGGACAACAAAGCAAGGGATTCGTGTATGCCGGCAGCAATACCCCCGGCGAAGTAGCCTGGTACTGGGGAAACTCCGGCGACGTGCCGCTCTCCGGCAAATGGGATTTTCAAACAATTTTGGACAACAATGGCCGCACCCATCCGGTGCGCAGTAAAAACATACCCAACGAACTGGGTCTCTTTGATATGAGCGGCAATGTTTATGAATGGTGTTGGGATTGGTACGATGCCGGGTATTACGATGTCTGCATGGCCGACGGCGTCGCCGCCGATCCGACCGGGCCGACATCCGGCGAATCCGGTCGGGTGTTGCGGGGCGGTTCCTGGTTCAATGTTAACCTTTGCCGGGTGGCTTTTCGCGACTGGTGCATCCCTTTCATCAGGGACTATATCGTGGGGGTTCGGCTGGCCCAGGGCTATACTTACCCTTGAGCGCTCTTACACTTTTACCCTTTTTACCGCCGAAGGCGGTCGAAATTTTTTTTTGGGGGGGCGTGTTTTGTATCTCGGCCGTTCGAGTAGTTTCCAGGCCCTGTCTTTGAGGTGTAAATTCAGTCCGGCCTCCCGGATCTGCCAAAAAATTTTTCGGCGCAGGCGCCAGGTATCGGCTTGGCGGGCATGTCCGAGCCAACTATTGAGTTGCGTTTCGAAGGTGTCGGGCATTATTTCGCCGTTCAGGTATGCGTCGAGGCGTTTTTGCAAGCGTTTTTTGAATCGGCGAACATTTTCACCTTTCAGCCGCCGATGTGTGGCAAACACCCTTTGTCCCAGAAACGTGATGCCGTCGGCAGTGGGGGCGATAAACGTTTTGCGTTCGTGGAGCGATAATCGGAGTCGGGTTGCTAAAAAATCGCGGATTTGTACTTCTACTTCATGCAGCCGTTTTTTATCCGGGTGAAATATCACAAAATCATCTACATAACGAGCGTAGCCCGCTATTTGAAGTTCTTCCTTGATGAAATGATCGAGCGGAGAAAGGTAGAGGTTGGCAAAAAACTGACTGGTAAGATTGCCCATCGGCAGGCCTTTTCTGCGCAGGATGGCAGTAAAAAGATCGTCGCCGGGAAAACAATCCAAAACGATTTCCTGCGGATTGGAGTTGTCAATAATACGGTCTATCAATTGCAGGGTTCGGGGGCATTTTATTTTTCGGGCAATGATGTTTTTTAATATCTCATGGTCAATGCCCGGAAAATATTTTCTGATATCGGCTTTAAGCACATAACGGTATTTGCGGACGCATTCCTGGCAGTATCGTATCCCGGCGTGCGTACCTTTTCCTTTTCTGTTGGCATAGGTATGCGGAATAAAGACCGGCTCAAATATCGGTTCGATGATATTGCACAAAGCGTGATGTACGACCCGGTCGCGAAAAGGAGCGGCGCTGATCATGCGCTGTTTCGGGTCGTGAATCAGAAAGGTGCGGTAAGCGCCGGGTTGATAAGCGCCGGTGTTCAATTCTTCCGCCAAACGAAGTAATTCCCATTCAAGATTGGCTTCAAATGCCGCTACGTTATGGTTCTGCCGTTTGCCTTTACGCGCTTTATAAAACGCCGATAGCAGGTTGCCGAACATGCCGATCCGGTCGAATAAACCACCCAAACGTTTCATGACATGGAGCAAAAAAATACGATTCTGACACAAACCTACGAGTTCCTGAAAATGATGATCGGGGTGATGCAACATTTTCCCCGCGATCAAAAATTTCTCATCGCCGACCGAATGCAAAACCTGATTTCCGATATGCTGGAGTTGTTTATCGAAGCATATTACAGCCCGCCGGGAGACAAAAAAAACAAACTCCTGGAAGCAAACGTCAAGATCGAACAACTGCGCTACTATGTGCGCCTTTGTTACGAACTCGGCTTTTACAATTCCATAAAATACGGGTTAATCATGGAAAAAATGCAGGAAATAGGCCGAATGAACGGTGGCTGGCTAAAATCGCTTCCTTAAAAAACCGGTACAAGACCTTCGCATGCGCTACCAGCCCCGCACCGGCGTTTTTATGTTTGGCGCACTGCCGAAGCAGCACACACGGGCTGTCGTGCTGGACTATACACTTCGCACACCTTGCGCAGCCTTAACGACGCAAGCTCCGGCGCAGTCTACCTGTACATACAGGTCTCTGTGGTAAGTACTGGGCCAGCCGAACCCCCACGTTATTGTTCCTGTTGTTAGGGTTGTTCCTGTTGCGAAAAGCCAC
>JANRLZ010000330.1:0-1893 GCA_033762055.1 Saprospiraceae bacterium
CTGTCACTCCTGCTGATATGCAGCATTCTTGCACAGGCATCCGTTCGGACGGCCTGGGTACTGCATTATCAGTGGAACCGGGCTGTTTATCTCCAAAATTGTGAAAACCGCAACAAACCTGCCTTGCATTGCGATGGTAAATGTTACTTGAAAAAGAAAATGGCGGTGCAGGAAAACAACCGCAGCGACGCTCCTGTTTTGCCGCAGCAATTTTTTGAAATCAAGGATTTGCAACTGTTTTTTGAGCCTGGCCTTGTTATCCTGCTGACGGCTCCGCTTGCAGAAGAACATACCCAACTCCCTTTATATCAACCCATAAGGCTGGAATCGCCCTGTGCCGATATTTTCAAGCCTCCTTGCCTGCCCCCGGCAATTTGTTGATTTTTTCCGGATAACCGGCCTTACAATCAGGATGTTCTCTTCCCCCCCTGTCGGGTATGTTTCGAAACATACCCCAGGATTTGTAGCATTGAACAACCTGATCGCTTCGGGGCGAATAATTGCCCTGAACCTGTAACCGGGTATTCATTCCTTTCAATTTTCATTTCTTATGCGAACCCTGTTATTGGCGGTGGGGTTGTTGGCTATGCTGCCGGCAGCATCGGCTTGCGATGTCTGCGGATGCTCCATCGGAGGCAACTATTTTGGCATTTTGCCACAATTCCATCGGAATTTTGCCGGTTTTCGCTGGGCGCAACAATCGTTTCGTTCGGCACACCTGCCGGCCGATGCCCGGCACGGGCGTTTTGATTCGGAAGAACATTTTCAAACCGCCGATCTGCTGGCGCCATTCGCCGGGGCTCAATTTCCTTACCCCTTTTATCAGGACTTAGGCAAAGACAATATCCAGGCAAACGCCCGTTGGAGGACCACAGCCATTTCATTTTTTAAACACTCGTTTTCACACACCATTTAACATCATAATTTCCATGCACAAATTATCTTTTTGGGCACCTGCCCTTCTCGCACTCCTTTTTCTTGTTCCTGCCTCCTGCCACAAACACGAAGAGGAAAACAATGCCCCTGTCCTCACTATTGAAAACCCCATTGAAGGCGCTTCTCTCAGCGGAGAGATTCACATTCATGGAAAAGTGACCGACGAAAGTCTGCACGAAATGGAGATCAAAGTGACCAAAGATGCCGATGCTTCGACGTTGCTGACTGCTTCGCCAAGCGTACACGACAAAACCGAATACAGTTTCGATGAGCATTTCACACCGGCTGTTTCGGAAGAGACGGCCGTAACACTGACGGTAACGGTTTGGGATCATAGCGACAATGTGACAACCAAAACGGTCAAATTCAAGGTAAAACCGTAATATTACGGGTCATTTAACCGCCCGGGGTCGCTGCAACATATTTTGAAAATCGGCAGCAGCGACCCCGGATTTATTCATCAGCTATTTCACTTTCAACATGACGCGTATCGCTTTTTTTTCTGCCGCTATTTTCTTTTTTGCCAATTGTGGCCACAAGGCTCCGCAAACAACCGCAAACGCCCCCGCAACTGCACAGGCCGGATTGCCCTGGGCCGGCGATGTTGACCTCGTTTGCGAGATGAAGGTGGATCAGACGACCGAAGACACCGCACATTATGCAGGAAAGGTATATGGCTTCTGCAACCCCCATTGTAAAGATGAATTCAAAGCCAATCCGGCCAAATACGTCGGTCAGTAAGAACCTGTTTTAACACCTCGTCTGAGGATAAAACAGGTTCTGGTGGTGAACCAACTTAGTATCTAAAAAATTGGCGGCTGCTTTTAGTGTCTGTTTTCGTTGTTTGTCGGCTATAATGTACCCGCATTACGCCCTCCAAACGCCTCAACAACCCCTAAAATCATCTCACCCATTTTTCATCTCCTAAGTTGGTTCACCACTAGTGCCGCATCCGGC
>JANRLZ010000331.1:0-3573 GCA_033762055.1 Saprospiraceae bacterium
CGACGGCAAGCTGCTTTCGCCAAACTACCCATCATGGTTAACTTCCTGATTTAGGCCGGTACCGAATACACCTGCAAGGCATTACCCGTGCAGTACACATGGTAAATCGTGGCGCCGTCTTTCACCTGCCAATACCCATCCGGGTTCTCGATCAGGATAAAAGCCTGATTGCTCAGCGTAATGTGACCGACATTCAGGAAATCTTGCCATAAGGAGAATTGATTATTAAAAATACGAGTTGGTGGTCTTCACAAAAGTGCGGTTGGTACGGGTTTATCAAAGCACCTACGTTGGTTGCACATCGGCCAGAATACTCACGTAGCCATCCTGTATGATGAGTTGCGCATTGTCAAAATCGAATTGCAGCCCTTGCATAATGGGCAGCGGCACGCCGTTGGCCCCCAGGGTTTGCAATAACGAATCGTAATGCGGCTCGCCAGCTATATTCCAGGTGGAGGGAAAGTCTGCCCCGTTAAAATCGGGGACGGTACTGCTGACGAAGGTGGCCTGCCAGTTGGCGTGGTTGAACGAAAACTGCATCGTCTGAGCCTGGTTGGAGCCGATGCCCAGTTTCAGATCCGCCAAAATATCCACCCGCCGAATGTTGAAAACGATATTGGGCGGATTGGGCGGATCGGTCCGAAAATTCTGGATCACCAGTGCGTAGTTGATGTCGTGGGTGACCACCATACCCAGGCTCTTTGCCGCTCTTTCAATGGTCGCGTAGAAGTCGGAACCAATATCTGCGCCGCTCAAATCGGCTTCCAGTGCAGTGAGGGCGACATAATTGTTGCCGGCAATGCTGCCTAAATAGTCGTACACCGTTGGCGGAAGTTGCACTTTTAAGGCCGCCATCACGGCTCCGCTCAGCTCATAAACGGTTTGGAAAGTCGTCACCGGCGCAGCATTCTGGGTGATTTGCGCCTGTAGGGCAAAATCCCGATAGGGCTTCAGGGCTGACACATTATCAATATAAGTTTTTACTTTCAGAATGTCCGGATCGGGCAGGTCGGTCGGATTGACTACGGCATTAAGTTTCCCGGCTTTGAAGAAGGCCCAGTTTAAGGCGTCTACTTCATACCCGCCGACAAACAAGTTGAGGTGGTGGCTGTCTCCATCGGCCGGGGGCAGGGGCATCGGCAGCGCTGGCGGCGGCGTTCCGGGGAAATCCGTACCTTGGAAACTCGCACCGCCTTTTACCCCAATCTGAATACCGTCGTTATTTGGGAAATGCAGGCCGTAATCGCCCAGCGAAAAATCGTAGGCGATGCCGTTACCCAAATTGCCAGAAGCGGGGATGCTGGCGAATGCTCCGGAAATTATATTGTTTATGAGTTGGCCGAAGTTCAAAGCGGCGAAGGCTTGCGCTGTAGCGTCACTCACATGTGAACTGAACCAACCCTGGTCCTGATGCTGAATAATGCTATCGCTGGGGATATTCGGGTTGGAGATGCTGGGGTTAGGCACAGCCGTGCCTGTAGCGATTATCCAGGCCTGTTTTTGTTGATCGAAAGAAAAACTTACCGGAATAGCGACGTCCAGCTGTTCGAAAGTCGGTGCGTACTTATAGTTGTTCGACAGATTTTGGCTTGGATTACAATGAATTATACCAACAGCAACACTGCAACTGGTCCACCAGTAGGTTTCCGCCCAGTTGTACTGCGCAGTAAAAGGACCAGCGTTCACCTGCAACGAAAACACCCCGTTGGCCCGTTGCGCAATGCTTTGCAGCACCGGATCAAAACCGACCAGTTCCCCCTGAGTCAGCTGGATATTGACGTTTTCCGCTTTGCTATACCCGTCCATGATTATATCAAACTGCATGCTTTTGTCGGGCGGGACTATTTGTGCAATCAATTGTATCAATTTGTCTTCGAGGAGGTGGTGGACGAAAAATTCGATGCCGGATTTTCCGATCGCAATGGTCAGGTTTTGCATGTATATTGAAAAATGTTAATTAAAAAAATGGCGCCTGTGGCGCTTAGAGAAGAGGTCAATAAAGATAAACAAATTATCCAGGAACCGCTACAAATCAAGGCAAAAACCTTGCGAGAGGGAGTTGCAGGCGGAACCAGGTAAAAACAGGTCAAGAAGGTGCAATCTGGTTGCATCCAGGTAAAAAACAATGGGCACTTTCGTAGCATGTAACGAAAGTGCCCATATGGCAGGAGAGCTAGGCACTCCCAGGTACCAACCCAAAATTTACTCACTTCTGCACTACACTCGGAGGCATTCCAAATGTTTCATGGTACAACTTTGACAATTTCGTTTCTAAAATAAATATACTTTTTTGAAAAAGGGTCACTTATCTCAACAACAATTTTTTTTCACATTCCTGGATAAAAGCTTAATTTTCATGCCCATAAACTATAACATGAAAAAACTGATCGCAAACTTGCTGTGCCTCGGCTATGCCGCCCTGGCTTTGGCCCAAACACCTGCCGAATCCTATCCCGTTGACGCTGCCTCGGTCGAACAGGCCGGTGTGCCCAAGGGAGAAATCATCAAATTCACCTTTGAAAATTCCAAAATTTTTCCCGGTACCCGCCGCGAAGTATCCGTTTACATTCCTGCCCAATACCGCCCGGACAAAGCCGCCTGCGTGTATGTGAATCAGGATGGTGTCCAGTGGAAGGCGCCCATCGTTTTTGACAACCTGATCCACCAAAAAGAAATGCCCATCACCATTGGGGTTTTTATCACCCCCGGTCAGGTTAAGGCGGGCAATGAAGAAACTGCCCTGGATCGCTACAACCGTAGTTTTGAATACGACGGATTGGGCGATGCTTATGCCCGTTTTGTATTGGAGGAAATTTTACCCGAAGTGGAAAAACGCAAGGCCACCGATGGTCGGGCCATCCTGCTTTCCAAAAGTGGCAACGATCGCGCCATTGGCGGCTCAAGCAGTGGCGCAGTGTGTGCCTTTACCGCAGCCTGGGAGCAGCCCGATGCCTTTTCGCGGGTTTTCAGCGCCATTGGCACCTACGTTAACCTGCGCGGTGCCGACCGTTATCCGTCCCTGATCCGCAAGTACGAGCCCAAGCCCATCCGCATTTTCCTGCAAGATGGCAGCAATGACCTCAACATTTATGCTGGTGACTGGTGGAAAGCGAATGAAATGATGGCCCGCGCCTTGACCTTTGCCGGGTATGAGCTGAATTACATCTGGGGTGAAGGGGGTCACAATGGCCAACATGGCACGGCCATTTTCCCTCAAGCCATGCGCTGGTTGTGGAAGGATTACCCCAAACCTGTTGGCAAAGGAACATCGAAAAACCCGTTTCTCAACGACATTCTGGTCGAAAATACCGATTGGGAATTGGTTGGAGAAGGCTACACCTTTACTGAAGGTACTGCTACCAATGCCGCTGGTGAGTTCTTCTTTCAGGATTTTCCCAATTCCAAAACCTACAAAGTTGGCCTGGACGGTAAGCTGGTAGCCTTACCTATTGACTCAAAACGGGCCACCGGAACCGCCTTTGGGCCCGATGGCAAACGATACACTGCCGCAGGAGGCAGCAAACAAATTCTGAGCTATGACGCTCAAGGCAATGTAAAAGTAGTAGCGGATAG
>JANRLZ010000332.1:0-2932 GCA_033762055.1 Saprospiraceae bacterium
AAAATTTCCGATCCAAAAGAAGACGCTTTTCCCAAAAGTGCCACAAAGGTGAAAAATTGTCGTTATCTGTGCAAGCTCACGGCACAGCTTTTTGAACAAAAAAATTTAATCTTGCCTTAATACATCGCACATTCTTCCGCCAGGGCTTTGGACAAATCCGGGTCGTTGACAAGGCGCAGGTACGTATCCTGGTTGTGGCGTTTGTTTTTTTCCGGCGGCGTTTCCTGAAAAATAAAATTTGCCAGCGCCGACCAGCCCGATTTTTCGGCAGTGGTTAAAACCCGGCATACACATCGTTCGCGGGTAACCGCCGGATGCGCCATTTTTTCGGCATCAATTGCCAGCACCATATACCGGTTGATCGTACTGCGGACGGGCTGGAAAAAATCTATGCGATGTACGCCGGGATCGGCAGGCAAATAGATCGCCTCGAATTCATCCCCTTCCGAGCAAGGAAAGCCGTTGGGCAACAACAATGGCGCTGTTTGGGCCAGGTAAAAATCGCCCTGTTCCATCAGCGAATCCACACCCAGCAAGGTGTAGGTAATGTGTTGTTTGCCGGGTTTGTCGCCCCCCTGTGCAAGATGCAGCCGGGCCACTGTTCTTTTGCCATCGGCGGCAAGGCGCTTCATGTTTTCCTTGCTGTACTTTCCCACCACGCTTGTTGAGGCCATGCGTTTGGCTTCCTGCTCCTGCCCAAACCAGCGCAAACTGAAAAAAATGGCCGTCAACAACACCAAAAGTCCCCCTGCCAGCAAGGCCATGGACTTCCGGGTTTTGCCCTCCTGCACACGCCTGACACGGTTGCGCGGAGTATCCACCTTTTTATTCACCCTGAATTCGTAGCCGAAAACCCCGTCTTTTTTATCGAGTATGACTTCACAAAGTTCGTCTTCGATAAAAAACGAGTACATTTTGCTGTCTTTCACTGAAAAATCAATCTGCACCACGCGCATGTTGCAATGGATCATGACATGTCCCGTGCGGTCGCCGTGGTACAGCCCCACCCGGTGGCGCCCCCCGAAATCGTCGAGAAAAACCCAGTTGATTTGTGCCATGAGAGCAGAAAACGGAAGCTGATTGAAAAGCCTCCTTTCGCAAGAAGTCAATAACGCCTACGACAGATAACTTCGTACTGCCTCCACTGCCGCTTTTAATCCGCCGGCATCGGTGCCGCCGGCAGTAGCAAAACCGGGTTGTCCGCCGCCGCCGCCTTTGAGGTGCTTTTGGGCAATTTCGCGCACCATCGTTCCGGCGTTCAGGCCTTTTTCTTTCAACAGCGTATCGCTGATTTTGATGGTCAGCGAGGGTTTGCCATCGGCAGAAACGGCGCCAAAAGCAATGAGGGCATTGCCTGTTTCACGTTCCAGTTCGACGGCAAGATTTTTCACGGCATTGGCGTCGGCAACGGGCAATATTTCGGCGAGGAAATTGACGCCGCCCTGCACACTGAATTTGGTCCGGAGCCCATCCCGCAGGCTGTTGGCCTGTTCCTGCACCATGCGTTCGATGGTTTTTTGCAATTGTTTGTTCTCATCTTGCAGCGCGACGATGCCTTTGGTTAAATCCTTGGCTTTCAGTACGTTTTTGATCGAGGCAATTTCATTTTCAAGTGCTGAAACGTATACTTCGGCTCCCTGTGCCGTCACGGCTTCCACGCGGCGTACGCCGGCGGCAACGGCGGTTTCGGCGGTAATTTTGAAATAACCGATCTGGCCGGTCTGCTGCACATGGCAGCCGCCGCAGAGTTCGCGCGAGTAAGCGGGGTCGAAGGTGATCATCCGCACGGTTTCGCCATATTTTTCGCCAAACAACATCATGGCGCCCGCTTTTTGCGCCTCCTCAATGGGCAAACTGCGTTTTTCGTCGAGAGCGATGTTCTCGCGGATTTTCCGGTTCACGATGCTTTCGATCTCGGCCAGCTCGGCATCGGTCACTTTCTGGAAATGCTGGAAGTCGAAACGCAGGGTTTCGTGGTCGAGGTACGAACCTTTTTGCTGCACATGCGTACCCAGCACCTGGCGCAACGCCGCATGCAACAGGTGCGTGGCCGAGTGATTGGCCTCGGTGAGGCGACGTTTTGATTCGTCCACCTCACAACGCACGGTTTCGTCGCTGATTTGTTCGGGGAAACGATCCACGATGTGGTAGATCAGGGTGTTTTCCTTTTTGGTGTCGTGTACACGCACGCGCTCCTGCCCGGTGCCTTCCGAGCCAAAAATCATCCAGCCTGTATCGCCTACCTGGCCGCCGCCTTCGGGATAAAAAGGCGTGCGGTTGAGAACGATCTGGTACTGCTCCTGGTCTTTGATTTTCACGGTGCGGAATTTCAACACCTTGCTGCTGCGGGTTTCCAGCTGATCGTAACCCACAAATTCCACATCGGATTCGTCGCGCAGCACCATCCAGTCGCCCACCTGCTTCGCGGCGTCTTTGCGCGAGCGGTTTTTTTGTTCCTGCAAGGCGGTTTTGAAACCTGCTTCATCCAGGTTCCAGCCTTTTTCTTTTGCCAGCAGGGCCGTCAGGTCGAAAGGAAAACCAAAGGTGTCGTACAGTTCAAAAGCCTGCGCGCCGGCAATGGTATTGTTTTGAATATCAAGATGATCGAATCGTTTCAATCCCGATTCGAGGGTACGCAGGAAGCCTTTTTCTTCTTCCAGGATCACCCTGGCCACGAAGTCAATTTGCGCCTTGAGTTCGGGGAAAACGTCGTGAAATTCCTCGGCGAGAATGGGCGCCATGCGGTACATGACCGGCTCCTTGATGTCGAGAAAGGAATAATAATAACGCACGGCACGGCGCAAAATCCGGCGGATCACGTAGCCGGCGCCGGTATTGCTCGGCATTTCACCGTCGGCAATGGCAAATGATACAGCGCGCAGGTGGTCGGCCACCACACGCATGGCGATGTCGGCCTTGAGTCCGGGGGCAT
>JANRLZ010000333.1:0-10851 GCA_033762055.1 Saprospiraceae bacterium
TTAACGACGGCGAGCCGCTGGTGGTGACCGTCGGCCTATCCGGCACAAGCATTGAAGGCGCTCGCAAAAACCTGGAAGCCGAATGCGCGCATTTTGATTTCGACAAGGTGAAAGAAGAAACCCAGGCAAAATGGACCCGACAACTCGCCAAAATCAGCGTCGAAGGAGGCAATGAGGCGCAGAAAACCGCTTTTTACACCGCACTGTATCATACCATGATCGCACCCAACCTTTGGAGCGATGTGGACGGACAATACCGCGGTCGCGACAATCGGATTCATTTGCACCCGGCAGGAAAAAAAGGGCAGATGTACACTGTTTTTTCGTTGTGGGATACCTATCGCGCCTGCAACCCGCTTTACACCCTGCTTGAACCACAGCGTACCAACCACTTTGTACAAACCTTTTTATTGCAATACAAAGAAAGTGGACTCCTGCCCGTATGGGAACTGGCTGCCAACGAAACCGATTGTATGATAGGCAACCACGCGATCCCCGTGATTGCCGACGCCTGGGCAAAAGGTATCCGCGATTACAACGGCAACCTGGCGCTCGAAGCCATGCAAAAAAATGTCGAGAGTGATCGTTACGGACTAAAATGGTACCGGGAGCACGGTTTTGTCCCCAGCGACAAAGAGCCTGAATCTGCTTCAAAAACCCTGGAATATGCCTACGACGACTGGTGTATCAGCCAAATGGCGCGCAGTATGGGCAAAAACGACGTGGCAGAAAAATATGCCCGCCGCGCACAATCCTATAAAAACCTTTTCGACCCCGGTTCCGGGTTTTTCCGTGCGCGACGTGGAGGCGCCTGGCACAGCCCCTTCGATCCCTACGAAGTCAATTTCAACTACACCGAAGCAAATGCCTGGCAATATCGTTTTGCAGCACCGCACGATATTAGCGGCATGATGCAACTACTCGGTGGCAGGGAGGCCTTGACGGCAGCCATCGACAGCCTCTTTACCGCTCGCAGCAAAACAACCGGCCGTGACCAGGCCGATATCACCGGATTGATCGGCCAATATGTGCATGGCAACGAACCCAGCCACCACATGGCATACCTGTACAACTACGTCGGTCAGCCCTGGAAAACCCAGCAACGGGTACGACAAATCATGGACAATATGTACAGCGACCAACCCGACGGCTTGAGCGGCAATGAGGATTGCGGACAAATGTCGGCCTGGCTCGTGTTTTCGGCCATGGGTTTTTATCCGGTTACGCCGGGCAAACCTGAATATGCAATTGGAACGCCCTGGTTTGAAAAAGTGGTGTTACAACTGGATAACGGCAAAACATTTACCCTGAAAGCCCCCAAACTGTCGGCTAAAAATTATTATATTGAACAGGTACGCTACAATGGCAAGGATTGGCGCCAATCGTGGATTACACACGATATGCTGACCGGGGGCGGCGAAATGGAATTCAGCATGTCGGCAAAACCCGGCGAATGGGGCGCAGCACCTGAGAACTGTCCCGTATCGGCTATTACCGACCACAAGATTGTACCGGCGCCCTTTGTTAAATCGGGCGCGACGGTTTTTAAAGATCGCAGCCAGGTTGCGCTGGGTTGCGCCGACCCGGAAGCAAAAATCCGGTATATGTTTGCCGACATCAGTGGCAAAGTGCAATGGCGCGCGTACAGCGGCCCCATCACAGTGGATCGCAGCCAGCGCATGTTTTTAAACGCGGAAAAAGACGGTGAAAAAAGCCAAACGGTGCTCGTCGAGTTCAAACGTGTGCGCAGTAACATGCGCGTTTTGCGCTACCAGAGCAGCTACTCCAATCAGTACACAGCCGGCGGCGAGGACGGGCTGGTAGATGGCATCCGTGGCGGCGCTGATTTCCGCACCGGCGGCTGGCAGGGATTTGAAGGACAAAACCTGGATCTGGTACTTGATTTGGGCAAATCGCAGAAAATCAACCGGGTACGCGCCAATTTTTTACAGGATGAAAATTCCTGGATTTTCTTCCCGCTAAAACTACAGGTAGAAATTTCTGACGACGGACAAACCTTCAGCCCTGCCGGAGAAAGTCTGAACGACGTTCCGCCCTTGGAAAAAGGGTTGTTGCAAAAAGAATTGCAAGTACAACTAAATGGCAAAAAGGCACGCTACATCCGGGTAGTTGGCGTATCGCTGGGCCAATGCCCGGTCACGCACAAAGGCGCCGGGCATCCCTGTTGGGTCTTTGTTGACGAACTGAGCGTGGAATGATTGGGGAATGAATCGTTCCTTATTGCCGCACCACTTTTTGCACCGTCTTGCCTTTCGATGTTTCCACAACGACAAAATACATCCCGCGTTCGTTGGGTAACGAAACAGGCTCGCCACCCGGACGGGGTTGTTCAAAAAGCAGGCGTCCGGCTGCGTCCCATATCTGGATACGGCGAACCGCGACGTTGCCTTCTGCTTTCACCCACACCTTTCCATCCGTGCTGAGGGAAGGGAATACCTGCACCCGCCCCTGAATGGACAGGTTTTTGGTGGCAACGGAAGAGACGTACACCGAATCGAGTTGTTGCGCTGCCACCAGTACCGGCGAACGGTCGGCGGCGTCGAACATGGCTTTGAAGGAATCAATTTCGGGCGAAGAATATTCAAACAGCGGCGCCATCCATTTGGGGGGCAGACTTTGGTACCACACCCTGGCCGACACGCTCAGGTAGCCCGTGTAGCCGTTGTTGGGCAGGCGGAAATGCAATACATCGGCGCCGGAGCCCTCCGTGCCGTTTGGAAAAAGATTGAAGTCGTTGTCGCCGACAACCCCCACCACAGCCGTGGTATCATACACCACGTCGTCGCTGCGAAACCCTTGCGGCGTCAGGCGATTGTCTTTGATGGCCCGGTAACCGCGTTCGAGTACGTTGGTGAAGTTTCCGTTCACATCGCCAGGCACCATTTCATAAATTTGTACCTGTTGGGGCGAAGAAATCACATTGTAGTGCGGTTCCATGTTGAGGTCTTCATCTGCCAGCGTGAAATCGGGATTCATTTTTCCGGAATGGAAAACGGTTTGGCCCGTTTCGTCTTTTACTTCAAATTCCACCCAGGCCCGGCGCGAGGGGTAGCCCGAAGGAAATTTATGACCGGCCATGTTTTGCAGTTTGAGGGTAAAATTCATGGAATCTCCCGTTAAATCGCCCGTTTCGAGTTTAAGATTCAGGGTTTTCTGTTGCAGCATACGCAGGGTGGCGGCAATGGTGCTGTCAAAATTTTCGGCTTCTGCATCGATGCCGAGCTGCACCCTGTTTTCTTTCATCAATTTCAACATCGTCACGTTGGCGCCGGCGAGCTCGTGCAATCCGAAAGGAAATTTGGCAAATAAAAACTGGTAATTGGCCGAGATAATAACCGGATCTTCAATCTGCTGCATGTGGCAACTTTGGCAGGAGATGTTGTCGTTATCCTTGTCGTAGCGACTGTTAAGCCACTCATGATAGGTGGCCTGTTCGACAAAATAATCGCCGGTGGCATTGCCTTGTAAATCAACCGTTCCAGTAATCAGCGTGTGACAGCCGGCACACAGTCCGGCATCTCCGATATGCTCGCCGAACAGCGGGGTAATGCCCACAAAGTTGTGCATCGGCGGAGCGAAGGCAAATTTGTAGGGGCCGTATGCCACGCGGATGTGGTTGGTATCGAAATAGAGTTCGCCGGAATGCAGGGAGCCCAGTTTATCGGGCGCCTGGGCATGGCAAACCTGGCAGGTAACGCCATCCTGTCCGAGCGTGTCGGCATACAGGTCGCTGAGCAGGTAATATTGTTTGTTATCGTGCAATTTGGCCTGATAATGCCCGGCTGGCGCGTGACATGAGGTGCATTTGTCTTGCAAGGCGAGACTGTGTGCCGGATTGATCAAAATTTCATGGCTGACTTTGGCACGCCAGAAAGGATCTTTGGCCGAATTGGCCATCATGGTGCTGCGCCAGTCGTCGTAGATATTTACGTCTTCGCCGGAGGAAGTAATGAAGGCGATCATGTTGGGATCGTGGCCATGACAACCACTGCAAGTCCGGGAAGTGGGGAACAGGATATTTGAATCAATCAGCAAATTATTCAGACTGCCATGCGCACCGGCCAAGCGGAGCAAGGGATTTTCGCCGGCAGCCATTTGCTCAAAATAGTCGAGTTCAGCCCGGGTATGGAAGGAATGGTCCTTGTTTTGAACCGGAAAAAAGGCAAGAGCGGCCACCACCAGCGGCAAAACGAGGGCAAGCAGGGTTGATTTTTTCATAAAGCAAAATGTTCGGGACAAAAGTCGGATTAATCCGTCAAGTGTGCAGCACTAAGTTTGCCAATGAGCGACCAAGCGACGGGGATAAGGAACGATCAGGCAAAAAAAAAGCCGCCCCTTGCGGAGCGGCCCTATCAAACCCAAATCATCTTGTATGCAAAGCGATCAGGCGGTTACAACAGAGTTGTAGGTGCCGAACGGCGTGGGAGCGTAGGCTTCGGCAGCCCAGTCGTTTTCCCATTTTTCGCCGTTGATGAGGAAGCGGTATTCGTAAGAACGTCCTTTTTCGAGTTCAACGGCGGTTTTGTACGAGCCGTCCTTTTGTTTGGTCAGGCTCACACCGTTTTGCCAGTTGTTGAAATCGCCCAGAACAGCTACTGTTTCGGCGTTTTGAACGGCTTCTTTCGGCAAGGTGAACGTCACTTTCGCGGTTTTAACGGCGGAAGTCGTTGCTTTTGCCATGGTTTTTTTCTCGGCAGGAGCGGCTTTTACGGTTTTTTCAGCCACCGGTGCAGTCGCAGTTTTGGCGACTTTTACCGTTGTTGCAGTTTTGCTCGTTTTTTCAGCCGCAGGCGTTTGGGTGGATTGCTTTTTAGATGCCATAAGTCTTGTTTCTGCTTTTTTAAAAATGAAGATGCGGGGATCACTTGGTGTAAATTCGACGCAAAGGTAGAGGTCATTTCCTGCTAAAACGCAATAATTCAAATTATTATTCTGCAAACAGGGTGTTAATTTTTTTATTTCAAAATTAAAATTTAAATTCTTGTCAAAAACCTAATTGAATCGGCCATAAATATGAATCTGCAAATCCATATTTAATTCTGAATTGGCGTATTATTCCATCATACAATTTATCAAAAAACACACTTTCATTTTATTATTCGCATCAAAACAAAGCAAACGTTGCGGAGAAAATGCGCCTCGCAAACCAGGCCGCCCCCCAAAAAAATCAATGTAAAAATGGCAAATACATCCAGCCGATATAGTAACCTTTAGATGTTTGGACAAAAAGGGCACTTTTTTCATTCTCCTGAAATTCAAAGTGCCGCTACATCGCGAGGCGAAAAGGACTTGCCTATCTTTGCGCGCAAACCCCATGAAGCCGGCACACACAAAACCCACTTTTTAGCAATGTCCAATCTCCTGTCTGGCAAAAAAGGCATCATTTCCGGCGCACTCAACAGCGAAAGTATTGCCTGGAAAGTAGCCGAACGCTGCGTCGAAGAAGGCGCCGAAATTGTGCTCACCAACGCCCCCGTAGCCATGCGCATGGGTGAAATCAATGCCTTGGCCGAAAAATGCAAAGCGCCCGTGATCGGCGCCGATGCCACCTCTCTCGAAGATCTGGAAAAATTGTTTTCTCAAAGCATGGATCATTTTGGCGGCAAGCTGGACTTTGTACTCCACTCCATCGGCATGTCGGTCAATGTTCGAAAAGGCAAGGCTTACACCGATCTCAACCACGAATGGATGCAAAAGACCTTCGATGTGAGCGCCATGTCGTTCCATAAAATGATGCAGACGATCTGGAAACTCGACGCAATCAACGACTGGGGCAGCATTCTGGCACTCAGCTACATCGCCGCCCAGCGTGTATTTCCCGACTACTCCGAAATGGCAGAATCCAAAGCGTTGCTCGAATCGTTTGCGCGCTCTTTCGGCTATCACCTCGGCACCGCCAAACACGTTCGCGTGAACACCATCAGCCAGTCGCCCACTATGACGACGGCCGGACAAGGCGTCAAAGGATTCCATGATTTTTTCAATTATGCCGATAAAATGTCGCCACTCGGCAACGCCCCGGCTGAAGACTGCGCCAACTATTGTGTAGTTCTGTTCAGCGATTATACGCGTTATGTCACAATGCAAAACCTGTATCACGATGGCGGCTTCTCCACCATGGGCATGAACCCGGCCCTGATCGAAGCAAAATAGTTTCTGACAGGCGGGTTGGTTGGACAGGATTTACAGGATCATATTTTTTTAATAAAAAAACTGTTCATCCTGCAAATCCTGTCCAACCAACCCGCCTGTCGGAAAAGCAACGAAAGGCTTTATTCGGCGTTTTTCAGCCATGTTCAACATACCAAAAGATCCGGCAAACAAGAAGATGAGCAAGGCAAGGGGCATGTGGCTTCTTGTCTTTTTTTTCACGACAGGGCTGCTGGCTGCTCAACAGCCCGCCAGTCCCACCTCCCGCCCGCTTACGCCGGCTGAAGAATCGTTGCTTATCACCTTTGCCCCTGCCCCCGAACGAAGTACTGCTTCGGCAGACACCCTGCCCGATGCCGATTTCAGGCAATACGACCCGGCACGCAGGCAATTGATTGACTGGGGGACACTGGGTAATCTCGGCACAGCGGCGCGGCCCCTCCTGTTTGAAACCAGCCCCGCCCTGGGCTTTCAAACCGGTGTGCGGAGTTTCGAATTGTATATGCTACAGCCACAACAACTGGGTTTTTACCGCAGCGCCCGCACCTTTAGCGACGTGTCTTTTACCCAGGGCAGAACCCAGTTTGAAACCAATTTGAACGCGCGATTTGCCCGCACTTTTGAAGGCGGAACCAATTTTTCGCTCGAATACCGCACCCTTAATAATCTCGGTCAATATCGCTACCAGCGGGCCAAAAACAACGCACTGGCGGCAGGATTGTGGGTACCGGTAGGCAAACGTTACGACGGCTTTTTTATCTTCACACAGAACGTCGCACGTCAGCAAGACAATGGCGGAATCGTTTCCGATGATGTTTTCGGCGAAGGAGATTTTACCGGCCCTGTCGCGGCTGAAATACGCCTGCCCCGGCAAACCGCATTTTCAAGGCTCGACGACCGCCGCCTTCAACTTACCCAACACCTCTACCTTACACCCAAAGACATCGTAGGCCGTCGCGCCCTGCGCGCCACGCACACGTTTACCTGGGGACAACAAAAATTCAAATTCTCCAATCAGGGCGGCAGCGACGGGCTGGCTGCCGATGCGCCTTTTTTTCAACCGACTTTCCTGACAGATTATCGCGGTCTGCGACATTTTGTGCGCATCAACCGGTTAGATAATGAATTTGCACTGCAAACTTTTAAAACCAAAGCGGCGGGTCGCCCTTCTGACTTGTTGGGATTCGGGTTGGCGCACTCGTATTATACCGTGATGCAGGAGCCTGTCACCGATTACATTTCCAACCTTTTTTTAAAAGGGAACTTGCAAATAACGCCTTCGGATAAGTTCGCGTTTACAGCCCAGGGCGCGCTGGGGCTGCTGGAAAACAGCGGGGAGTACCAGTTACAGGGAAGCCTGAGCCTGGGCTTGGGAAAAGCGGGTCGCCTGAGCGCCCAACTGCTTAGCCAGCGCCGCCCCCCGTCGTTGTGGTTCGACCAGTTGTATGTAAGCAAACGATTGGTGTGGGATCAGGATTTTGACAAATTGATTGAAAACAGTCTGTCGGCCACTTACGCCCTGCCCTTGATCGGATTTGAAGCGACAGCTCGTGCGCAGGTCATCAATAATTACCAGTATTTTGATCAAAATGCGGTGGCTTCACAAACCACAGCCCCCCTGCAAATCACACAGTTGATTTTGCGTGAAAACCTGCGTTGGGGCAGCCTGCGTTTCGACAATACCCTGGCCTTGCAGGAAGCCAATCGGGAGGATGTATTTCGGCTGCCGCGCTGGTTTTCCAAAAACAGCCTTTATTTTTCAGGCAAAGTGTTTAAAAAACGCATGTTGCTCAATGCCGGCGTTGACTTCCGCATCAATGCCGAATTTATACCCGACGCCTATCAGCCCCTGCTGTGGCAATTCCACCTGCAAGATTCACTGACCCAAAAACCCTATCCCTGGATGGATGTTTTTGTGTCTTTTAAAGTGCAGTCGTTCAGGGGGATTATTCGCTACGAAAACCTTTCGACCTTGTGGGAGAAAAAAGAGGTGTTTTACCAAACGGCCTATCACCCCGGGCCTTTCGGCGCCTTGCGGTTTGGCATCGCCTGGCGATTTATGGATCGCAACCAACCCGATGCCGGTTCGCAGGACGGCAGCAAGGCGCCACCCGGGATACGACCACAGTAATCTTATTTTTCCTTTACTACCGCTTCCAGGTCCGTCAGCAGTTTTTTGCCGGCTTCTGAAAATTTCAACGACACTTTCTGGCCGTTTTTTTCCTGCATGATAAAAGCAAAATTATCGGCCAATACTTCGTCGGGGTGAATGATATAGCCGGTATTATCCTTGATTTGCCGGAAAAAATCGGGCTGCTCCTGCATGTTGAGCGTACTGCTGTAACCATCATCTTTTACCAGAATGCGGTACTTGCCATCATCCTGTTTTTCAATCTGAAACAGGCTGAATTCCACATAAGCAAAAAAGGTGTTTTGCTCGTCCGACCAACCCAAATGATTGGCATAAAGCACCGGCACGGCCGGTATGGTAACGCCGTCGGCTTGAGCGAGAACAATTTTCTGGGCATAATCCACTCCGTCGGGATTGTAAAGCACCCGTTGTGCCAGGCCAGGCGGCACTTGCAGTTGGTCAAAACCAATGGCTTCGAATCCAATGAGTTGGTAAGCGCGGTCGCTTTTTGCCGGGTTGAGTCGCGACCAAACGTGAAACAACTCGTGATACATGGTCGTGGAGAACGGATTGGTTTTACGCTTCCCTAATTCATCCGCCGGAATGATGATGCAATTTTCGCGTGTGTACCAAACGCCGTCGCCGTAGTGGCGTCCTTTTGTTTTGATCAGTTTCAGGGTATCCGGGAAAATATTAGGCGAAACGCCGTTGACCGTGCGAAACACTTTTTCCATCACCCCTTCCACAAATTTTGATTCTTCGTAGGAAAAACCTTCCACGTCGGATTTCAGATAGGCAATGTATCGCGGCAGCAGGTTTTCGCGTGTTTGTCCGTCCGTGAGTGGTTCGCGCATTTGGATGGACATTTCAGAAGCATTCACTTTGTCGAAATAAGCGTCGCGGCGATCGTAAGTAATCGCTTCGCCGGCAGCGGCGCTGTCGAGCAGCAGGCAAATTTTTCCGTTGGGGAAACGAATGGACGTAACCGGCGGCTGGGCCGAGCAGGCAAAAGTTATAAGAGAAAAACAAAAGAAAACAAGGCGATTGAACAGCATATTTGATGTGTATGAATGGGTTGAAAAATAGACAGAAGGAATAACAGGTGGGGGGAGTGGGCATCTATAAAGAAGAAGATTCCGGGTCGGAAAGATAGGCGGATTGGGGAAAATGCAGACGAAAGATCGCGCCGCCGCCCGCCGGACTTTCGACGGAAAGGCTGATTTGATGAAGATGAAGGATGCTTTTCACCAGCGAAAGCCCGATTCCGGTACCCTTGATACCGATATGCCGGGCGCTGCGATAGAACGGTTCGAAAATAAGGCGCAATTCTTCGGGCGGAATGCCGGGGCCGTTGTCGCACACCTCCACGATATGCGCGCCGTCGTCAGTGAACGTTGCGCGCAAAACGACCTGATGATCCGGCGAGTATTTACAGGCATTGTTCATCAGGTTCAGCAGTGCGGTTGACAGCAAGGCCTCGTTGCCCTGCACGTTCAGGCGGTCTTCGTTTTCCGGCATGGCAACAAATTCAACCTGGGCGCGACAATCGGGGTGACTTTTTTGCAACTGTTGTTTCGACTGCCACAACAGTTCATCCAGTCGAACAGCGCTGAATGGTATGGCAGACGGGTCATTGTGGATTTGCGCCAGCTGCAACAACTCTTCTTCCATTTCCGTCAGGTTTTGAATATCATCGAACACACTTCGCAGTGCCCGGCGATAAGCCTCCGGATCGCGGTCGCGTTGCAAAACCACTTCCAATTGGGCGCGGATCGCTGTAAGCGGGTTGCGCAATTCATGCGATACATTGGAAATAAACATCCGCTGCATCCGGAAAGCTTCTTCCACCCGGTCGAGCAAACGGTTGAACGTTTCGGCCAGTCGCCCGATTTCATCACGGTTTCCATTTGTCTCCACCCTTCTGCTCAAATCAGCCGGCTGAATATTTTCCACTTCCTGTACAATGTCCGACATGGGCGCCAGGGCTTGTCCGGCGTAATACCAGCCCCCGATGGCGACCAGCAACAAGCCGACGAAAAAAGCGATCAATAAGATGTTGCGCAGTTGATTCAATTGCGTGGGGTCGCAGTAGCCTTCCGCAACCACAGCGTAAGCATGACCGGTCGGGCCTTCCGCCATTTTTCCAATGGCAAGCAGGTTGTAATGTTCAAAATACGTGGAGCGGTTGCGATAGATGTCTTCCAGTTCTTTTACCGAGACTGGCGGCGCCTCCGGATGCAACGAGAAAACCCGTTCGTAAGCGTCGTTGTAAATGCTGATATTATCGCGGTAAGGCAACGTATCATCGTCGGGCGCAAACCACAAATGCGCCGCCGGCCGGAAAGTCGCCGGGTCGCGCAGGGCGGTTTGTGCCGTTACCGCTACCTTCGTTTCGAGCGATTGATAAAAAGTATCCTCCGCATTTTTCTCAAACAACACATACACGGCAAAAAGCAACCCGGCGAGAATCCCCGCTGCGATCAGGACAAACAACAAGGTAAGCCGGCCACGTATTTGCATCAGGAAAACGAAGGATGAGGGATGAGGGA
>JANRLZ010000334.1:0-13482 GCA_033762055.1 Saprospiraceae bacterium
TCCGCGGTCGTCGTACAGTATTTTACCATCTTCAATACCGTAACGCTCCAGTTTTACCGGCGCAGATTCACCACTGCTTGTCGCCGGTGTTTTTGTTTCAGGTTCGGGTTTGGTGATGTCGTAATTGGCCTGACCATTGGAAAGCGCATACACTTTGATATCCGGTTTTTTAAAAAACAGGCCTTTGATAACGACTTTGTCGCCGAAAATGGCCGACCACAAGTCAACAGCCACGTCGAGGCGCTCGCATTTCACGAGTTTAACCCCTTCAAACGGGCCGGGGCCGTTGGTAATATCAAGGCCTTCAAGGCCAATGGAAAGTTGTGGAAAATGACGAAAAATAGAAATATCAACGTCGCTAAAATCCAGTTTTGCCGTCAGGCTTTCATTGGCGGCAGTCTTGACCTGGGTTACAATTTCATCTTTGAAGAGGTAAGGAATGGCGATCATAGCCGCCAGGAGGAGAAACAGAAAGATGGCAATGCCAAAAAGGATCTTTTTCATGGAAACGAAAGGTTCTGAAAGGATGGGGAATTCTGGAGCAAAGTAAACGATGTTCGGGACAATTATTTTACACAAATACATCACTTCTTTGGAGCAAAAAGCAAAAAAGCCGCCCAGTCTTTTCGACTGGGCGGCTCACAACATAACCATGAAAACAATTAACCAATCAAATGTTAGCCCTTTCTGATTATGTTAATTTCGAAAACCGTGCCAAACTCGGTGTTCGAAAAAAATATTTGCAGAAAAAATGTAAATTTTTTTGGTCGGCAGCAAACCGGTTTTAGTTCGCTGCCGACCTCCTGTGGACTTATTTGCGAATGACTTTGGCAGTAAGCGGTCGCGAAAGTCCGCTCACTTTGAGATAATAAAGTCCCGCAGGTGCTTTGTCGAGAATCACCATGCCGCGCAGGGTATCATCCCAACGCACCAAACGGGCCATCTGAACCATTTTTCCGTGACTGTCGTACACCTCGCAAACCAGCGATTGCTCATTGCCCAATGCCGGCAACGCTACATTCACCAAACCATCGGTCGGATTGGGTGAGGCGGTCAGCCTGCGGAACTGTTCGGGGTCGTCGGTTCCAACATCGCCCAGTACGACAACCAAATTAGCCACACAACCATTGTTATCCAGACAGGAAACCGTATAGAGACCTGCTGCCAGACCGGTAAAGACAGGATCAGGCTGGAAGAATCCACCATCCAGGCTATAGAGGTAGGGCCCAGCGCCGCCGAAAGGAGAGACAGAAATTTCACCATTGGCATTTCCGCCGGTTGGATCCTGCGTTTGTGCCAGGATAAAGAAATCGCCACAAAGATCAACTGCGCAGAAGGGCGTCGTGATTTGAGCACCAAAGTCTCCCCCGAAATACGTCCAATAACTGCTGCCGGTCAGTGAGTAAAGGTCAACAAATCCACCGTCCATGCCATTTCCTCCGGTATCGAACAAAGTAAAAGTGTAGCACTTGCTCTCTTCCAGGCACAATTCTTCAGAATAAAAGCCGAAAGCTTGTGGATAAGGCCCGCCTGTTGCCACCAGGGCGCCTGATTCGTCGCGCAATTCCCAATAATTCTCATTGGGGTTTTGGTTGGTGGCAAAAAACAGTTGCACCGGGAAGCCATTGGTGGTTACGTCAAATGTGACACTGCCTGTGTCGTTGTCGGGTTGCTCGTCTTCGCCGGCTCCGTCAACGTTGGTAATGTCAACGTCTACGGTGTTGGAACCAATTTGCAGGTTTTGAATAAACAAGGGGAATTCTAAAAACTGATCCGGTTCCAAATTTACCTCCAACGGTACAAGGGGTTGTGGCACGCCGTTCACAGTTATCAGGGCGTCGAAAGTATGTTGGTTCCCCAGACCATTGTTTCTCACCGTAATACCAACCGTGCCAAAAGAAGGATCATTGCAACCTTGAATTCGCCGTACACTAAGCATTTCCAGCTCGCGCAATGCGCGATTGCGCACGGTTACATTGGTGGTATCATTTTGTAACTGCTGGTCGCCACCAATCGTAGCACGCAGTTCGAAGTTGTATATCCCCCCCGTGGTACTCAAATCCTGGGTGGTCGCAAACGTATGCGTAATGGTCGCTCCAGCGGCAACCAATCCCGGATGAACTTCTGTATTCCAGGCGCCGCCATTCATTCGGTAAGCGACTTCGATATCGGATTGATCGGTCAGACCAAAGTTGCGGAACTGCAGGGTAATCGGTTCAGCGGCACTCAAATCGGGGCCGGAAACAGGCGACACGAGGGCAATGGCGCCTACATCCACCTGTGAACGGGAAGGTGTGCAGATGTTGAAAAGCTGGAAGGTATCCTGTGTGGCAAAATTTGCCTGCACCAATACATTTCCAAAAATATCATACAGGCGAAAATCTCCCGACCACGAAAATGTAGAAGCACGAAGCGTAAAACGGTAGCAGGTGTTGTCGTCGCTGCAAATATTCACACGGTCCTGGCCTGCGCTCAATTCGCCTTCAACCAACAACTGGTCAATCTGATTGCGCAATTCCCAATGTAAAACGCCAAAGGTGGTGTTGGCCTCCGCAACGAGATAAGTGCCGTCGAGGTTTCCAAAAAATTTAATAGGTGGCAGGCTGTCGTTGGAAGTCAACTGGTCGGGTTGACCGTTAGGCAGGCTGGTAAAGATAGAAATACCATTAATGCCGTTGTTGATACCTGTTGCATGTACGTCAAGGGTGTCGCTTGCTCCGGGCGCCAGGTTGCCGACCCAGTCAATAATCTGGAATGGCTGGTTGTTGATGCGCCAGTGTATTTTAGCGCTTTGCATAGGCAACCCGGAGTTGTTGCGGAAAACTATTCCCAAATCGGTTTCACTGCCACACACTATGCCTGGCAGATTGACGGGGCCAATGGCTGCAACATCGTGGGAGGTCAGTTTTTTCACCACCGCATCGAGTGTGTCATTCCGCAGGTACTGGTCTTGTTGATAATGGGTAATAAACCGGAAATGGTATTCTTTACCCACTTCAGGCATATCTACGGTTGCGGTAAAAGTGTGTTCGATACTTTGCTCCGGCTGCAACACAACTCCCACATTTTCCGTCGCGACAAATGCTCCTTCAAAAAACATCGAGACCGAATAATTGTCGGCCGGTTCCAGACCGCCATTATTGATCGAAATTTTTACCTGCTCGCCATTGCTCAACAGGGCAGAATTTACCGGAGTCACCAAGGCCTGCGGAGAAATATCATGGGTATCACGTTGAAGTTTGAACGAACCCACACGGGTTCCCCAATTTACACCAGCAGGTTGATACTCTCCTGTAAACCAGAATGTACGCCCATCTTCAGGGTCTACGCACATATTGCTATAATCGCCCCAACGAACATCGTAGTGGCTTTGTTCGCCTGCTATGAGGGTATATTCATCAATAGTCATTTGTCCTAATGGGTCGCCACTGCGCCTTCCGGTCAGGTACAATCCAGGATTCAAAAATTGACTGGCGCCGGAATATCCCAGCGCAATATTGCCCGCTTCATCGGTACATATCGTACCCATAAACCGATTGGTTACCAGATCGGGCGCAAAAGTGCCTTCCTGATAAATTGACCACTCACCACCCGGCGTTTTGCGCAATTCGTACCATCGAACGGCTGCATCGCCCCCATCGCCTACTTGTCCCGACACATCGGAAACGTGGTTAAAAACCACCGATTCATAGGAACCAAAATTGCGATACGGCGCGCGGTACATGATGATATTTTCCAGGGCTGTTATTCGGGGAGCGCCCGGATCGGGTTGTTCGATACAATCGAAAAGACCCGGCCCCCAACAAACTTTTGTTTCAAAAGGCGTCGGATACAGCCGGTCAGGGCCTGTAATGTTGCTCAGCCCGGGGTTATTCCAGTCCACATTAACCTCCCAAATTTGCAGATGGTCTTGTCCACCATCCCAGGCATCATCGTACACACGGAAAATATAGGCCGGACTTCCTGCCGGTGGCGGGGGGCCGCCTTCCCAGTCGGCGCCGGTAGCGGGCTGGTAAGCAATGGCCTGGTAATTGGGCATGACAAAACGAAAAATATCCACTGTTGCCTCGCCATTCAACATATCCTGACGGTTCAGGGCATAACCTGAACATTCATTTCCTCCTACAATTTCATTTACTGTTATCATGTACGCGTTGGGCCATACATACAATTTGGGATAATCGCCAAAACCAAGGGTTTGAATACGATATGCCTTCCAGCCGCCGGTCGGATCGCTGTCATCGGAAATTGCCAGAAGCAATTCGTTGGTGAAAAAGCCCTGCAACTCCATCATCAGCCAACGCTCGGCATCGTGATCATATTGAATGATCGGATCGCCGAGGCTGCCGCTCCCTACTTCACTCCAGATGGTGCTGGTGAGCGTAGGGCCAAATACCGACTGTCCGGTTACTTTATCCCAAACCTGAAACCAGGCGCCGCCTGAGGTATTTACCATTTGCACATAATGGTTTTTACCGATGTCGCCTGTGGGATCAGGCGGTGTAACGTTCGGGTCACGAATTCCTTCGAAGTTAAATTCGGGAAGAATTTGACTTTCAAATTCAGTACCTGCAGGCGGATTGTTTTTTACCAGTGGGTCGCCGCCTTTGGGTTGCGGATCCGGATTTTTTTGTTCATTGGCAAAAAAGAAGTTGCGCTTCTCTGCCAATTTTCCGGCGACTTGTTGCGGAGGCGTATTTTGCTGGGGCAAATCGCGCAAGGGACGAATGTTGCCCACAAACACCCCTTTGGAAACCATTGGTTTGTAAGATTGGGGTGGGTCGTTCAGTTGAATACGCTGCTGCGAAAAAAGCAGCGTTGAGGACGACCAAATGAAAAAAAGTAAAAGGTAGTGTCTCATGCTATTGAAAGGTTGTTGAGTTTGAATAATTTGCGAGAGATTTGGTGTTGGCATTTTCCTGCACTGCTGCAAATTGACGGCAATGTAGGAGAAAAAGTTGGGCTACGATGATACAAAAGCAGGAAAACGTCGGCTGTTAGCGCTTAGCCATATGTTGGCAGCGACCGAATGTCTTTAAGGCAATCAAAAGTTGGGATCAACGACTATTTTACCAGTCTTTTTTTAATCGTGATGGTCGGTTTGCCGGCGCCAGCTCCCGGTAAGTGCCCGCATTTTTTTGCTCTTCCTGCAACACCGCCCGGTCGAGCAATCGCCGTGCTTCAGCGGGTGAGAGCGGCGCTAATGGCTTCTCACGCTGCGGATTTGGCGCTGCCTGATCAAGATATTGCCGACGGGGATTGGGCATTGGCGGTGGTGGCGGTGGTGGCGGCGGCGGTGGTGGTAAAGGAGGGGGGACCTTGCGTTTATTTTTAGCGATTTGCAGGTTTTTTTGCGCGTCGGGTCTGGCCGGCGACAGGCGCAGGCTGCGTTCGTATGCTTCAATTGCGGCCGCATAATCGCCTGCCATCAGGCAGGCATTACCAAGGTTATACAAAGCATCGGCTTTTTCTGAAGGAATCGCGCTTTTTTCTGCCGCTTCCCGATATAATCTTGTTGCATAATCAAAGTCCGAAAGTTGGTACGCTGCATTGCCCGTGTTGTATATGGCTGCAGCGCTGCTCGACCGTTGGTATGCTGCCTTTGCTTTTTCGTATTCGCCCTGATCGTAGTATTCCTCGCCCGCACGCATGGCGCGGTGATTCGTTTGGGCAAACACCCCCTGCGTCATTAAAAAAAACATGCCGGCAACCACTCCTTTTTTCTTCCACCACATGACCTGTTCTGCCGTCAGCAACAAAAAAGCCAGCAGCAACAGCCAGGGGAACAGGTACACCTTTTGGCTTTTGGTATTCAGGGCGACGGTATTTTTTTGCAAACTACCGACCGCTGACTTGATTGTTTCGAGTGTTCTTTGTTTGTTTTTTACCGACAAGGCGACACCGCCACCTGCTTCAGCCAGCGACTGAATAAAGGTTTCATTCGCAACTGATCGAACCGGTTTACCCAAACCATCGCGACGTATCCGGCCGCTGCCCGCCGGGATATGGGCGCCACCGGAAGTACCCACGCCAATGGCATATACCAGCACCCCCGACTCACGGGCCTCACGAGCGCGTTGCAGGGCTTTTTCTTCGTGGTTTTCGCCATCGCTGATCAAAATAATCATTTTACCGGTTTCTTCCCCGCTTTCCAGCATTCGTTTGCAAAGTTCCACGGCTGCGCCGGCATCAGTCCCCTGATCAGTAATAAAATCGGGCTGGGCATTTTTTACAAACATGAGCATCGCTTCCATATCGGTCGATAGCGGCATTTGAGGGAAAGCCTCTCCGGCAAAAAACACCAGCCCAACCCGCTCTTTTGCCAAAATACCCGCCATTTCCAGGATCAAACTTTTGGCTTGTTCCAAACGGTTTGGTTTTACATCTTCAGCCAGCATGCTGTTTGATACATCCAGTGCAATTACCACATCAGCGCTCAACTGTGTAGCGTCTTCATTTTTTTCAATGCGTACCGGACTTGCAATGGCAACAATGACAAGCATGATGCTGAGCGAAAAAAAGGTATTTTTTAACCAGAACCGCCGCGCCGAAAAACCTTGTAGCAGCCTTGACTCCAGGGCCTTGGAGCCCAATCGCCGCAGGGTGCGCTGCCGCCAGCGCCAATACACCCACAACAACAACGCTTGCAAAGGCGCGATGGCAAGCAGATAAAGCAAATCAGGGCTTTCAAAATAAATTCCTTGCAGCATATCTATACTGTTATTACCCTTAAGGGGCCCCATCGAAGCAACATTTCCAGAAAAAGGAGGCATAATGCCAGATTCAGGAACCAGAAAAACTGCTCTGATGTACGGCCTACGGCGTTGGTTACCACCTTGGTTTTTTCCAGATTTTCTATTTTTTCATAAATATTTTCCAGATCGGACACGGTCCTGGCACGATAGAATCCGCCCCCCGTTGCTGCCGCTATCTGTTGCAGCAAATCCGTCTCAAACACCATCTGGCGCGGTGCAAACGCGTAGTTACCGTTGGCTTGCTGATAACTTGGCGACATCACAACACCATCACTTCCAAGTCCGATGGTATAAATACGCACCCCCAAAGCCCTGGCAATCTCCGCGGCCTGTAGCGGCCCCAGATCGCCGGCATTGTGTTCACCATCTGTCAGCAGCAAAATGACTTTGCTCTTTGATGCCCCCTTGTCCAAATGCCGGATGGCTGTCGCAAGTCCCATTCCGATAGCCGTTCCGTCGGGCAAGCGCCCTACCTGCAAATTATTGACAAATGCCTGCAAGATGCGGCGGTCTCTTGTTAACGGACACTGTGTAAACGCCCCCCCTGAAAACACGACCAGCCCGAGTTGATCGTACGGTCTTCTACTCACGAGGCTGGTTGCCATTTCTTTGGCTACGGTGAGTCGGTCGGGCTGAAAATCTTTCGACAACATACTGGGCGAAACATCCATTACCAGCATGATATCCACAGATTCTGCCACAATTTCTTCCTCGTGCCACAACAATTGTGGCCGCGCCATGGCCACGATTAATAGCGCCAACACCAGCCATCGCAGGTATTGAATCCAGTTGCGCGCATATACTACCCAGGTTTTGATCCCTTTCATCGCCCCCAGTCGAGACACCTGAAGGGTGACGTGCCGGCGTTTGGCTTCCCTCCGGTACTGGTACGCCAGCACGGGCAGCAAGAGCAATAAAAGCAGCCAGAAAGGTTGGGCAAATGTCATAAAAACGGGTGGGGCCTTTAGAGAGGTTCGTATTTTTTTGCGCTGGAAGGTGATTTTGTACTCGTTTTGGGGGGATGGCCGGACTTCATCATCACGGGGGGGACTATGAGTTTGCGGGCGGTAGCGATTGCATTTTGATGTTCCGACTCGGGCGGTTGAGATTGTGCATACTTAACCCCGTCGGCCATTTTCAACAAATTAATCAATGTCGCCCTGTTTTCTACCGGGTAAGTAGTTTGGGCCAAAAAATGCGCTATTTCGGCGGTAGTAGATTCCATGGCGGCAACATGCTGACTTTTTTCGATGTACTCGCGCAAGATGAGGCTTAATTCGGCATAATGGGTTTTAACTTGCTGGTATTTCCAGTATTGTTTTTGCTCGAGTTGTGAAAGTTGTTGCAAGGCAATTTCTACTGGTGAAACGGATAAAGCATGATCTGTTTGAATCGGTTGGACAAGCGGGGTCGGCTTTGGCTGCTTCCGTTTCCACCACCATCCGAATGCAAGAAGGAACAAAGCACTTCCGGCAGCCCAGGGCCAGTAATCGGTCCAGTGAACCGGCTCTCTTTTTATTTCCCTGATTCCTGCCATATCACTGATTTCGCGCCCGCCACGTGTCGGGTAAACGATAAGTTTCAGGGAATTGGTAGCCAATCGTTCGCCGGTTGCAAGTTGCACTTGCAGGGGCGGCAATTCCAATACCGCGCTATCGAATGCGATCAGGGTATAGCGCCGAGTCCATTGTGCGGCGCTGCGCCTCCAACCAGCACGGTTCAGGATGTTTTTCGCGGGTAACAATGTAGCCCAGGAGCTAAAATCAGGGTCTTTGGGAGCGGTGTTTACTCCGGTGACAAAAACGAGCAAACTGGCTGTATCGCCTGTTTCCATGCGTTCGGGTTGAAGGGAAATCAAGGCTTTGGGTTGCGCTGCGATATTGGCTGTCATCCATACAATGACAGCGCAGGCAAACAGGCGCATGGATAAAACCGGTATTTTAGCCATGCGCTACAATTTTGGAGCGTTTGGTAAAAAATTGCAAAAGCGCGTTTACATAAGGCTGGTGGGTTCCCACACTCAAAAAGTCGGCGCCTGCACGGCGAAACATACCTTGTGTGGCGGCAGTATGCTGTTCAAATGATTGCCAGTATTGATAGCGCAATCGTTGACTGGTAGTGTCCACCCAGATTTGTTCGCCTGATTCGGCATCAGCGACGCGTAAAACGCCTACATCGGGCAACTCTCGCTCCAGAAGATCCCAGCAATGGATGCCAATACAATCGTGGCGTTTAGCCAATACGCGCAGTTCTTCCTCATAATTTTCGGCTAAAAAATCGGATAGCACAAAGCACACGCTCCTCTTTTTCAATCCGTTGTGAATATATCGAAGGGCTTTCGCCATATCGGTTTTCCGGCCCAGGGGTTGCACATTCAACACCTCCCGGATGATACGGAGTATATGTTGGCGCCCTTTTTTAGGTGGAATATACAATTCTACCCGATCGGAAAAGAGCATCACCCCTACCTTGTCGTTGTTGGCGATGGCCGAAAATGCCAGCACCGCACAGAGTTCGGTCAGGTATTCGGCTTTAAATTGCACGTGGCTTCCGAATACCGCCGAACCGCTTACATCCACCACCAGCATAACCGTATTTTCCCTTTCTTCTTCAAAAATCTTGATAAATGGGTCGCCGGTTCGCGCCGTCACATTCCAGTCAATCGCCCGTACATCATCGCCAGGGAAATAAGGGCGCACTTCGCTGAATGACATCCCTTTCCCTTTAAAGGCGCTGTGATAGCCGCCGGTAAACAGGTGGCTGCTCAGGCCGCGCGTTTTGATCTCTATGCGGCGTACTTTCTTCAGCAGTTCGGTGGTATCCATACGCAACAAGTTTATGGGATTACCACGGCGCCGAGTACTCGGCGGATAATTTCTTCCTGACCAATATTTTCCGCTTCCGCTTCAAAAGTCAGGCCGAGACGGTGGCGCAGTACATCCGGACAAATGGCGCGCACATCATCGGGTGTTACAAAAGCCCGATGTTGCAAAAAGGCCATGGCGCGCGCCGCTTTTGCCAGTGCGATGGTTGCCCGGGGAGAAGCGCCATAACTGATCAACGGAGCCATATCACTCAACCCGTACTGCGCAGGTTGACGGGTGGCAAACACTATTTGCAGGATGTATTGCTCTACTTTTTCATCCAGATATACCTGCTTGACCATTTCCCGGGCACGCAACAAGGCGTCTACCGACACTACTTTTTTCACTTCCGGTTCGTCGTCATTCAGGTTGCGGCGCATGATAATCCGTTCTTCTTCCAACGCCGGGTATCCGATTTTTACTTTTAACAAAAACCGGTCGGCCTGCGCTTCGGGCAAGGGATAGGTGCCTTCTTGTTCAATTGGATTCTGCGTAGCCAGTACCAGAAAAGGTTCGGCCAGTTTAAAGGTCTGGTTACCAATCGTTATTTGCCTTTCCTGCATGGCTTCCAGCAAAGCGCTTTGCACCTTGGCCGGTGCGCGGTTTATCTCGTCGGCCAGGACAAAATTGGCAAAAATAGGGCCTTTTCGAACGGTAAATTCAGCGGTAGCCGGACTGTAAACGGTTGTTCCCACCACATCGGCAGGCAAGAGATCGGGTGTAAACTGGATACGACTAAACTGCGCGTCTACGGCCTGTGCCAGGGTTTTAATCGCCAGGGTTTTGGCCAGTCCGGGCATACCTTCCAGCAGGATATGGCCCCTGGTCAGCAATCCGATGAGCAAGCGCTCCATCATGTGCTCCTGTCCAACGATGACATGGGCAGCAACCGATTTTAATTTTTCTAAAAACGCGCTTTCCGATTTAATTTGCTCGTTGAGCGCCTCCATGTGGGCGGGTGTATGCATGATTATCTGATGGGTTGGAACAATTTGGTTGAATCAGGCTGGAAAAACGGGAGAACGATGTATTTGGCTTTGTATTTTGCCCGGCGCAAACTGTGTATCAAGACGCCCTTGTCAGCCTAATCCGATCAGCAGATGCGCTGCCACATCTTCGGCGACTTCTCCAGGGTACAGGAAAGCGCGATCACGAAAAATTTCGCGCAATTCTGCCGAATCAAGCGCGGTCAGCCGGGCAGCAAATTGTTCAGCGCGTTCAAAACAGTACTGCAGGCGATCGAGCAAAAATTGCCGGTCTTTCATCCAAATAACTGTATCAACGGGCAAAATGCGGAACAACGACACTTTTTGATCCTGTCGAAAACGCGTACTCAGGTTGGGTACAATGCTGAGCGAGCTGAGATTTCGCTGCGAAAGCTGGGTGGTCGGATCGAACGTTCGGATGGTTTCCACTTCATCGTCGAACAATTCAATGCGATAAGGCCATTCATTGCCAAAAGAGAAAAGGTCAATAATACCGCCCCGAATGGAAAACTGCCCGGGTTCAAACACAAAATCGGCCCGTTCGAAGCCATATTCCACCAGCACCTGAATAACAAAGTCGGCATCCAGTTTTTCACCTTTTTTTACTTCGATGCGACTTTGGTTTAATATTTCCGGCTTCACCACTTTTTCAAACAATGCTTCCGGATAGGTTACAATAATGGCGTTTTTGTTGCCATCTGCGGCGGGATGGGTGATTTTACTCACCAACTCGCTGCGCTGCAGCATTTGTGTAGGGTTCAGATCGTCAAAAAATGCAGGACGTTTAAAAGAATCGGGAAAAAAGAAGGTGTTATGTTCAGGCAGCAACCCTTCCAGATCATTGTGCCGGTATGCGGCTTCTTCTTTTGAATTGGCAATAAATAAATGAAAATGCCGCCCTGCCCCCAGAAAAGCAGATGCAACAACGAAGGACTCCTGTGCGCCGACAAGTCCCTCGACTTTTATAGCATCGCCTGTTTTATCCGTAGCAATCCGTTGAACAAGTTGTTGAACAACGGGGTGTTTCCGAAAAGCCGCCGACAGGTGCGATAGGTTGCTCATGGGCTCACAAATGCAGTTTTTTCCAGCCAGTATTCTGTACTGACGAGGTCAGGACGTTCTCTGAGACCCGTAAATTTGAATCCGGACTTGATAAGAATGTGTTGGGAAGTCGTATTGTCGGGGTCGGTGAATGCTACCAAACGGTCGGCGCCGGATTGTTGGAAACAGTATTTACATAGAAAAGGCACCAGTTCGCTAACCAGCCCCTGGCCCCAAAATTCCGGTGCAAGGATGTATCCAATTTCGAATTCATCACTTTCCGGGTTGTATTCCACTTGCCTTGCCACACAGAAGCCGCAAAAAACACCGGTGTCTTTTATTTCCAGTGCAAAAGTTCCCAGCCCCGGTCGTAGTTGTGAGTAATTATTCCAGAGATCCATGCGTTCGCGCACCTGTGTTTCGTCCTTGTAAGGCGTTGTGATATAACGCATTACTTCCGGGTCGCTAAGCAGACGATATAAATCTGCAAAATCTGATTCAGCCAGCTGGCGTACCCTGAGGCGATGGGTTTCGAAAATTAACATGGAAATTGCCTGGGTTACAGGAACCACGAGGTCAGGCCGATTCTTTTTTATCAAAAAATGAAAGCAATTCGCTGATTGTCTCTTTTAAATCCTTGCGATTAACCACCAGATCAACGAAACCGTTTTCCAGTAAAAACTCGGCGGTTTGGAACCCTTCCGGCAGGTCTTTTTTGATCGTTTCCCGGATGACGCGTGGTCCTGCGAAGCCGATCAACGCGCCGGGTTCTGCCAGGTGTATGTCTCCCAGCATGGCAAACGACGCGGTAACGCCGCCCGTTGTGGGGTCGGTCATTAATGAGAAATAAGGCAATTTTGCTTTGGCAAGGAGCGTGAGTTTGGCCGAAGTCTTAGCCATTTGCATGAGTGAAAATGCACTTTCCATCATGCGGGCGCCACCGGTTTTTGAAATGATCATCAAAGGACTCTGCATTTCAATACAATAGTCAATAGCAAGTGAAATTTTCTCCCCCACAACCGCCCCCATTGATCCTCCGATAAAACGAAAATCCATGGCAGCTACGACTAATTTATGGCCATTTACATTGCCTGCGCCAATCGCAAGTGCATCATTCAATCCGGTTTTTTTACGCGTTTCCTCCAGGCGTTTGTCGTAGGGTTTTAAATCGGTAAAGTGTAAAAAATCTACCGAAATAAGGTCATCATGCAGGGTGATATAGTCGTGATTGTCAAAGAGTATGTCAAAATACTCTTCCGAACCGATGGGCGTATGCCAATCGCATTTAGGACATTTGTAGTAATTTTCGTGGAGTTGTTTGGTGGTACTGGTTTCCTTGCATTTTTTGCACTGGAACCAGATTCCTTCCGGCACGTCTTTTTTGGCCTTGGTGGCGGTGGTGATGCCTTCGCGCAAGCGTTTGTACCAACTCATGAGGACGGTTGTTTGATGGACTTTGGCTGGTTGTTTGGGCGGGCAAAGATAGACAAGTGTAGTTGGCGTTTGACAAAAACCGACAAATCGTTTTTTCTTTGCAACCGGGCGCGGTTTGGATCACTGTATTACAGCGTCTTTTCCATCTTGTAATGAGGAATGGTAACTTCCTCAAAACGTTCACCTATTTTTTTATAACCCAAGCGCAAATAGAAGGGCACTGCGGTTTCACGGGCATTCAGCACCATTTTTTCGAATCCACGCCGGCGCGCCTCTTCTTCCGATGCATTTACCAACGCTGCGCCCACCCCTTTTCCCTGTAACTCGGGAGCGACTGCCACTTGACGCATCTTGATTTCATTATTTATTAAGGGAGTAAGCAACAATACACCTATGATCCGG
>JANRLZ010000335.1:0-3697 GCA_033762055.1 Saprospiraceae bacterium
CGACTCTACCCGGGCCGCTGGGAACTCTGCCATGCCAAAGACCTGGCCGCTACCGAAAAACGTGAAACCATCGAATTTGGCGACGGCGTCATTGATTTCCCCGGCATCTTCAGCAAAAGCCTCCAGGCCGGTATGAAATACTACATCATCGAACTCGAGCACTACCGCAGCACTCCCATGGAAGGCGTAAAACGCGCCCGGCAAAATTTTGTCCAGGCAAAGTGGTAGGCGGCAAGATGCAGGGGATTCCTCAAACACCTCAACGCTCCCTCTCAACATATGCTTAAAAAACTGACTTTCCTTCTCGGTATCCTGGCCCTTTGCGCCGATCACATTTCAGCACAGGATACCCATTCCTTTCAGTGGCGTTTTACCGCCGGAAACAACGCCAATGTTTTTTTGCACGATGCACTGCCGACCGACGACCGGGGCTACGTTTGTTCGGGTCTGCTGGAAAGTCCGGCCGGCAGCGCCCTTTATTTCCCCTGTCTGTTTCGGGTGGATTGTCGCGGACAGGTTTTGTGGGCAAAAACCTTCAACCAGCCCACCGAAACCCCCAACAATGTGAACGGCCGTGTCCTGCAAATCTCCGCCACCGATTTCGTGCTGGTCAGTAATGTGGGTTTTTTCTTTACAACTCCCCACAACGACATTTTCCTCGCCCGGGTAGATGGCGAGGGAAATACGGTCTGGACGCGCCGCATCGGCGGCGGGACGAACAACCAGGACCTTGCCCGGGCCGCTATTGTCGCCTCCGACGGCAGCATCGTACTGGCCGGCCAAACTGGTTCCTGGGGAACCGACGCCGGTTCGGGCAACACATATACCGACCAGTATTTTATGAAAGTGAGTTCGGCGGGCAACATCCTCTGGTCGCGTACCGTAGGCAATCCGCAAAAGGTGGATCGGGCCTATGATGTAGTGGAATTAGCCGATGAAAGCCTCGTTGTTGCCGGCTCTTATATCCATACCGGCGGTACATTTTACGCCAATTTATTAAAAATGGACAAAAACGGCACCGTGCTGTGGCACAAGGTATTTGGTGAAGGAACGGCCCCGCAGGCCAACCACGCATACGGCCTGACCGCCACTGCCGACGGGGGCTTGCTGCTGACGGGCTCTTCCACCAACCTGCAACAAAATTTCCAGGGGTACGATGATTTTCTGGTAGTAAAAACCGACGCCGACGGCGAAGTGGAATGGTCGCGCGTGGTAGCGGGAGGCGGGCCAGACAATTTTGAGAACGCGAGCAGCGTGGTGCAAAAACCCAACGGCGATTTTGCCGTCATGTGCGCCACCAACTCTTTTCCCACCATTGGTTTTGTCGGAAACAAATATGCCGTGCTTACACTGTCGCCCAATGGCGCCCTGGTCAGCATGAAGACGTACAACGGCGGAAGTTCACACTACCCGCGCATCCGTGTCCATCCGCAGGAGAGCGGGTACCTGATTTCGGGGTTTACCAACTGGACCGGTTACGGCGGAAACGGCAACCGTTTTGATCCCCTGCTGATCAATACCAACGCCGATCTGGGCGTGGGCTGTTTTAATATTGACTACACCAATTTTACCACGGTGTACGATCCGCCTTTCGACATTGACGACGCACCGGGAACCCTCAGCGAGGGAGGCGCTGTAATCAATGCCGTGGTGAATGCAGCCTCCTTTGAGCTCACGCTTGATGTGGCTTGCGAGCAAAACGGATACGAAACCTGTGCGCCGTTCAGCAGCGTAGCTGAATACGCTGAAAGGCAGCAGTCCGTTGAAATATGGCCCAATCCGGTCATTGCCGGCAGGCCGGTTTCCCTTCGCTGGCACGATGCCGATGCCGGGCAGGTGACACTGGTTGACGCACAGGGACGCATAGTGGCGCAACATCATCCTGTACCCGGCATCCGCAACCTCGATTTGCGCCCTGAAACGCCGGGGGTATATTGGGTACATCTGCAGGGATATGGCTGGAGCCGAACGGAAAAAATGGTGGTGTTGCGGTAAGGAACGGGTGTGATGATGGACAAATATGGTCGCCCCTACCCTTTTTTCATTCCCGCTTCGGGAAGTGGATACTCATGCCATGTTCCAATTTTACCCCCCTGCCGGCCTTCGCCCGTCGTTTATTGGGCGCGGATTCTTTTCTTTGGGAAAAAACATGAAATACTCGCGGAGGGGCGACAACATCTAGTCTGGGAAAAACTCAGGCTATATAAATAATACAAGTAGCCTGATAACGCCCCGGCTACTCCCCGTCAAATGCTTCGATGCGCAAATTGTCTATACGCACAACTTTATCGCTTTCGGAATTCCAGAATACCACTTTGACGTGGGTAAGAGGTGGCGGCGGTATGCAGACATCGAGGTAAACAAGGCGTTGTTCGTTGCCATTTACATGGCGCTGCAGGCGTATCATCCGGTTTTTTAGTTCTGTTTCGCCATTGTAAAACTGGACGATCATCTGGCACATTTTCCAGTATTCCGGCTCATTCGGATTGCTGGAAAATGTGAGTTCCGTACGGAGCCATTCTCCTTCACCCGGTTTCAAAGGGACGATAAAGTCGGGAGAAAACTGCTGATCTTTATGCAACATACACGATTTCAGTCCCTGAATAGGCAGGTCTGTGGAGACACCGACTGTATCCTTTTCGAAGTCGTTTTGATACAAAACACGGCTGTTTTTTCGCGTTTTCCCGGAATAAACTTCAGGATTGTCCAGCCATTTATACAATTCCGGATCGAAATCACGGCCCACCACCTTCCAAAAATACCGGCCGTTGATTTGCTCCGACTGGAAGTATCTCCCTTTGTGCGCCTGATGCGTCCACCAGGCATTATACCAACTGCAAAAAAGCAGAAATACATACAGCCCCCAACGACTCCAGCGCTGCCTGAGCGCTGTTTGTATCAGGGCAGCCATCGGAAACAACCAGACGGCATAACTCTGCACCATGGCCCGGGATCCCAGACTACCTCCATACCACCAAATATCCCAGGCCGAAACGATGTAAAAAAAGGCCGGTAAAAACAGCAACATTACAGGAAAAAGGTCAGGCTGCGTTCGCCTGAGCGCGACCATACCCCACACTCCCAGACACATCACCGGCGAATACAGCAACCATCCGGCCTTGTAACTGAACAAAACATCGGTGACATGCGGTTTTAGCCAACTAAAACCCTGTTCCTGGTAACTGTACACCAGCCATTCGCCACTGACCCATTTCCAGTAAAAAATCTGGATGGAAAACACCAGGGCGGCAACCGCAACTGCTGCGGCAATTTTTTTATACTGTTGAACAAACAATCCCCCCCTTTCCCGCAAGGTTTTTCTATTGTAAACACCCCAAAACAGCGGGATTAACAGCGCTATCACTTCGGTAGGTCGCGTCAACATCGCCCAACCTATAAACAGTCCGATCAACATCGCCCATTTCAGCGATGGGCTTTGATAAAATCGTATGGTACAATAAATCAAGAGGCTGTATGCAGTAAACAGCCAGTTGTGCGTCATGGCGGCATCTACGGAGCCGTAGTTCAAATAATTCGAACCACCCACGATGGCTATGAACGAAAGGGCGGCAACCTTGTCGGAAAAATAAAAGAGCAGGTTACGCCGGGCTACCCATAAGCCCAGGATCGCTACCAGCAAACTCCCCCAACTGATCGCAATTTGGTAAGGAAGGGAAAAGCCATCGGCCGGATAACC
>JANRLZ010000336.1:0-32967 GCA_033762055.1 Saprospiraceae bacterium
AACTATCACGGAGTCCTTATTTTCTTTTCCGATTTGTCAAAGAACTTCAATGAGGTTTTTACCTGAAAAATGTGTACCCTTTCTAATTATTTTGTACAATACAATTGGATCTGAATTTATATCGGGTGAAAGATTCGCAAAATAAACTACCAGCAGCAAGGGTTTTGCATCAGGCTGGCCTGACATACCGACCGGGAACTTTGTGCCTCGCATCAATATCAATGACCGGTAATCTGCCGGAAAATCCATGCACGCCACACAAAAGGGATTTATTCTCAAATTGGCCGCTTTCATCTTTGCCTTCACACTTGGCCAATTCATCAACCGGCACTTAATTTAATAAGAAAATACGCGCAAGTTTTCCGGCCCGGCCATCAACCAGCGCCTTTTTGATACCCATTGGCGTGTTTCCGGCAAAAGATGACCTGCCGGCAGCACAATTTTCCGTGCAGCCAGCCCTCGGCCATCTTCGATGTGAAGGGTGTCTTTTTCGAGATAGACCAGCCAGCCGTTGATGACTTCAAATTCAGGCGCCGACAACCGCGCAACGACACGGTTCAACTGCGCAAACGGATCGAACACGGCGATGCCTTGTGCCGGATCGCCGAGAAATACGGCCTGACCGCCGTCGTCACGCGCGCAGACGGGGGCAAAAGGGCGGGCAAAAGCCAGGTTGAGCGGCTGGCTTTCGAGCAGTTTTTCGCCCGATGCCGATAATTTTAACAAGTGCGATGAACCTTCGTCGTACACCCAAATGTTGCCGTCGGCGCTGCTGGCCAAACAACGCACCGCCGGGTAGCCGAGTTGCGACAGATTGAGGCGCCCCAGTTCGGTGAGGTTGCGGTCGAGAAAAACAGCCGTCTGGAACCCGGCATACCACACCAGAATTTTTAACGGATTGGCAGCGTCTATCCACTCCGCAGCGCCGAGGCGATTGTTGGTGTAGCGGGTCACGAGGCGACCCGTGGAATCGTATTTTTCCACGGCGTTTTCAGCGCTTAAAATGTAGATATTCGACAAGTGGTCGGCCGTGGCAAATCTCGTTTTTTGAGGAATGGAAAAAAGGAAGCTGCAGGTATCCTGGCTTCTACCCGAAAAGGATAAAACCATCCAAAAAAGGCCGGAAAACAAGCGGATTGACCACTTCATATTACAACAGAAATTTACCATCCTGATAAATCAATTCCCCGTCGGCATGTATTTCGCCGCCGCGGGTCATGTCGGTAATCATGTCCCAATGCACCGGAGATTCATTTTTTCCGCCGGTTTGCAGGTAACTCTGCCCGATCGCCATGTGAATGCTGCCTCCGATTTTTTCATCAAAGAGGATGTTTTTGGTGATGCGTTGAATATCATAATTGGTGCCGATGGCTGCTTCACCGAAACGCCTTGTACCGGGCAGGGTGAATATATAGTCGAGAAATTCCTGTCCGCGGGTTGCCTGCCAGCGCTCAATTTGTCCGTTTTCCACCCAAAGTGTTACACCTTCCACTTCGACGCCCTGGTAAATGCAGGGGTAGGAAAAATGCACCACGCCATTTACGCTGTCTTCCACCGGACTGGTGTACACCTCGCCGGATGGCATGTTGGTTTGTCCGTCGGAGTTCATCCAGGTACGTCCCCGGGTTCCGAAGCGGATGTCGGTGCCATCGGCGATATAACGCACGGTGCTGCATTGGTTGAGGTGATCCACGATTTTCTGTTGTGCGGCGCGCACAGCCAGCCATTCGGCTTCGGGGTTTTCGTGGTATAATTTGCAGGCGCCGAACACAAAATTTTCGTATTCGCTCAGGCTCATCCCGGCTTCCTGGGCAGCGGCATCGGTAGGATACTGGCAGAGGTTGCGGCGAAGCCGGCGGTCGGCCGTGCGTTCGAAATAGGCTTTATTGATGGGCGCTGTCGTTTCGTTGCGGACTTGTGCCTGTTCGGGACCGGCGCCGCTGTTTTCACGCAGGTTGTAGGGCGCCCGGATGTTGAGGTAGCAGTCGTAGGTTTCCATCGCCAATTTTTGCAGGGTAGGCGGGGTGCGCAGGGCTTCGTCGGAGGCATGTTGAAAAAACAGGCGTTCACGTTCACGAAAAGCCAGGTCACAATCCACCAGGGCGGCGCCGGCAGCATATGCTTCCCGAAACACTTCACGAACCAACGGTTCGGCGAGCAGGGTACTTGCGATGAACACTTTGTCGCCAGGGCGAACTTGCAGACAGTAATGGGTGAGCAGATGGGCGTAACGCGAAAGCACAGGCGGCATTTTTCCAATTTTTATTTTGTTATTGGCGGTGGTTTTTGGCGTTCTCCAAATTATTAACGGGTCGTTTATTTTTTTTTAAAAAAAACAGACAAAAATTTGTGGGATTTATGATTCTTGTTTTTCTATCTTTGGCGGCTTTTTCGGAGAGGGCGGTGTCCCGTCTTTGTTTTCAGTCAAACATCACGCTTTTTTCAATCTCTCCGAGGCGCCCGGTTTTGAAATCGGGATTCATTTTTGTCAAGCATTTTAATATAAAAGCAATAAGAAGATGTCTGCAATTGCCAACGGTCACGACGTGCTGGTCGAGAATCTCCAGAAATACTTTGGTTTTGATGCCTTTAAGGCCGAACAGGCGGCTATTATTCAAAGCCTGCTCGACGGCAAAGATACATTTGTCATAATGCCTACGGGTGGAGGAAAAAGCCTTTGCTATCAACTCCCTGCCCTCATGCTGCCGGGTACGGCCATCGTGATCAGCCCGCTGATTGCCCTGATGAAAAATCAGGTGGACAGCATCCGGGGTTATTCCGACGAAGACGAGGTCGCGCACTTCCTCAATTCCTCGCTCACCAAGGCGCAAATGAAAAAGGTGAAGCAGGATATTACCGACGGAAGAACAAAAATCCTGTACGTCGCACCGGAAACCCTGACCAAGGAAGAAAACATCGAGTTTTTTCAAAACAGTGAAATATCCTTTGTCGCCGTAGACGAAGCGCACTGCATCTCCGAATGGGGCCACGACTTCCGCCCGGAATACCGCCGGATCCGTGTCATGCTCGACGCCATCGCCAACGATGTACCCATCATGGCCCTGACAGCCACCGCCACGCCCAAGGTACAGCAGGACATCCTGAAAAACCTTGACATGACGGAGGACAGCACGTTTGTTTCCTCTTTTAATCGCGACAACCTGTTCTACGAAATTCGTCCGAAAATCAAAAAAGACCAGACGATCAAACAGATCATTCAGGTTATTAAAGAAGAATTTCACGGCGAATCGGGCATCATTTATGTGCAAAACCGCAAAACAGCGGAAGATATTGCCGAAATGCTCTCCGTCAATGATATCAAGGCCGCACCGTATCACGCCGGTCTTGACCCCAAAACACGCGCCAACACACAGGACGCCTTCCTGATGGAAGACATTGACGTCATCTGCGCCACCATCGCCTTCGGTATGGGCATTGACAAACCCGACGTGCGTTTTGTCATGCACTACGACATGCCCAAGTCCATCGAAAACTACTACCAGGAAACCGGACGTGCCGGGCGCGACGGCCTGACGGGCAAGTGCATCGCTTTCTACAATTACAACGACATCCTGCGCCTCGAAAAATTCCTCCGCGACAAACCCGTTGCAGAACGTGAAATGGGCGCTCAACTGATGCAGGAAGTCGTGGCATATGCCGAAACCGCCTCCTGCCGCCGCCGCTTCCTGCTGCACTATTTTGGCGAGGAATTCAAGGAGGAAAACTGCCATAAAATGTGCGACAACTGCAAGAACCCCAAGGAGAAAATGGAGGTTCAAACAGAAATCGCGGCGGTTATTCAAAGTATTCTCGACCTGAACGAGAACTACCTGATGAAAACCATCATGGATTTTGTGCGCGGCATTGAAACCAAGGAGATGAAGGATTTCCGTTTCGTGGATATGGAAAACTTCGGTATCGGCGATGATAAAGACGAGAACTTCTGGAGTTCGATTTTCCGCCATGCGATGATCAATAACCTGATCTACAAGGAAATAGAACAATTCGGCATCCTGAAAGTATCGCCCGCCGGTCGCGAATACCTGAAAAAACCCTTCCCCATCCAGGTCACCATCAACCACGACTACGAAGAAGGCGACTACGATTTTGACGATGAAAAAGGCGGTACGGCCGTACTCGATGAGACCCTGATGAACATTCTCAAAGACCTGCGCCGGCAAATCGCCAAAAAACACAACCTGCCGCCCTACGTCATTTTCCAGGATCCATCGCTGGAAGAAATGGCCACGCAATACCCGATTTCGATGGACGATATGTCCAAAATCGTGGGCGTTTCGCAAGGCAAGGCGCAGAAATACGCCCAGCCTTTCGTAGATGCCATCAAAAAATACTGCGAAGAGAACGAGATCGAGCGCCCGATGGATATTACCATCAAAACGGTGGCAAACAAATCCAAGTCAAAGGTCAATATCATTATGGCCATTGACCGGAAAATCAATCTTGAAGACATCGCCAAAACCAACGATATGAGCCTGGCCGAACTGCTCGAAGAACTCGACGGTATCGTGCAGTCAGGCACCAAGATCAAACTCGACTACTACCTCAACAAAGTGGTGGACGAGTATGTGCGCGAAACCGTCATCGAATACTTCAAGGAAGCTGAAACGGATTCGATTGATGCGGCTTACCAGGAATTAAAAGACGATGAAATTACCTGGGAGGAAATTCAGCTGATGCGCCTCAAATTTTTGAGCGACTACGCGAACTGATGGTTTTTCCCGCAGATTCCGCGGATTGCATTCGCAGATCAACAGAGAAACCTGTCAAATCTGCGTATAAAATCCGCGAAATCTGCGGGAAATGCTTAAGCGAGGAGTTACGTTGTGATCTTTATACGATTCAGGTATAAAATCTTTAAAGTCATCAAATTATGAAAACGTCCCGTCCTCTCTCCTGGCTCCTGTTTTCTTTGCTACTCCTGGCTGCCGGCTGTTCAAAAGAGCCGGAGATCATAGAAGCCGTTTTGCCCGAAACGGTAGAGCTCGGAAAATCAGAAACTTATGTAAACGGGGTGCGCGATGAAGCATATATTGCGGATTTCAGAATAGATACCTTTCATAAGTTGTTGAATTTTCCATACGGTAAAGTTCGCACTGGTAAATATCTGGAATACTTAATAATGGGCTTTAGTTGGGCGCCAATTCAGGTAGGTAATTTTTCATTAAGTGGTGATCAAAGAACACCGGGGAATTACGTTGACGCTGGCTTTACCCACCTGATAGCGCAAGACCTGCTCGGTTATTCTTATGAATTGATCGAGCAGGATAACGGGTTTTTCAGTATTGAATCGCTGGATACCGTAAAAATGGAAGTAAGCGGGCGGTTCAAAGTGAAGTTTGAGCGAACATCAAAAAACGGAAATCCCGATTTTGATCTGCCCAGGGTCATGTTGTTTCAAGGTGTTTTTCACGAAAAATACCGGATTCAGTGAAGGTGATTTTTCCCGCAGATTTCGCGGATTTTATACGCAGATCAACACAGAAATCTGTCAAATCTGCGTATAAAATCCGCGAAATCTGCGGGAAATGCTCAGGCCAATGCCTTGAGCGCCAGTTTGATCAGGTCTTCCACTTTTGATACGTTGGGTTGCTCTTTGAGCACTGCATTGAGCGCTTTTTGCACAACAATCCGGTTGAAACCCAGGGCCATGAGCGCAGAAAGGGCTTCTTCCCGCACCGCATTATCTGCCATACCGGGCAATAGAGACGGCGCGTCGGGGGCTTCTTTGGCCACTTTGGTTTTCAGATCGAGAATGATTTGTTTGGCCGTTTTGGCGCCAATTCCCTTCACCCGTTGCAAGATATGCGCCTGCTCGCCGATGATGGCGGCCCGCACCTCATCCACCGTCATGGAAGACAGGATCAGCTGCGCCGTCGTGGCGCCCACCCCCGTTACGCCGATGAGTTGCACAAACATGCCCCGCTCTACCTGGGTGGCAAAACCGTAAAGCGTGTGCGCGTCTTCTTTCACCATCAAATGGGTGTAAACCGTTGCTTTCTCCTGTCCCTGCAAGGCCGTATAAGTGCTGAGCGGGATGTTCAGATGAAAGCCGATCCCGTTGACTTCCAGGGTGATAAATGCCGGAGAACGGTAGGTGATCTCTCCTTTCAGGTAAGCGTACATAGGCGTGGCTACTTTTTCTTTTCCGATTTTTCAATGGACAAGCCGACCGATAACACCCCCGAAACCGGGTCGCGGCGACCAAACTGTTCCAGCGTGATGGTGTAATCGCCCGACTGGTTGAAATAGGCGTTTTGCTGGATGGGAATGTGCGCGCGGCATTTACCGCCCGAGCACTCGCCGGAGGGGTTGCCCAGCGGATCAAAAAAATCGAACGACAGGGGTTTGCTCAGGCGTTTCCCGCCAGGAAACAGGGTGTAAAACTTGACGTAAATATTCTGGTTGGGGAAGGTATCAGCGTAAACGAAGTCCACATAAATATGGTACAACGCCGTGGTGTCGGTCACCCGAAAAGAAAAATCCAGGGTGTCTTTGTACGACCACCGGCCGCCGGGAATTTCTTTTTCGGCGTCAAAAAGAGGCGCTTCGCCGCAGGAAGCGGCGGTTAGTGCGAGCAAAAGCAGCAGGAATAATGTATTTTTCATGTAATTCGATCGGGCGTTTCCCCGGTCTGTTTTTCACAAGTTACGACAATAGCCGGCGGAATATTGAACGGAACGAGTTCGATGTCAAAATTGCCAAAAACCCGCTTGTATAGGCGCAACAACAACGGGGAATAATGAAACTGTACAAATTTACCCCGGTGTTTAAGCCAGCGTCGGCATTCGCCGGTGATGTTTTCGGTGAGCGATTCGGGCAGCATGACGAAAGGAATGCCCGAAACAAAATAATCTACCGCACCGATGCCCAGTTCCAGAAAATGCCGGCCCATGTTCTCTGCCGAATCATGGATAATCGTCATGCGCGGGTCGTCAAAATTTGCCTGTATTTTTTCTACAAAAACGGCATTAATTTCAAATATAACCAGGCGCGCATCGGGTTTCAAACGCTCCAGAATATAGCGGGTAATCACGCCGTCGCCCGGCCCCAGTTCCACCACCACGTCGGCTGTTTCGGGGTTGATTTTTTGGGTAATGGCACGACAAAGAAAGCGCGAACTGGGCGCCACGCTTCCCGTTGAACGCAGGTTGCGCATGCTTTCCCTGAAAAATTCAATGCGTTGTTTTCCCAAGTTAGTTTCAGTTAGAAACGATCAAAAAATAAGATCACGAATTCAGGCTAAGGATTTCGTTTTCCAATTGACTGTTTTTTGAGGCGAATAATGAATTATTTAACGAAAAAAATGGAAAATTGGAGGACGAAGGATCAGGCTGAAACGTGTGGTTATTTTTTGATCGTTCCTTAGCCGCGAAGATAACCCGCAAGGTCAGGATACTTTTTTACATGTGCGACTGCCTCGGCCTTGGAAATACGAATTCCGTTGATATAGGCTGCAATCACGGCGGTATCGAATCCCTGTGCAAGCAGTTCCCTGCGCAATTGAAGCGCAGCGGCATGTTGTTTGAACAAGCCGGCGGAATAGCGGTAAATGCCGCTTTCCGGTTGCGATTCAATGAGCAGGTCGCTAAACATTTCGAGCGCGTCGTTGGCCAGAATTTGACGGGTATTCGCCACTTCCACCCGGTAGGAAAGCCCCGTCGTCGCTTCATCCAACCGTTGTGTGCCGGCGGCGGCCATGATTTCAGATACAAACGGCCGTTCGATACGAAGCCGCACCGGCGCGGGCTCCAATCCTGTCAGCTGCAATTCTACCCGCCGGTTGAGCGTGGGCGCTGCCGGGTTGGGCATACCATCCAGGATTTCCCGCGCGATCGGATATTGCGCGCCCGCGCTGCGCAGCAAAACCCGGTTGGCCGGCACACCACGTTCAGTCAGGGCTTTTCCGACGATTTCGGCGCGTTTGATGCCGTTGTACAGGTCGAATTTCGGCTGGCCGCTGCTTTCTGCAAACAAGGTAACCATCACGCTCGATGATGGAAATTTGCGCGCCAGCGCAGCCATCTGTTCCACCACTTTTTGGTTTTCGGGCGACAGGATATCTTTTTCCGAACTGAATGCCAAGGTGGGCAAAACGATTTCCCGGTTTTCGTCCGGGTTTTCAGCCGCCTGCTCCATCCGGGCAAACAGCAGGGTTGAACCACCGGTATTTTGAGCAGCCAGGGCCTCCCGGAAATACACGACATATAAATCACGCTGACCCAATCCGCCCATTCGATCCGATGAAAAACAGGCCGAACGACCGTCGGCCGCCGGTCGGAAATATGCCTCATCATCGGGAGAGTTTATGGGAAGACCGAGGTTGACCGGCGTTTGCCAGACCCTTTTTTGAGGATCAAAAACGCTGGAGAAAATATCCAGTCCGCCTATACTTTCAATGCGGTTGCTGCTGAAATAAAGCGTGGCGCCATCGCGGGCGAGGAAGGGCATGTCCTCATCATAAGCCGAATTGACGGCAGGCCCCATATTGACGGGCGCCGTCCAGCCCGAATCGGCGCGCATCGTCCACCATAAATCCAGTCCGCCGTAGCCGCCTTCACGGCGGCTGGCAAAAACCAGCATAGCATCGTTGAAAAAATAGGGATTGGCGTCGCCGTTTTTGGCATCTACCGGACCGTCGAAAATGGGCGAATTGAGGGAATATTCGTCTTTCCGTGCGGCGGTGTCGGCAAAAATTTCGCCGCCAAAGAGGGTGAATCCGCGAAAAAAGTAAAGAATTTGGCCGTTTGCGTTAAAACCAAGGGGCACTTCGAATCGCGAGGTATTGAGCAAGCCGCCGAGGCTGCCACGCATTTCCCAGCCGGTGTTGCTGCGTTCGGCGGCATACATGTCGCTGCACCAATGCCCCCGTTGGGTGTCTTCGTATCCTTCATCGTTGCGTTCGCCGCCGGTACTGCCGGCCCGGGCGGCGGCGAAATACAACCGGTTGTTGTGGTTAACCGAAAGCAGAGGCGCAAATTCGTCGCCCGGCGAATTGACGGGGTCGCCCAGATTTTCCACCAGTGCCGCCTGGTCGTTGACGGCTGCCGACATGCCGCTTACACAACGCCGGATGTTTTCGGCGGCATTGGCGCGATACGGATGTTTTTCTCCCGCCACCCGCAGGTAAGCCTTGTAAGCGGCAATGGCTTTTTCCCAATCCCCCAAACTGTGCAAGGTGCGGGCGAGGTAGTAAAAAAGTTCGGTGTCCTGGCTGTTGGGTTGTTTGGCGGCCACATATTCGAGGTAGCGCCGCGCTTCTTCGCCCCGCCGCAACCGATAGAGAGAAATGCCCAGTTTGGTCAATACGCCAAAATCGCCGGGTTTGGCTTCCTGGTATTGAGCGAGAAACATTTGCGCGTCGCGCCAGCGGCCGTTGTCAAACGCTCGTTCACCGTTGCGCTTGGCTTCCGCCGGGTTTTGGGCGGGCAGTAAATTGGAAAAAAGAAGGGCTAACAGATAAAAAAGGGGGCGTACGTCGCGGAACATAGCTGGCATATTTGAAGGGCGAAGGTAGGGAAGTAAAGAATCAACCGCCAACAAGTACGGAAATGCGCAACTGTCGCGTTTCTCAAAAAAAAATTTCCATGCACAAATATTACTTCTCTTCATTTGTTTTTAGCCTTTTTTCCCTGCTCCTGTTTGCTGTTGCCTGCGACAATAAAAAAGACAACCCGCCGACGACGGCCGGGCCGCAGGATTTTTCCTGCATAAAACTTTTTGATGAAGTCGGACAAGCGCTGGGTTTGCACGGCAACTGCAGCAGCTCAAACGATTGGGGAGCGCTGTCATTGAACGGCGCTGAAAACGCCTTGCTCGATTTCAGCGATACGGTAAGCCTGGCAGGCACCCTTCCAACTTCCATTCCGAATTGTAGCATTGCTCCCAACCCGGTCGTCAGCAACCAGACGCTGCACTTTTATTTAAACGGAGAATCGCCGACGCAAAACATCAAACTGAAATTGGTGGTGGCAGACGAAATGATGAATGTGATACAACAATGGTCGCTGCAAATGAACAGCAGCGGCGCCATTGCCCTGCACATGGATCCTGACAAATACAATTCGGGACAATATTACCGCCTTTATTACCGCGCAAGCGCTCAGGGCGCACCTTCTCTTTTACAGGGTTACGGCAATTTTTTGGTGTGTAAAACCTATATCAACGGGGTAAATACGACCATCGAGTCGGATTGCCTCTGAGCCCGGAGTATGTTGGGATTTTTTTTCAGCGGCTGTCCAAAGTTTTTTCAACGATTGCCTTTTATGACTTTTGGATTCCGAGGCAAGAAACTGGTTTTTGTGAAGTCAGGTTGATAAAGCGTTGTTGGTTTTCAGGTAGAAAAAATGCTCAACTTACCCTTATCCGAACAGTTCGGCCAGCACTTCTTTTTTGCGTGCCCGGGCAACGGGAATTCTTGTATTACCAGTCAGGACGAGCGCCTCACCATCCAGTTTTTGCACCAGTCGCTTGGCGACGATAAAGGACTTGTGTACCCGCAGGAAGTGGCGTGCAGGGAGGGTGGTTTCGAGGTTGCTCAGGCTTTCGAGGGTGATAATTTTTTCGTTTTCGAGGTAAATTTTCACGTATTCTTTCCAGCCTTCAATATATCGAATGCCGGCGATAGAAACCTTTACCCATTGCCGGTCGGCTTTTACCGTCAGGTGGCCTTCCGGCAGCTCGGCATTCTCTGCATTGCGCTGACGAAGGAGAGCGCGGGCTTTTTCGACAGCATGGCTGAAACGTTCGAAAGAGTAGGGTTTGAGCAGGTAATCGGCTGCGTCAAGATCGAAGGCTTCGGCGGCGTGTTGCGGATAGGCGGTGGTAAAAATGGTAACCGGTTTGTTTGAAATGCTTTTTAACAAGTTGATACCACTTAGAATCGGCATTTGAATGTCGAGAAACAAAAGGTCCACGGTCTCACTTTGCAACACTTCCACGGCGCGAATGGGGCTTTTACAAACGCCGACCAGTTCGAGACCCGGTGTGTCTGTCACAAATTTTTCCAGCAGCGCCAGGGCAAAATGCTCATCGTCGACGAGCAGGCAGCGAACAGATTTCGACATGGGTGTAATAGGTGATTATCAGTGTCTCAACTCGATGATGGCTGAAAAATGCCCATCAATTGCTGTTGTCTCAAAGGTATGTCGCCCGGCATATTGGAGCGACAGGCGTTGGCGAACGTTATCGAGTCCCACGCCGCCCAGCCGGTCTTTTTGTTCGTTATCGGGATTAAAAGAATTTGCCACCTCAAAACGCAAGAGCGCATCTTTCACCGATAAATGGATACGCAGAAATCCGCTCGGGTTTTCCTCCAGATCGCCGTGCTTCAAGGCATTTTCCACAAAGGGCAGCAGCAGCAAAGGTGCTATACTGCAGGCCCCGGTTTCCCCTTCGATGATAAATTGAATAGGCAGCGGACGTTCGGATTTTAATTGAAACAGTTCGATATAAGCCTGTATTTGCTCCACTTCTTTTCCCAGAGGCACCTGGGCAGAAGCGCCCTCATAGGTAACGTAGCGGAGCAGATCGCTCAGACGCAGAACCATTTGCGCCGTGTTAGGGTGTTGCAGGGTGGCAGCGGCGTAGATATTGTTGAGCGTGTTGAACAAAAAATGCGGGTTGATCTGGGCTTTCAGGTAATTCAACTGCGCTTCGGCATGGCGGGTTTCCAGTTCCCGCCTGTTTTCCAGCAACTGGTATAAACCGCTGAAAATCATCAATACAAAATAGATCAACACCGTTACCAGAAACATCTTTACACCCCCATCGGCGGGCGGGGTATTTTGGCTTAAAATATTGCCGCCAAAAAACTTCAACTCGGTCCAGATACGCAAGGCAGCCATGCCCAGCCATAATAAAATGGCCAGCACGGCCCATGGCAGGTACCTCCCTGTTTCAAAAAAACGGTTGGTCAACACCCGGGCATTGACATAAAACAACACCATGGGAAACAGGACGAACATCAAGGTACGTCCAATGGCTTCATGGATGGGTCGAATGCCGGAGATCAGGTAAAATGTGACCAGCGTGACCAGCATCCAGCCCGCAACATGCGTGATGAACCGTCCACGACCGGAAAGTAGTACATGCAACATGGTCTTTATACCGTGATCGCCGGGCCCGGAATGTCTGGGCTTTTATTCCGAAAGCCCGGCGAGGTTTTGTCTGTCTTTTGTTATCAGCCTATTTCTTTACCAACCGGGCCGTAAACACCTCCAGGGAACTGGTTTGCACTTCTACAAAATAGATACCCGGCGGAAGTGCGCCAAGATCGAGGCTTTCGCGAACAATTCCCGGTGCAGCTACCATCTTTTCGGCATATTGTTGCACGATTTGTCCGCTCGCATTGGCAATCGAAAGCCGGTATTTCCCGGGTTCCCTGCAATCAAACTGTACATCCACCTGCGCATCCGCAGGATTGGGAGAGAGCTGCAGCGGACGGGCAAGCGGGTCGTTTTGCAACGAGGAAACACCTGTTTGGAGCAGCGTACTGTCGAGTAATATATTTTCATCGCCCGGTTCGTAAGCCATGTAGGCAAAATAAACGATGAGCATTTCGTCGGTAGTCGCTTCGCCCAGTGTCACAGTTTGTGGCGGAAAACTGGGCTGGTGCGGGTTGTTTTCCGTGTTATCGTAAGTGGCATAAGCATGCAGTTTGGCGCCGGCCGGAATTTTTTGCACGTGTTGAAAGGCATACGAGCCTTGCCAGTGGAAATTCCAGTCGTTGATCCGGATCAGCGGGATGGTGTCGCCCTGCAAGGTGACGGCAAAACTCTCGATTCGCCGCCCGATCAGGTGCATGTGGGGGGCAACCGACAATAAGGATCCTGTTTGCGGTACGGTAAATTTGGCGTGATAGGTTTTGATCTCGTTGGGGGGAATATTCAGCGGTCCGTTTTCCAGCGATAAGGGGGTATGATTGAGCAGGGGCGCCAGTCTGATTTCGCGGATTCCCTGGTTGTCGGGCGTAAAGAAAAAATTCAGCCGGGTTTGATCGCTCATGCCGGTAACGCCTTGGGGATAATGCATTTGTACAATGAGATCGGCGCCGGGCGTGAGTTTGATGCCCATATCGGGCGGCGTCAAAAAAGTGCGTGCACCCGGTACCCATCCGCCCACCAATCGGGCGCCGCTGACACCCGGGCCGCCAAAGTTCACGTAACCCGGTTCGTCGGGCGTTTGCGCATCCAGCGCCTGCCCCTGCCCGGTGGTGTCTTCATAAATCAAAATATGATGCACCACTTCGTGATTGCCCGGAATCGCCTCCAGGCCGCGCAAAAATGCCGGCTGACTGAGTCCGTTAGGGAGAACAAAACAGCGGTACTCATCGTCGGTGGCCGTAACGGTGAAAAAGGGCGTCATCAACACATGATCCGGATCGCCCACTTCCGAGTCGGGATGGAACACCGGGTCGGGCGGCGCCTGCGACAAGTCGCCGCCGGGAGCGCCGGCTTCTACCCAGTTGCTGATACGTTGAATTTCGACATCGCTCAGGCGGTTTTCATGGGCATACTGGCGATACGAGGGGTCGGGCATCCAGGGTGGCATGCGGCGTTCCGCAGTAGCGCTCTGTATTTGGAAACGGTTGCTGAAAGCGTTGGCGTAACCAATGAGTGAAAAATGCCCCAGCCCGCCGTCGCGATGGCATTTTACACAATTTTCATACAAAATCGGGGCAATGTCGGTCGCCCAGTTGATGCCCTGTGCGCCGGAAGAGCGGGCCGTAAGCGACAACAGGATGAAGAAAAAAAGTTTGGATTGCATTAGACAGAAGGTTGATTTTTTTTCTGTAAATTGTTTATTCTCAGTTAATTATCGTTGTTTGCTGTTCGTTCCGACGTCTCGGAATGCTATCCGGTACCGACCGCCGTCCAACCACTTCTTCTACCTTTTGAAGGCTGTCGGTACGAAGCGTGCCGCAAAGGCGGTCCCAGATGGTGAAATAAAGTCCGAAGTTGCCGTGAAATTTCTCATGGTGAAGGTTGTGGTATACCGAGGTATTGAACCATTTACCCAAAGGATGCCGGTAAAAGTTTTTAGGGAACAACTCATAGCCTAAATGTCCATACACATTGAAAATGAGCATGGCTGTAATAAATCCGAAGAAGGAAATCGGATGCAGCGGCATGGAAAAAAGCAGGATCGGCATAATACCCGCTTCGAGTACTGCTTCGATCGGATGAAAGGAATAAGCCGCCCAGGGGGAGGGGTTTACCGAACGATGGTGCGTAAGATGCACTTTTCGGTATAAATAAGGCTGATGCATCAGCCGGTGTATCCAATAAAAATAAGTATCGTGCAACAACAGGGTGAGTGGAATACTCAACACAAGATACCCCCATCCGTATGCTTCGATTTCGGTATAAAAGCGGGTGTGTTCGCGCAACGGCGTACCCAGGCACAACCATGCGACAGCGGCAAAAATGATGGAAGTCAGCATGGAACTAAACACCTCTCTCACATAGTCTGCCCGTTTCGGAAAACGCGGCTGAATTTTCAGGTAAAACCACTCGCGCCGTTTCCAGCCATAAAAAATCAAATAGGCCAGTGCGGCGTAAAAGGCATAACGCGCAAAAACCAGTACGGGAGAAAGCAGCCATTGGTGGGAAGAAAATTCGGTTGGGTTGAACATAACGAGTGTGTGTTGGATGAAAAATAAAAGCGAAGGTTTATCGCCCTTGTTTTTTCAAAGGTAAGGTTGTGTCCCCGGCCATGTTCCACCTGCTTCAACGCACGGCGTGTTTTGTTCAACGAACGGCAATTGTATTTCCCAATGGTTGAGCAAATTCACCGGCAGGTTGATCCCGTTTTTGGCAGACTGTTGCAGCCGCCCACCTTTGTATCATCAAACAGGCAGCCATTTGTCCCTGAAGTTTTCGCCCACAGGCCCGGCCAATCGCAACCACAAATCGAAACAACGATGCGGCGCTCCTTCCGGCAAATGTTCTCCTACCTCTTCACACACAATCACCTAATTCTTTTTCCTCATTATGAAAAGCATTCAAAAAAATCTGATGCCCTTGTTTGCTGTGCTGTTTATTGCTGCGCTGACCGTGCTTACATCCTGCCGAAAAGACCCGGAAGAAGTAATCGAACTGCTCACCGAAAGTGAAGCCGCCGAGATCATCGAAGACGCCGTAGCCAACCGGACCGCCGGTTTTACCCTGCCAACCGTGGATGCCGCCCAAATCGTGGAAACCTATCTCAACAGCTGCAATACGCCGGGCGATACCAGCTTGCAAAAAAGCAAAAGCACGGGTGCTGCCACCTACAACTATTCCTTCGCCATGGACTGGCTGGTTATCTGCTCCGATCTCAACGTGCCCCAGACAGCGAATGTAGGTATTGAAGGCGCCGGCACCTTTGGAAGTCCGCATTGGACCGGTACGGATGTGACTGCCGGCGACCTGACTTTTACCGGATTAAGCCCGCAGGATGCCAGTTATGTGGTAAATGGCACTTATGATCTGACCGGCAATCTCACGGGCAGCCTGCGCCGTGTTACGCCATCTTTCGATTGTACGGTGGCACTGGTGTTGAACAACCTGACCCTGGATAAAAACACCTACAAAATCACCGGCGGCACGGGTACTGCCGTTGTCACGGCCTCTACCGCCAACGGACAAAGCAAAACCCTGAATGGCGCCCTGGAATTTAATGGAAACGGCTCGGTTACCGTCGAGATAAATGGCCATGTGCATACATTTCAGTGGCAGTAAGGAACAATCAAAAAAACATTCCGTTTCAGCCTGTACCCACCTGTTTTTTCTGCATAAAAAAGCGAGCCTCCCCGTTCGGGAAGGCTCGCTGCATGTCAGATAAGCTGGTATAATCCGGTTATCGGATGACTACTTTTTGAACACTGTTGCCGGCATTGCTTTGCAAACGAACCGTGTACACACCAGCCGGTACGTTTTGCACGTCGAGGGCCACAACTTGTCCCTGGCTGATTCCTTGTAGTGTACGGCTCAATACCGTGCGACCGTCGGCGGCCACCAGCGTGGTCATTACCTGGCCCTGTAAAGCCTGATCGAGGCTGATGTACAGGAAGTCGTCGGCCGGATTGGGCTGAACCTGCATCGGGATAACGAGCTGGGAAGGCTCGTCGGTATCTACCGTCACCGGCTGTACAATCACGCCATACTCCGGTGCAGAGGCGCAAGCCTGATCGCCGCTGGCATCACTGATACAAGCTTGTCCGGTATAGTTGAACAAATCCATTACCTCTACTTCGTCAATGTACCAGGCGCCGTCGGCAGGTGCGTCGGCAGCGTCGGAACCAAAGCGGAAACGGAAAGTGATGTCTTTGCCGGCGTAGCCGCTCAAGTCGAAGTAAGACTGTTTCCAACCGTTGGAGTTCCCCGAAAAACCATCCAGGAAAGGAATGGCAAACGTGGCATATTGTACGCCGCCGTCATAACCACCGCGGATAACGTTGTCGTTTTTCAGGCGGAGCCATTGTTCGAGCGGATCAGCCAGGTCTTTGATTTCCACGAAACCGGCATCCACTCCGGCTTCGGTGTTGTACTGGTGCCAGAAACGAATGGCAGGTTTGGCGCCGGTCACGGTGAAACTTTGCGTGGTTTCCAGGCTGAAATCGGAAACAATGGCTACGTTGCGGCCCGACCAGGCCTTCGTGCCGCTGCCGGGGTGAACAACATCGTCTTGTAACACAAAAATTTCACCAGTTTCAGGATCTACCAGGCTCGAATACCATTCATCTTCGGTTTCCATGAGGTCGCGGAAATACCGGCTCGAACCAAGGCCTGCATCACTCTTGGCAGTGTAACTCAGGGTTTTTACCTGACCGCTGGGCATGGCGCCGAGTTCCCAACGTACCTGGCCATTAGAGAAGAAGCCGCCATCCGATGCACTGAGCAAGGTCAACCCGGCCGGCAATTCGTCGGTAACAACTACTCCGGCGGCCTCTGTGTCTTTGTGGTTGGTAACCGTTATTTCAAAACTCACATCGTCGCCGGGTTCAATCGTGGGCGTGGTGGTAATTTTGTTAATTTTGATTTCCTTGATACAGGTCGGAATCGGATCAAAGTTCTCGATTCCATCGCCCGAACTGCCGGCCGTACCCTGACTGGCATAGTAGCCGAGGCCGCGACGGGCAAAAACAGAGGAAATCAGACAAGTATCGGCGCCATTGTAATTGGCCACATCGGCCATCATGATGGCATCGCGGCCGTCAATAAAGCCGGGGCCGCAAGGCTGCATTTTCATGCCGTCCACTACCAGTTGTACAGCGCGATAGTTACCACTGTTGGTATTGTTCAAATCTGGATCCCAGCCATATTTCTCCACCATGGCCCAGTAGAGATCCCAGATCATGTTCGACCATACCTCGCCTACTCCGTGCGGAACAGCACTCGAAGGAACGTCGCCATAAGTAAGCGGCGCAATGCTCATGTCGGTAGAATACGGGTAGCGGCGAATGCCCTGTCCGTCGGTTTCCTGGTAGAGTGCATACGTACCGATGCCGCGTTTGTCGGCGCCGGCATCGCCCGGCTCTACCGTAAGGATCAGGCCGGCCCAGTCGCTCCAGCCTTCGCCCATTTGTTCGCCGTTGCCGAGGCAGCTAAAGCCGTCGCCGGTAAGGCGGTTGCTGATACCGTGGTGGTATTCGTGTGCAATGATGCCGTTGTCGAAATCGCCGTCGCGCTGGTTGGGGCCGGTAACCGTTGGCAACACCAGCGAAATATTCAATCCAATACCCGCGTATTGACGCAGTAAATCACAGTTGGATTTGGTCATCATCACCGTCGGGATGGTTACTTGTCCGCCCACTGCGCCTGCCGCCATGGCGATGGTGTTATCTTCGAAGTTGCAAATAATACAACCGATGCCGCCTTCTTGCTGAATATTGAGGGCTTTCCTTCCAAATTCGCATTCGCCACGATCTACCATAACGATTTTTCCGGCAACATCATTTACCGGAGAATTGCAACCCAGCGTAGGTTGTCCGGTGCCGTCGCTGACAAAAACTACGTCGCCCGTGACAGGGGTGCTGGTAATAGGCGCACCCCAGCCGCTGGCCACGGCGCCGCCATAACTGCCGATAACAGGCGCGGGGCCATTGACATTGATGACTTTCCCGCCGGCGCGGTCCCACACATACATTTGCATACGGCCATGCCCGCCATCCTGTGGCGTAGCGAAGTTGGCATTGTTCACGCCACTGCCGTCGAGCGCCTGGGCATAGACTTCGTCGTTGCCGAGGCCGCCATTGCCGTAGTTGTTGGACTGGAAGTTGCGGGCGGCTTCGTCGAATCCATAACGATAGAATACGTCATGGAGCATGTTGTTCATGTAGAACAGGTTGGTGATGGCTGCATTCCGGTTGGTGGGCGGTTCGGCGTTGCCATCAAAAGCGAAGTCGAAATTGAGTGCGCCGCCGCCTTGTGCCGATTCAGACTCTGCGGGAGTGTCGTCGCTCGCACTGTCGTCGAAAGCCCACACATTGTTACCACGCGTGTAGGTATATTCAGCGCCTGCCGCACCGTTGGTATCGTGCCAGCCATAAGGCGAGGCATTCAGGTCGGCCGGGTCGGTAACGATTGCACGCGGGCCATGTATGGGGCTTTCTGCAGGCAGCGCAAAAACATTGTATGCGCCGTCAAGTACCAACCCTTCTGCCGCAGAAACTTCTTCTGTCTTCGGCGCCTGCTCCTGCGCACCCTGACAGGCTTCGCCGCCACGGTGCGAGTGGCCCCAGTTGCAATAGGTGGTATGGTTCATTTTGCGGTTGATCGCGCCGGTTTGGGCGTCAACGATCACCGTCCATAAATCAGGGGTATTGGTTTGGTCTATCACCATTTGCCAGGAAAGGCGTACCGAACCGTCTTTTTCGAGGTGGTAGCAAGCCGACACCGGAATGTCTTCTTTCGAAATGGCGCCTCCTTCGAATACCAGGTTTTGCTCATTGATTTTACTGCGCAGAGCCGGCACCGGGAAGCCCGTGAACCCCAGGGAATGCATCGCCATTTCAAGGGCTTTTGCCGCACCGAGCGAGGGCAGTTCGGTATTGACACGTTCGCCAAGGTTGTTGACAAACCGGTGGCCGAGGTGCAGCACTTCGCCGTTGGGCTTAACGTGCAAGCCGAAAAGTCCGTTGAAAACCGGTATTCCGCGGTGTTGCTGTTGCACCCATACGTGCGTAAGACCGTTGTGTTTGGTTGCGTATTCCCGAATGACTTTTACATCGGAAACATCGTTTTTACTGAGTTCAAATTGGGTAGGAGCATCTTGTAAAAAGCGCAGCGCGGTTTCGCGCGGATTGCTTTGCTGGGCCGACAGACTGGCTGCTCCCAAAGCGAGCAAGCCCAGCAGTAGCCAAAGGCGTGTGTGTAACAGTAGACGATTCATTTGCCGAACAGAAATGATTTGGTGAAAAAGAAAAAGCAGGCTTTCAGGGCAGCCAAAGGTAATGCAGCCTTTTTTTCTCGAACAAGTACCTTTTGAAAATGTCAGGAATAGCAAACTCGGACGCCCTTTTTCTACCTTTGCGCCAAAATTGTCTCATTTGAACAACAAGCCGACCACCCACTCACACCAACCTATAGCCACCGTGCCTGAAGTCAAACTTTTTGCCTGCTCCGCATCCAAAGAACTTGCCAAAGACATTGCCCGCCACTACGATGCCCCCTTAGGCGATACCACGCTCGCCCGCTTTAGCGACGGCGAAATGCAAACCGTCATCAACGAAAGTGTACGCGGTTCTTTCACTTTTTTTATACAAAGCACCTGCCAGCCGCACGACAATTTTGTCGAACTCCTGCTCTGGATTGATACCGCCAAACGCGCTTCGGCCGGGTACATTACCGCTGTGGTGCCCTATTTCGGCTATGCCCGCCAGGACCGAAAAGACAAACCCCGCGTACCCATCAGCGCCAAACTCATGGCTAATATGTTTACCGCCGCCGGCGTAGATCGTATCATGACCATGGACTTGCACGCCGATCAGGTGCAGGGCTTTTTCGATATTCCGGTGGATCACCTGCGATCGGAAGCCATTTATGGGCAATACCTAAAAGGCCACGACATGTCGAATGTCATCTTCGCCAGCCCCGACGTAGGCGGCGTAAAACGTGCCCGGGAATATTCCAAACGCTTTGGCCGCGAACTGGTCATTTGTGATAAATACCGCACCAAAGCCAACGAAGTGGCCGCCATGACCGTCATCGGCGATGTAAAAGGAGCAGATGTGATTTTGGTGGACGACCTCGTTGACACCGCCGGAACACTCTGCAAGGCCGCCGATGCCTTGATTGAAAAAGGCGCGAAATCGGTGCGGGCCATCTGCACCCACCCCGTGCTCTCAGGCAAAGCGTATGAAAATGTGGAATCGTCTCAACTTACCGAACTGATTGTCTGCGATACCATCCCGCTTCGCCGCGAATCCCCGAAAATAAAGGTGTTGTCAACCGCCAATCTGTTCGCACGCGCGATTCGCAACACGGTGGAACACAAGAGCATCGCCGCACTTTTTCATTGATTCAAGTCCCAGTTGTATTCATTGAAAATTACGGCGGCATTGCCGTTGACTGGAACATTGGAATAGCGGTTCAGAAATTTTTTGAGATCGCCGAAATCAGCAGCATACCATTCAAAAATTTTGCTGACCTGTACGCGGCCGGCCTTTATCGTGTTGAACCCCGGGTCATTGATAAATGCCCGCGTACGCGCTTCGAGCGTTGTTTCAAGGTTGGCAGCGGTATAAGCCCGGTTCCAGAGCGGCGGACAACTTTTTGCGGCGCAATTAAGGGCAAAATGGATGCGCGCGTCTTTGAATTGCGGGCGCAAAATGTCGTTTTCGATGTTGTTCAGACTGTATTTTTTATCGCCGATTCGGATGCGACGTACCTCCCAGGTTTTTCCTGCATCAAAATTCATGATGCTTTTGGTTGGATAGTTATCCACGACTAATTTGAGGGTAAAAGCATTGTAGGCATTGATCCAAAAGGCCATTTTTTCTTCCCGCGAATCGTTTTCCTGCACCGGTTGATCGGAAAGTGTGCGGCAGTAAGCATCGAGCGCCGCTTTTTCCGCAACCAAACCTTTGTAGTTCACCTTGCCGTCTGGCGTCACATATTTTTGAAGCAGGGTATCCAGCGCAGCGTGCCGGGATGGCGTTTCGGGCGTAACTACCACGCTTAATTGCATTTCCGACTGTGCCGCAGCGGTTTGAAGGAAAAATACCAGCGTGGAAACCAGGGATATTTGTAACATACAGGTCAAAGTTGAGTGATGGGAAAAGATACGAATCAACGCCGTCACCGGTTTTTCGTTGCAAAAAAAGGCATTCACACAGGAAAGTGTTGTCTGGCGGACAAGATGTGCGACAGGCTTTGCTAATTTTGCCCTCAAAATCCCGCAAACACATTTCAACGTGTCAGTAAAAGTTACCCATTTAGGAAAAATATACGGTCTGCAGCGCGCTGTGGACGACATTTCCTTTGAAGCCCGCAAAGGCGAAGTGCTTGGTTTCCTCGGCCCTAATGGCGCGGGCAAAACCACCACCATGAAAATTATCACGGGTTACCTGCCGCAAAACGAGGGCAAAGCCGAAGTGTGCGGTTTCGACGTCGCTACCCAACCCATGGAAGCCCGGGCGAGAGTCGGTTATTTGCCCGAACACAATCCGTTGTACAAGGAAATGTATGTGCGGGAATACCTCGCCTTTACGGCCGGATTGCACCAGGTGAAAAATGCGGAAAAAAAAGTGGATGAGATGGTGGAGCGCACCGGCCTGACCAGTCACCGCCACAAACAAATCGGCGAATTGTCGAAAGGTTACCGGCAACGGGTAGGACTGGCACAAGCCATGCTGCACGATCCGGAAGTACTCATTCTCGACGAACCAACCAGCGGCCTCGACCCCAACCAAATTGTCGAAATCCGGCAGTTGATCAAGGATTTGGGGCGGGAAAAAACCGTGATTCTCAGCACCCATATCCTGGGCGAGGTGGAAGCAGTATGTGATCGGGCCATCATCATTAACAAAGGCAAATTGGTGGCCGATGCGCCGATTCAGGAATTGAAACAACAATTTGCCGGTCAGAGTACCGTAACCGTGGGTTTTGTTGAAAGCGCCGATGCCCGCCTGTTGGGCAGCATCCGGAACGTGCGTTCGGTAAAAAACATGGGTAAAAACCGCTGGCAACTCCATGCCGCTGCTGAAGACGACATTCGCGCCGATTTGTTTGCATTCGCAGTTGCCAACAAATTGACTTTGCTGGAATTACACAAAGAGGAACATTCGGTAGAAGATGTGTTCCAACTGCTGACCCGTTAGGGAATTCTTCCTTAGGAACGATCAAAACCCTGGTACATGTTTCCCATATTTAAAAAAGAAATCAACACCTTTTTCTCGTCGCTCATCGGTTACATCGTAATCGGGGTGTTTTTGGTCTTAATGGGTTTGCTGATGTGGGTGTTCCCAGAATTCAGCATCCTCGACGGGGTGTATGCCAACCTGGACACCTTGTTCACCGTTGCACCGATGGTGTTTATGTTTTTGATCCCGGCCGTAACGATGCGCACATTTGCCGAAGAAAAACAAACCGGTACCATCGAATTGCTCGCTACCCGCCCGATTACCGACTGGCAAATTGTCGGGGGTAAATTCCTGGCTTGTCTAGCCCTGGTGGTTTTTGCCTTATTGCCGACGGGGCTCTACTACGTTACTGTGTACCAATTGGGCGCCCCTCCCGGCAACCTCGACTCGGGAGGTATCATGGGCTCGTATATCGGACTGGTATTCCTTGCCGCCGTATTTGTAGCCATCGGCATCTTCGCCAGTTCGCTGACCAACAACCAGATCGTGGCGTTTGTGCTGGCTACTTTTTTGTGTTTTTTCACCTATCTGTCCTTTGATTTCCTGAGCCGCCTGCCCGTTTTTTTTGGCAAAACCGACGATATCGTGCAATCCGTCGGCATTGCCTACCATTACGACTCGGTAAGCCGGGGCGTACTTGATTCGCGTGATGTGGTGTACTTTTTATCGGTAATTTCGCTTTTTCTCGCGGCTACGGTCTTGTCGCTGGGGCGCCGCCGCTGGTAGCACGCGCCTCTTTTTCTACTGTTTCACGCACTACGACACTGGCCATGTGAAGGCCAAAGAGGGCCGGAATGTAGGCAGAGGTGCCATAGAACGACTTTTTGTACCGACTGCCGTCGGTCATCATCATGTTTTCTTTGCTGACACGTTCGGAGGAAAAAACCACCGTAACGCCCCGCCAAACGCCTTTGCGCTTGAGCCCTTTTCTCACCTGCTGAGCAAAAGGACAGTTGTAGGTTTCCGACAAATCGGCCACCTGCACCTTGGAAGGATCAAGCCGCCCGCCGGCGCCCATGCTGCTTACAATACGCACGCCTTTTTGTTTGCAGGCAACAATGATGTATTGTTTGGGTTGTACCGAATCTATGCAGTCAAAAACATAGTCGTAATCTTTGGTAATCAGTTCGCGCGCCGTTTCGGGGGTTAAAAATTCATCGCGCACGCTGAGGTTCAGGTCGGGATTAATATCGCGCATTCTTTCGGCCATGACGTCAGTTTTGCGTTTTCCGACGGTGCTGTGCAAGGCCGGCAACTGGCGGTTGGTATTGGTAAGATCAACGGTGTCGCCATCCACGATGGTGATATTTCCCACACCGGCGCGGGTCAGAAATTCGGCGGCGAAACTGCCGACACCGCCCAATCCGATGACCATCACACGGAGATTTTTGAACCGTTCGAGCGCCGGAGCGCCTACCAGTAATTCGGTGCGTTGGAGCCAGTGCGGCGCCGCATAGGCGGTTTCGTTCGTCATGCAAATCCAGATTTGGACGGCGAAAATAAGCCACCCGACGGTTTCCCTATTAGAACAGGTCTGGATTTCGCTGGATCAGGAAAATCCAGACCTGTTCTAAAGTTCATGCAAACGCTGCGCTACTTTTGCAGTCCGATGGAACACTTCACACACATCCAGCAAAAGATTCAGGATTTTTCCCGCATCGTCGAAACCGTAGCCCGCTGGCGCGCACAGGGCGAGCGCGTTGTGTTTACCAATGGCTGTTTCGATTTGTTGCACTATGGCCACCTGCACTACCTCGCACAGGCACGCGACCTTGGCGAGCGGCTGGTTATCGGCCTCAACAGTGCGGCATCGGTACGGCGACTAAAGGGGCCACACCGCCCTATCAACGACGAACTCACCCGCACCCACCTGCTGGCCGCGCTGGAAGTTGTGGATGCCGTCGTGGTTTTTGAAGAAGACACCCCCCTGCGTCTCATCGAAGCCGTGCAACCCGACTTTTTGGTCAAAGGCGGCGACTGGCGACCGGAACAAATTGTCGGTGCTGCATTTGTAATGGAAAGCGGCGGACAAGTGCGCAGTCTGCCCTTTGTAGCAGGTTATTCCACGACAAATATTGAAACAAAAATTCTGGAACGTTGCTGAAGCGGTATTCAATAAAAAAGCGGGGTTGTCTTACCTTAAATTGGTGAGACAACCCCGCTTTTTTATTACTATAATTTGAAAATGTGTACCCTTCCAAATACTAAAAGATGGCTATCCCCATCCCAAGCAGGCGCGGGTTCACGATATTCCGGTAGCCGGAGCCGAAGAAATAAGCAATGCCGCATGAAAAATTGTAAGAACCGCTGCGGGCGTTTCGGCTTTGTACAACAACCGGGTTGGTCAGGTAGGCAAGAGAATAATCTTGATTATTCAACTCTGCGTATACCGTTGTGGTAAAAAACACATTCTTTCCGAGATTCAACCCAACCGACAGCTCGCCATTCAGATCAAACCTTCCCCACTCCCGATCAACAGTCCTGAAGGTAGTGAGGCTGGTTGCACGAACGTAACCCCATTTTTCAACTTTGGAATAGGAGGCCAGAAAACGGTGTAGCAACAAGGGTTTAGACCCGCTGCTGCTCTGTACATTCAAGTGATAGCCGACCAAACAATTTTGCCTGAAAAAATCCCGATAAGGAAAGGCATTGTATTCAAAACCAAGCGAATAGATGCCGATTTTATAATTTTTCAAAGCAAGTGTCTTTACATCGGCGCCCACCGACCAGTGTTGGGAAAGTGAATAGGCCACCTCGGCATTTACACGAAAAACATGGTTTTGCACATGGCTGTTGGTCCCTTCATTCATGGTGGTTTTTTTACGCTGCCCGTATTCGTATCCGCTGAAAACGCCTACCCGCCAGGTGTGGCCGATGTGAAAGGCAAAAAAAGACGGATCAACTTCCAGTTCGGAAATTCGGTTGTCGGTTTTCCCGCTCAATGGGTTTTCGTCGCGGAAAAACTGGCCGCGGCTCCGGATATTGAGCTGCGGGTTGAACGTCCAGCGCCGCCAGGGGTCGTAGGTATCGGCGTTGTCCACTGAATCAGTGATTTGGTACTCAACGGCATTGGCGAGGGTTGTTTGCAGCAGGTAGGGCAGCAGGCCGCGTTTGAATGCCCGGAGGCTTTTTTCCCGTATGCTGCCGCTGTTTTCGGCGGGGTCTGTGTGCCAGACGATGGTGTCGTTTTGTCCGGCAAACGCCCCGTTTCCATAAAAAAAGTACCGGTATCTGGCTGCGCCGTTGCCGGTGGGTTCATAGATGCCTTGTACCAGCACATCACATTCCCGGCGGTCGAAAACATAATCCACAAAACGGACTTCGTTGCGCAGGTAAGTTGCCTGCAAGAGTTCGTTATAGGGGTCGAGGTGTACCTGCAGGAGGGAGGCAGGTTTGCTTTGGGCAATGACGAAGAGGGCGCAGCCAAGGAATGGCGCGATCAGAATGGGTTTTTTCATTTGAAATTGAAAATGATGAAACGTGAAAAAGATTCCTTATAAAAAGGAACCAGGCTACAAACTTTGTCAGCCTTTTCTCCTAAACGGACAGGCGTGCCGATTCGCTGCCCGGGGAGGATTATCCTGGTTTTTCAATCTGCCCGGCTTTGTTGTACCTCATCGAATGTGTACTACCCAAGGTGCGAAAGTGTATCACTTCAGGCGCCAAAGTGTAGCACTTTCGGTGTTGAAGTATGACACATTCGATGCTAAAGTGTACTACCCAAGGTGCTAAAGTGAGTGTACTAAGCCGCTTAGGTAACAGACTTAAGGTGCGAAAGTGTATCACTTCAGACGCCAAAGTGTAGCACTTTCGGTGTTGAAGTATGACACATTCGATGCTAAAGTGTACTACCTAAGGTGCTAAAGTGAGTGTACTAAGCCGCTTAGGTAACAGACTTAAGGTGCGAAAGTGTAGTACTTCAGGCGCCAGGGTGTAGCACTTTCGGTGTTGAAGTATGACACATTCGATGCTAAAGTGTACTACCCAAGGTGCTAAAGTGAGTGTACGAAGCGGCTTAGGTAACAGACTTTTCAGGCGGAATTTTTCCATTCGATCGAAACATCATTTATGATTTTGTTCTCACCAACAAGAAAAATAAATATAAAACCAACGCACAAAGCCAAACACAACAAAGAACAAAACGGTGGGCTAAGCCCGACAAAGGCAGCAGAACTGCCTTTTTTATTGAGTTTTGCACCTTTGTTGGCTTGAACAAAATTTGATAGAAAACGTAAGCAATGTTGGAATGACAGAAGAAAAAGATAACGAAATTCAGGTAAAATCCAGGCAACGGGTTGCCGACCACGGGGAGGTGTTCACTGCCCAACGGGAAGTCAATGCCATGCTCGATCTGGGAGACAAAGCATTTATCCCGACCCCTGTGGGCGATTTCCCATTGACCCATTTTCTAAAACTGTCTGAATCAGAATTTTCAGGATTAAAAGATATACAGGATGAATAATTTCGATAGTCTTACCTATAAAATTAATGGATGTGCCATGAAAGTACATAATACGTTAGGCAATGGCTTTCAAGAAGTCATTTACCAACGCTGCCTGGCTATTGAACTTGAAAGGGCAGGATTAAATTTTGCCCGAGAGGTGGAGCAAGATATTTTTTACGAAGGGATTCATGTAGGCACCCGAAGAGCCGACTTTGTAGTTGAAAATGACATTATTGTTGAATTGAAAGCACTCATTAACCTCGAAGATGTACACCTGGCTCAGGCAAAAAACTATTTAGTCGCTTATGACAAACCAATTGGCTTATTAATCAATTTCGGAGCAACAAGCTTACAATTCAAAAAGGTGTTCAATTCAAAGCACCGTCAGCATCAGGATTTGCAGGATTTAAAGATGAGCAGGATGGCCACAGACGAAAAATCCGGCAATTCTCAAAATCCTGGGCGTCCTGACCCTGACAATAATCCTGTAAATCCCAAAATCCCGTAAATCGTGATTCAGACAAATTATAATCCCGATGTGCTTTCGTGCCTTGCCAACTTGAGCAACGACGCACCCAAACTGGCCAACCAAATACTCGACCTATTGCCCAACAGTATTTGAAGCAACAAAACGCCATACAGGTCTTTGAAGAAAAGCAGGTGCGTACCCTTTGGGATGCGGAGCAGGAGAAAGATAAGCAAAAACGGATTTACCCGCCCCAGGCCCGGTCGCCTTTTTTGTAGTCAATGGTCGTGTAGCGGCCTGGATATTCGACGTAGCGGAGCGCCTGGGTGGAGCCGATTTCGGAAGTAAAGTACCCCCATAGCGCGAGGTCTTTGATGACGCGGAAATAGTGGTCGGGGTCGGTCTTGCCCTTTGTTTTTTGATACGCTTTTTGTGCGGCATCGAGTTCGGCCAAATGGTCGAAACGGAGTTTGGCCGAACATTTCAGGAAGGTTTTTCCATAACGACCCTTGCATTCCGTGTCGAGCGCGACGAGGCCGTCGAGGAACCGTTTCTGGTGTTCGGCGTCGTAGCAGTCGCTGACGATAACGGCCATAAACTGACCGGTTTTGGCCGCTTTGGCGCCGGGTGTATCGGTAGCCGGCAGTATAGTTTCGGCGATTTCGTTCATCAGCCGTACCTGGGCTTTTGAAAAAATACCGATGCCTTTTTCACCATGCTGTTCAAAGTCAAGGGCATCCCAGTTGATGTTTTTGGCCAGCAGGCTGTCGGCGCCCAAAAGGCTGCCTCCGACCAGAAGAGCGGAGCGTTGGAGAAGTTCGCGGCGGTTCATCATGAAAATGAAAGATCTGAGTGGCAAATATACAAGAAGTTGTTTGAGTTAATTTCACTGGCTTGTTCAGGCATCTTTCTGCCTCACTCTGCGGTTGTTTTTTCAACAATAAACCCATTATTCCCTCAAAAATAAACCTTGATTGGCTCAAATATCTGCGCTGACCAACCTCCGCAAATTAACTCAAACAACTGCTAAAAGTACATTCCGTTTTGCAAACGATGTCAATTTCAATGCAATCCTTCCCTCCAGATTATGGCTTCACTGCAAAGAACCCCAATTTGGACAAGGCGGCTTTCCCTGTAAATACGGCCTTATATTCTTCGGGTAAGCGTTTGGCGCTGTAATCTTCCGTGCATCGTAGTGGTGCCAGTCAAACAGAGCGACAAAATTTATTTGAAGAAATTGATCCGCGAATAAATCGGATAACCCATTCATGGCCTACCTTGCCCACAATCAAAGTTCAACACCATGCCAACAACAAAAATTACAGTAAATTCCAATGGGTCACTCAAAATTGAGGGTGATTTCGAAATCGTGGACGCTAATGGAAATGCTTATGGCTTGCAAGGCCGTACTACAATCGGACTCTGCCGCTGTGGCATGTCCAAAAACAAGCCATTTTGCGATGGTTCCCACAAAGATCACCTGGACCACCAGGCCGTAGCCTTTGACTTGCCTCCGAAAAAGGTGTAATACATCGGCCTGATATAGTCAGTTGATCATGGTTGATGAAGGTTGATCGGGTTGATGTAACTGGTTGTCAAATTGTTATCACCCAGCCATTTTCATAACCACTTTGCGGCGCCGGCTCAATTACGGTTGCCCACAAAGGTTCTTACATTGGCACTCAAAGGCTCTTTATGACGCTTCTACTCGCAACTTTCGTTTCTCCATTATAAAACTCCAGCAAATAGCTGCCTGGTCTCAAGTGTCCTAAAATTTGATGTGAGGAGTTTGCCTCCAAATTTGTCTCGTGTACAAGCACTCCGAGCGGGTCAAAAACTTTCAGATGAACGCTCTCGAGATCAGGCCATTCATCCCATTCCAAATCAAGTGTGATTTGATTTGAAAACGGGTTGGGGTACAGTTGGAGCTTTAGTTGGCTATTGTTTTGACTGATGGTTCCAGAGGATGAATCCGTCAGTTTATACTTGTACGCTTCGGCCTGGAATTCGCCGAAAGCGGTACCATTTATCAAATAAACCTCATCGTCAATAATAAACGAAGCAGGAGCCCATCTTGAGGCGCCAGGATGAGGTGGAAGTTCTTCCCAGCTATTTCCAACGGCATCATATTTCCAAAATTCTCCTGTATCCATTGACCCGTGATCTTCTCCTTCTCCACTCAATACGTATCCGTACCCATTGTGTGAAAATTGAGTGCCGGCTACCCTGCCTTCATCCGGGAGGTCTGCTACTTGCAACCAACTATCATTTGATGGGTCATATCGGTACCAGGTATTATAAATATCGGGAGCAATGCTTCCGTGCCCTAAGCCTACATAGACATAATCTCCGATGGCAAATTGGTACGGATGATGTCGGGGATGGCTTGGGAAATCCGCTTTTTGCGTCCAGGTATCGCTAGCGATATTATACTGCCACCAATCATTCATGTTTCCCACACCTTCGCCGCCTCCGAGGCCCATATATATATTTCCCTGGTGGGCCACAAAAGCAGGATGTATCCTCGGGATACAGGGACATTCAGCGCGCGCTGTCCAGGTTTGGGTATCCGGATCAAATACCCATAAATCTCTTTTTGATGTTGCAGTCGTAGAACCCGGGCTTATGCCGGCTCCAAATCCAAAATAAGCTTTACCATCCCAAACATCTCCAATGCCATAGTTTCTGGTCCCTCCGGGAAAATCGGGAAGTTGTGTCCATTCATCCATATCCGGGGAATAACGATATGCCGATGCCAATAACTCTCCGGTTGATCCATATCCGGTAACGATATAGCCTGTTCCATCTATGGCAAAAGCGAAGGAGTGGTGTGTTCTGAAGTCTGCCGGTGGCGAAGACACCTGGGTCCACTGTGCAAAGGCCGAAACACTGGAAAGACATGCAAAAAAAAGAAAAGCAGGATACCTCATTTTGAAAGATAATAGTTTTTGATTACTTGTGGCGCCGAAGATATTTCAAAGCGCTTTTCTGTAAATCAAAATTACTCCTGATGTCTGCCGTTAGCGGATTTTGGCTCACCAGGTCTTCCAACCCCACAACAGGCACCCGTCAAAAAGGGGAGCAAATGTTCTCCGACATTGCCATACATTTCCTCAAAGTTTGATTTAAGAAGTTGTTTGAGTTAGGGTGTGTCTGAAAAATGCTGGCGAGACAGACAAGAGCAGGTTTTGGGCGCTGGGCAAAGGTGCTTTTGAGGGGAATATCGGGCCATATTGCCCGAAAAAGACCGGAAGAACAGGTTCCAAAAGATGCCTTTTCAGTCCGGCAAGTATGTTTCAGACACACCCTAATTTACCGCCAAATTAGCCCCTCCAAATCCTGAGGTTATTATTTCATCAGTACTAATGTTGAATCACATCAAAATCTGCAAAATTGTTTAAATATTGCGTAAGATCACGTTTACTGCACGTCAGTTTACTGTTTTTGAATGAAAAATAAATGTTAAGAAGTCCATTAGAGATATTGCCTAATTGAAAATTTTGGTGTTCTTCTAATAAAATGTCCCGTTTAATCAGAACAACCCCCTCCCATTTATTTCCTAAACGAAAGACCAATGCATAAACCAGCATCGGGGTAATATTACTTTGCAATTGAGCAAGATTTAAACTAAATTGTGCTCGCAGCCCACCTTTTTTTAACATGGCAGCGGTGGCTGTTTTAACCTGCACTCTGATCAACTGCCCATCCGCATCCTTAACAACAAAGATATCATCACCCACATCAACCTCTGGTGTAGCCACATTCCAACCTCGAAACAGCAACTCCGACATGACAAAAAATTGCCCTGCTTTACCCAGGTACAGATTCTGCTTTTTTGACATTTTTCAAGGATAAAGTAAACACCGGTTCTTTTTGATATGGATCCATAAAAGTAACCGTTTTTATTTTTTTTGATAACTCTTCCATACTAACACCCGTCAAAAAGGGGAGCAAATGTTCTCCGACATTGCCATACATTTCCTCAAAGTTCGATTTTATATCATAACCAATGAAAATGTGTTTGATTGGACGGGCGCCGGGATACAACGCTGAAATTGCTTTTAGTACGATAGGCATAAGGCTGAAATTGTAGCCGTCAATCTGTCGGTTAACCGTTACTATCAGGTTGTCCATAGTTGATATTTTGCCACAAAAATAAACTTTTTTCTAATTCACCCCGCATTCCACGCCCAGCAATTCCAGCGCGGCAATCAGTTCGTTTCCTACCTGCACTTTTCGGGCAGCGGATACAAAGGGGAGTTTTTCCTTGTTCTGAAAATCAATCAGTTCCATGCGCAGGGTGTGTTTCCCCTTGTGGGCTACGCAGAGTTTTTCAATCTGATCCAAAAAATCGGGCGTTATCTTTTCAATCGGAATTTTCAGCGTTACCGATTGCGTTTTCTCCTCTCCGATGGTTTCGAGCAACCGCACATTTTGCACCCGGAATTCCATTTCATCGGAGTTATATCGCTGCTTGTATTCCCCTTCCACATACACACTGGTTCCTTCTTCAAAGAAGGTTTTGAATTTGGCGTAACTTTCGGAAAACATCGTGATTTCGAGACTGCCGGTGTAATCCTGAATCGTAAACCGCCCCCAGCCGGTTCCTTTCTGGCTGATGCGGTGTTCGGCCTTCAAAACAAAACCCGCCACATTGACTTTCCGGCCCCTGTAATTTTCGATGTTGGCCAGGGGAGAGGCAAAATTTTCCCATTCGTAGCGGAAATCATCGAGCGGATGACCGCTGAGGTAAATGCCGATGACGTCTTTTTCCTTTTGCAGTTTAAAAATCAATCCCCATTCCGCTGCTTTCGGCGCCACAGGCTCGGGAATGCTGACGGAATCGGACAAGTCGCCAAAAAGGGAGTTGACCGACATCACCTTGTCTTCCTGGAAAGCCGCGCCGTACTTGAGCAGCCGTTCGATAAAGGCAACGTCTTTCTCCGACTCGGCAAAAAACACGCTGCGCGACAGCCCAAAACTGTCGAACGCGCCGGCATACACCAGGCTTTCCATGACCCGTTTGTTCACGGTGCGAAGGTTGATCCGGCGCATAAAATCGAACACATCGCGGAAGGGGCCGTTTTTTTTGCGTTCATCAATCAGGATTTCGACCGCCGCTTCACCCACGCCTTTCACAGCGCCCATGCCGTAGCGGATTTCCCCTTTTTTATTGACCGAAAAATTGACCAGCGATTCATTCACATCCGGCCCTTTTACCGCCAGTCCCATGCGTTTGCATTCTTCAAGGAAGAAGGTGATTTTTTCGATGTTGCTTTGCGAATGCGTGAGCACCGCGGCCATGTACTCGGAGGGATAATGCGCTTTCAGGTAAGCCGTTTGGTAGGCCACAAACGCATAGCAGGTGGAGTGACTTTTATTGAACGCATAGGAAGCGAACGCCTCCCAGTCGGTCCATACTTTTTCGAGGGTTTTGGCCGGGTGATTGCGCGATGTACCGCCCTCGATGAACTGGCTTTTCATCTTGTCGAGTACCGCTTTTTGTTTTTTACCCATCGCCTTGCGCAACACGTCGGCGTCGCCCTTGGAAAAGCCGGCGAGTTTTTGCGAAAGCAGCATGATTTGCTCCTGATAGACACAGATCCCGAAAGTATCTTTCAAATATTCCTCCATATCGGGCAGGTCGTAGGTTACGGCCTGCCGCCCGTGTTTGCGGGCGATGAAGTCGGGGAT
>JANRLZ010000337.1:0-4645 GCA_033762055.1 Saprospiraceae bacterium
TTGCCTGTGGAACAGTGGCATTCATCTGTTTTGTAAGCGCATCGCACACGAGTTGGAACCGTTTTTCCAAGCGCCTATCCCCAAATATGGATTGAGTGTATTTCCGTTTTTTTTCATCGATACAAGATTTTGCTTACTTAACAATCTGTCAAAGAACTTGGTTGCTGGTTTTGTGGGTAATCAATAGGGTTTATAAAGTTTATCCACCCCTGACATTCTTTCAATTCCCCCCCATGTTGTTGCGCGGTTTGACGCGCGGCACTACTTCTGCTTGCAGGTAAACGATCTGGCGACCGTTGGGGCGGGTATTATCGTACAGCACCACCCCAGGTGTTGTACGACCAATTTTGCCCCGGGTATCAAATTCCACCCGGATGGCAGCGGTTTCGCCCGGCATCACAGGATACTCAGGTCGGCGGAGTATGGTACAATCGCAGGTGGCTTTTACTTCTTTGATGAGATAGGGTCTTGCGCCTGTATTGGTTACCAGAAAAGAGTCAATAATAATATCGCCTTCTTCTACTTTTCCCAGCATCAGGGTATCTTTGGCAAAGCGCACCGTGGTGCGATCGTCGGCCACGCCCTGGGGTTGCATCAATTGCAGGCGTACGTATTGCAAGGCGCGTTCCTGCTGGTTTTTATCCAGTTGCAAATAGGATTGCGCTACTTCGCGGTCGAGGCTGGAGCCAAGGTGGCGCATGTACTCCAGCAAATCCAGTTTCTGGGATTTGGTGAGCGTATCCAGGTAGGGGCGCAATTCGCCGATCGCGACGGTCTGCGTAAAGGCCTGTTCCTGGCAAACGGTCAGGAAAACAAACAAAATCAAACGGAGGGTGGAATTCATAGCAGTTATTTTTAGCAAAGGTAAGCAGCGACGAACGCATTCCTGTAACGTTCAGCCGGGAGAAGGTCACACTATCCGGCATCATCCCGGCGTGGCTATGAAGCCTTCAGCCAACAAAAAAGGCAACCCGGATGGGTTGCCTTATGTAGTGCGGGAAGCGAGAGTCGAACTCGCACACCATTACTGGCGTACGCCCCTGAAACGTATGCGTCTACCAATTCCGCCATTCCCGCAGGGGTTCCAAAAGGAGGTGCAAATGTACAGCCGTTTCTTTTTTTTACAAGCCCTTTGAAAAAAAATCAATGCGCTTCTTTCAATTTTTCCGACGTGTACGACAGATGATGAAACTGTTTAAATTCAGAAAGCGGCGGCTTTTTTCAAAGAAGCGGCGGCTTTTTTCGGTTTAGCGGCGGTTTTTTGAAAAAAAATTTTGATTTGATAAAATTTCGAGGATTCGCATCTATAATCATCACTTGCTGATTTTTCTGCAAGAAAAAAAGATTTTTATTAATAAACTATCAAAATAACCGCAAATCAATTGCTATTTTAATACTGTAAAATACTCTTTTTTTGAGGGGTTGACAAGTAGCAAAGCAACAGGGAATAGGAAAAAGCGTTCATATTTGCAACACGAAACGCAGCAAAATACTACCGCTGCATTTCCAAAACCTACCACTCCATAAAACAATCTTCAAAAGCGCAGTTTCGAGAAAACAACCCTGCGCTCCTTATTGCAAGGAAAATCAAAACATACCTGAAAAATCATTTGTGATAAAAACAGTGCTTTGAAGAAATTCTTTGCACTTCAAAGATAAATACTCGAAAGAGTAAAGATAACCGAAGGCGGGGGCCCTCCGGTCCTTTCAAATGAGAAAGGGCGGAGGGCTGTTTTTTTGTCCTGCCTGCTTTCCTCCTTACAAAATTCCTGCCGACAGCAAAACTGCAATGAGCACAATCATGGCAGCAGTTATCTTTTGTATCATCGGCATGGTGGTTTTTTTCAAAAACCGGGCGCCCAGATAGGCGCCGGCAAAAGCACTGAATGTTGCGATCAACAACAACTGCCATTGGGCGGCAATATCCATGGCAGAAAAACGGGCGAAATAAACCGGGAGACGCGTCAAATCTACCATGCACGCGATGGCCACACCCGTTGCGATAAAAACTTCCTTGTTCAAGCCGTATTTTACCAAAAAAGCCGAACGCAGCGCGCCCTGGTGCCCGCTTAATCCACCAAAAAAACCGCTCAGCAACCCTCCCATCGTCAAATACCGCCGCGAAAACTCCAGATTTTTTAATCCGGGCAGTATTTCCATCAGCGAAAAAAAGATCATCAATATCCCGATGGAAAGTTTCAGCAGGGTAACAGAAAATACGGTTTCATCCCATTGCCAGGTAAATAATACCGGCAGGCTGGCCAGGGCGGCAAGACTTAATGCGCCTAAAAACCCGCCGACTACCGATGGAATGCCGAAACGCAGCAACAGGTCTTTCGATGCGTTTTTCCCCAACAGCGCAAGTTTGAAAAAATTATTAAGCAAATGCACCACCCCTGTCAGAGCGACAGCGATATTTAAAGGAAAAAAAATGCCAAATGCCGGGGTAAGGATGGTGCCAAGGCCAAATCCGGAAAAAAGCGTAAGCAAAGATGCGGCAAAGGCAACGAAGGCGATGATGATTTCCATGCGGAGAACAGTATTTACCGCAAATTTCGCCAATTTTCGCGCATGTTGCACCAACTCTACAGAACACCTATCCGGCGAGAGAACACCAATGGCCGTCAATCGCCGGATTCCAGCAGGTCGTTGTCTTGCGGATCGGGATAAAACACCTCTACTTTCTCGGTCGTAAGTTTACTTAGCGGGATAATAATGGCGCGCTCCGGCGTTTGGAGAATCATGGAGGAGCTGTCAATTAGTACCACTTTGCCGCGTTCGCCCATGATGCGCACTTCATCACCGACACGCACTTTGTTTTTGTTGTAATAACCGGCCAGATGGTTCGAAACCAGGTCTTTGGAAGCCAGTCCGTAGCCAACGGCAAAAGCCAGTGCACCGGCGCCGATAATAACAGTAAGACTGGAGGAAATAAATTCGGTATTGATTTTTGCCTGCGCAAGCGCGCTGACAGCAATCGTGATAAACAAAAAATAAAAAACAATGGAGCCAATCATTTTAGCAGAAGCAATGCCCAGCGACTGGCAAAGGGTGGTTGCCGCGCCCTGCACCATGTCGGCCAAAAAAAGGCCGATCATAAAAATTACCGCCGCGGTCAGCAAAGAGGGCAGGTAATTCATCAAATCTGTAAATAATTGGGTGATTGCTCCAACTCCCAGCGTTTCGGTGGCGGCTATGATGAAAATCAGCATCATCATGTAGTACACGATTTTCGCCATAATGGCCGAAAGTTTCTCTTTTAACACGCCGCTGCGCTGCACGACGTCAATATCGTCGAGCATTTCGGCCAGGCGATCAACGCCGATTTTTGCCAGGACTTTGCTGAGGATTTTCCCGACGGTGCGCGAAACGAGCCATCCGACAAACAGGATGGTAAGAGCGCCGATCAACTTGGGGAAAAAGGCCGAAAACTGTCCGATTAATTGGGCTAAAGGGCCGGAAACAGGAATAGGATCCATTATTTTTTAAAGAAGATTGTTTCTAAAGCGAGGGTATCTCAGCCCGGATCAGTCAGGGCAGGCCCGGGAGGCGTACGCCAGTCCATATTCGCACGAGCGGCACGCCGGTTGACTTTTTTCAGACAGGGAAGTTCTTCTCCCCCGATAAATTGCACGACGGTTTGGAGTGCGTTGGGAATAAATACTTCAATGACATTGCTGAAAAGAGAGAGCGTCCCCACATGCTGCGAGATACGATCTTCAAGTTCAGGAGGCAACATGGCCTCCCGCTCTGCTTGCAACTTTTTCAGGCTGTTATCCATAACGGATCGGTTTTATACGCCGAAGGGCGGCGGATGATTATTAGCTCAACTTCCAATCGGTTCTTTGCCAAACATATCTTCATAAATCGTTTGCGCCTTGATTTTGGCGCGCATGATTTGCATTTTTATGGCGCTTTCTGTTTTGTTCAATACTTCCCCGATCTCTTTGATGGACATGTCGTCGGAATATTTCATGTCGAGGATAGCCTTGTCGCCCGGCGGCAATTTTTCCATTACTTTTTCGAGGCGCTTGGTTTCCATCTCCAAAATCACACTGTCGGGTATTTCCACTTCTGTTTCCTTGCTGATCCGGCCGATGTCTTCGGTGTAAAGCAGGATGTTTTTCTTCTTCTTGCGAATCAGATCAATGCAATAGTTATAGGTGATCGAATACACCCAGGTAGAGAAGGAAGATTGCTCGGTGAACTTCGAAAGATTCAGGAGTATTTTAATAAATACATCCTGCGTCGCATCGCGGGCCATTCCGTGGTCGGCCAGCATTGAAATGCATTTGGCGAACACTTTGCCTGCGTAGCGGCGATACAACTGACTGAAATATTTCGCATCCTGATCCTGTAAATACAGTGCAATCAGTTGCGAATCAGTAAGCGCGACAGATGTATTCGAAGTTTTTCTGGTAGCGACTGCTGTCACTGTCAGGCGGTTTTAAACAGACGAGGTCTGCAATTCAGCCGCAAAGACACGAAAAAAGCAGGAAAATCAACGGACAAACACCCCGTTTTTTCAAAACCGTTAAGAAGACGTTAGCAAAAGCATTGCGTCACAACGAAACGAGAATCAATTTAAAAAAAAGCAAATTTTAACATTTTTCACGATTTGCCTACCCATGGCAAAAATCGGACG
>JANRLZ010000338.1:0-5620 GCA_033762055.1 Saprospiraceae bacterium
TTGCCTGTGGAACAGTGGCATTCATCTGTTTTGTAAGCGCATCGCACACGAGTTGGAACCGTTTTTCCAAGCGCCTATCCCCAAATATGGATTGAGTGTATTTCCGTTTTTTTTCATCGATACAAGATTTTGCTTACTTAAAAATCTTTCAAAGAACTTGGTTGCTGGTTTTGTGGGTAATCATTAGGGTTTATGGGGTTTATTTGGTTGAGGGGTTTATATGGTCTTGCTACTATACCTATAACTTCCCTAAACCCCATAAACCTCCCTAAACCTCCATAAACTGTGCGCCGTTTCCGAACTTTGCGCCATGTATCGCCGATACCTGTTGCCGTCCGTCGGTCTTGCTTTTGCGGGGCTGACGATTTTTTTGGGATATTTTGTCGAACGAAGTGACTTTCAGGCTTTTATCCTGGCTTATGCTGCGTTTTTTGGGCTTTATGCCTGGCTGGTATTCTCTAATACCCCATACCTGTCCCGTGAAACACAACCTTTTTTTCTGCCCTTAGGCTTGCTATTGCGCGCACTCCTGCTGTTTAGTATGCCCGCACTCTCCGATGACTATGCCCGATTTCTATGGGATGGCCATTTGACGGTCAACGGTTATCATCCCTTTGCGCACCCGCCTGATTATTTTATGGTGCGCCGTCTACTGCCCGCTGGTATTGCGAATGACTTGTTCCTGCAACTCAATTCACCGGCCTATTTCAGTGTATATCCGCCAGTCTGTCAGGCAATATTTGCCATTGCCGCCTGGTGTGTGCCAAAAAGCATCTGGGGTGGGGTAGTGGTGATCAAACTGTTTCTGCTGGCTTTCGAACTGGGTACGATTCGGCTATTGCAGCGCCATGTTGGGTATGCTGCCGCGTTTTGTTATGCCCTAAATCCGCTCGTCATCCTGGAAATAAGCGGCAATTGTCACTTCGAGGGCGCCATGATTTTCTTTTTATTGGCGGGACTGATTGCCTTGCAGCAAAACCGCTTGTGGCCGGCAAGTGGCGCCTGGGCCCTGGCGATAGCCAGTAAAATGCTGCCTTTGTTGTTTTTACCCCTTGTTTGGCGGTATTTAGGTGGGAAAAAAGGCATTTTCTTCTTGTTGCAACTGGCACTGTTTTGCCTGCTTTTGTTTGCGCCCATCCTTTGGGCATTGCCTAATATCCTGGAAAGCCTGGATCTATATTTCCGGCAATTTCAATTCAATGCAAGCATCTATTACCTCGTTCGGGAAGTGGGTTATGCAAAAATTGGCTGGGATATCGGAGAGTTCTCAGGGCCGATATTGGGGGCGGTGACCCTGCTCGGCATTTGTGTACTTTCGATTCGTGTGACGCGGCAGCAAAATGCAGGATTGTGGTCGAATATGCTTTTTGCCCTTTTTTTATACCTCTCCTGCGCGGCCACCGTTCAACCCTGGTATGGCGCTGTGCCGCTGGCACTTTCACTGCTCACCCGTTGGCGTTTCCCAATTGTCTGGTCAGGATTGATTGTTCTGTCGTACAGCCACTACGAAAATGGCGGGTTTCAGGAAAATTACACCTTAATAGCCCTTGAATACCTTGTTCTATGGGTATTTTTGGGGTGGGAATGGTGGAATATGCGCAACAAGGTTCAGTCCTGCCCGTAGTCGCGCAAACGCGCAGCCAGCGCATCAGCCCAGGCGGGTGAATCGTTGAGGCTTTCGACCAGGTCGAGGCGTTCACCTCCCCACTTGATAAAGTCCTCGCGGTATTCTTCTCCAATTTCAATGGTAGTTTCCAGACAGTCGGCAGTGAATGCGGGACAAAAAACCAGCAAACGTTTGGCGCCTTTTTGGGCCAGTTGTTCAATCACCTGCACGGTGTAGGGTTGCGTCCAGGGGTCGCGCCCCAGGCGACTTTGGAAACATACGGTGTATTGATCCGGCTTGATTTGTAATTGTTCAGCGATGGCCTGTGTGGTGGCATAACACTGCGCCGAATAACAAAATTGATTGACCGGCCCCAGGTTTTTGCAACAATCGGGGCTTTGCAGGCAGTGTTGAAAGGCGTCAGCCTTGCGTAATTGTCGCTGGGGCAGTCCATGGTAACTGAACAAAAAATGGTCGTATTGCGACAGGTCAAAACGACGGGCGTTTTGTGCAAATAATTCGATCATGGGCTGCCAGGTGGGATAGGAGTTGACAAATTCCATCTCCGGTATGATTGGCTGGCTGCCTGCCACCCGCATGACTTCTTCGTGGACCGACCCGACCGTGGCGCCGGCATATTGGGGAAACAGGGTAAAAACCTTGATTTTTTTTACTTTGGCGGCCATCAACCGGGCAATAGCCGATGCGATTGAAGGGTTTTGGTAGCGCATTCCCAATTCGACCCGGTATTGCTCGCCGAGGCGTTGTTGTATTTGCTCTACCAATCGTTCGCCATAAAATTTGAGCGGAGAACCGTTTTCTGTCCACAGTTCCTGATAGGCTTTTGCCGATTTACCTGATCGGAATGGGGCGATGATGCCCCGAACGAGCAGGTTGCGCGCTACGGGGTGAATATCAATCACTCGCGGATCGAGCAAAAATTCCTTTAGATAACGATACACCGCCGGGCGCGTGGGAGCATCGGGCGTGCCAAGATTGACGATCAGAATACCGGTCATAACAATTGAGTGCTGCGCTCAAACACGGGGCTTGCCTAATTGTTCTGGCCGACTGTGCGAGGGTGGCGTCTTGTCATCCATTCGTAGACTCCGAACATGGCAGCGGAGAAGAAAAGGTCGCCGAGAATGGTGTTGCCCAGAAAAGGCAATCCTGCCGTATAACAAGTCAGCAAGCCGGCGCCGGTTGGCGGATACATGCTGCTTTCTGCCCAAACGCTAAAATTGGTAACGAGAAAAAAGACCGCCGATGCGCTCAGGCTGGCGCCCAAAACACGTAATGCAGTCACTTTTTTCGCCAGCCAGCCGCTCCCGACCAGCATGACCAGGGCAAAGGCAGCGTAAATCCACCAGGAGGTAATAAGGGTGAAATTACCGCCGTACAATTCACGGTAAATCACGTTGTTGATAAAGAGGTCGGACAAAAAAAGCGCGGCAAAGGGGACTGCCAGCATCAGCCACTGGCGGTGGAAATAAGCAGCGCCAAACAGCGCAATGGCGCCGATTGGTGTAAAATTATGCGGGTGCGGAAGCAGGCGCGTCAGCGCAGCCAAAGCGATCAGCGCAATTGCAAGACGGAATTTCATACGTTGGTATATTGCTGTGTTCTTCTCGGGAATTTCGGGGCGAAGGTAGTACGAACAGCCCTCCTGCCGTGTCGTTTTTCCAAAAATCAATTTGTCAAAATTGGCTTGACGTATCATTGCGCTTCAATTCCGGGTTTTCAAAGCAGGAAAACACGGCTTCTTTATTTAACAACAACAACAATATGCGCATACTTTTCTCCCTTTTTCTGATGGCGCTCTCACTTTGCGCCCAGGCACAACGCTGGCAACAACGCGTTGATTATCAGATCAACGCCGACGTTGATGCAGCCAAACACCAATACCGCGGTGATTTGCGACTGGCTTATACCAATCATAGTCCCGATACGCTCGACAAAGTATTCTGGCACCTGTATTTCAATGCTTTCCAACCCGGCAGTATGATGGATGTGCGCTCGCGCACCATCGAAGACGCCGATCCGCGGGTAGGTGACCGGATTTCCAAACTAAGCCCCGAGGAACAAGGCTGGATCAAGGTGAAATCGCTGCGCCACAACGGCAAGGCAGTTAAATTTTTTACCAACGAAACCATTCTCGAAGTTGCGCTCGATCAACCCATAATGCCGGGCGCTACCGTAACATTTGACATGGAATGGGATGCCCAAGTGCCGCTTCAGGTGCGCCGGAATGGACGCGACAGCCGCGAAGGCATTGAATTTTCCATGGTGCAGTGGTATCCCAAACTCTGTGAGTACGACGAACAGGGCTGGCATGCCAATCCGTACGTTGGTCGTGAGTTTTACGGCGTTTGGGGCGATTACGATGTGAAAATTTCGATAGATAAAAACTATGTGGTGGCTGCCGGCGGTTACCTGCAAAACCCGCAGGAGGTAGGTTATGGCTACGAGGCGCCTGGTTCAACGGTCAACCGGCCTGCCGGCGATAAACTACTCTGGCATTTCAAAACACCCAACGTTCATGACTTTTGCTGGGCGGCCGATCCGGATTATGCGCACACCAGCATAGTTGCCGAAGACGGTACCACGATGCGTTTTTTCTGGCAAAAAGGCAAGGGATACGACGATCAATGGGGGAAACTGCCGGGTATAATGAGCCGAGCCCGTACGCACATGAATGAACGTTACGGCAAATATCCTTACCGCGAATATGCGTTTATCCAGGGCGGCGACGGGGGCATGGAATATCCGCTGGCAACGCTCATCACGGGCAACCGCAGCCTCAACTCGCTGGTGGGTGTGTCGGTTCACGAACAGTTGCACTCCTGGTACCAAATGGTGTTGGGAACCAACGAAAGCCTGTACGCCTGGATGGATGAGGGCTTTACCTCTTATGCCGAAGATGTGGTGATGAACGAACTGGCCCGTGAAGGTTTGTTGCCGGGCAGAACACCCGAAGAGCGCCCTTTTGAAGGCGCCATTGCCGCTTACACTGCATTGGCCAACAGCGGTAAAGAAGAGCCGTTGACAACCCATGCCGATCATTTTCACACCAATTACGGGTACGGCCTCGCCGCTTACGTCAAAGGCGGTGTTTTTCTGATTCAAATGGAATACATCATCGGTAAAAAAGCCTTCGACCGTGGGTTGCTGCGCTATTTCCACGACTGGAAATTCAAGCACCCCAATGCCAACGACGTAATTCGTTGTTTTGAAAAAGAAAGCGGACTGGAACTTGACTGGTTCAAGGAAGACTGGGTAAATACGATCAATACCATTGATTATGCCGTAAAATCGGTAGAATCGGAAGGTCGAAAAAATACCAAGGTGGTGATCGAACGACTTGGTCGCATGGCGATGCCGCTGGATATTGTTGTGACATATACCAACGGAGATCAGGAAATTTTTTACGCCCCGCTGGAAAGTATGCGTGGAGAAAAACCGACGCAGGATAAACGGGAACGCACCGTCCTGCCCGATCATCGCTGGGTGGATCCGACCTATGAATTTGAAATACCGGAAAAAATGAAGAAAGTCGCCAAAATCGAAATTGACCCCAGCCATCAAATGGCCGATATTGACTGGGAAAACAATGTCTGGGTAAAACCGGATTGAGAGGGACGGCCTATGATAGACGGTAGCACGGACTTCAGTCCGTCGGGAGCAGCGGCATTTATGCCGATGATGTCGAAAAAACGGCCTACGGTAGACGGCGGACGGCCTACGGTAGACGGCGGACGGCCTACGGTAGCACGGACTTCAGTCCGTCGGGAGCAGCGGCATTTATGCCGATGATGTCGAAAAAACGGCCTATGGTAGACGGCGGACGGCCTACGGTAGACCGCGGACGGTAGACGGCCTACGGTAGACGGCCTACGGTAGCACGGACTTCAGTCCGTCGGGAGCAGCGGCATTTATGCCGATGATGTCGAAAAACGGCCTACGGTAGACGGCGGACGGCCTATGGTAGACGGCGGACGGCCTACGGTAGACGGC
>JANRLZ010000339.1:0-3359 GCA_033762055.1 Saprospiraceae bacterium
TAACAAAGCAATGCCTATGTCTCTTTTTCCGCCTCCTGTCGTTGCTCGGCGGTTAAAATATCCCGTATTTCGCCCTTCTCGCGCCTATGGAGCCGAAAAAATAGCCGATTTCATTGCTATGCTATTCGCCGGATGCGGCACAAGTCACTTTATAAAGCGGATGGTTTGAACCGGACACCCTGTTTTCGCCTCTATTTTGGCAAAATAGACGCCGGAAGGCCAATGAGGAACATTTATACCTTCCGCCAGATCGTTCATTGAAAGAATTGTCATTTGCTGACCCAGGGAATTATACACCACACATTGCCCTTCCGCAGCACCAGACAACGAAGCAGGCATCAAAATCCGGCCGCCGGAACAAACAAGGCTGAAAGCAGGACAAGGTGCGGATATCTCATTCGTACCACTGATAAATTGCCCTGGCAACCGGGCGAGCACGCCCTGCGTATCCAATCGGCCACCTACCCAGATACTGCCGTCGGGCGTCCCCGTAATCGTATATACATCACTGATTTTCTGGTTATCCAGCAAGTAAGTTTCCCAGCTTCCGTCTGGATAACGTCGGATGACTACAGGTTGGCCCGGGCTGTTTTGTCCTGCAATCCAGATGTTGCCGATCGGGTCCTGATAGATGGCCAGGCCGGTCGCTGTTTGGGTGGGAGCCTCGCCCAGGTTCTGCCAGGCGCCAAATTCAAATGAAAGCACGTGTAATTTGCGTACCTGTCCGTTCTGCTCCACCGTGCCGACCAGGGCCATCGGGTATCCTTGCATGTTGAGGGCAACAGGCAAAATAAGTACCTCGGGATAGCCGAGGTCGCCCATTTTGTACACACTGGTGTCGGTAGCTGATTGATGGATAATACCTGCCGGAACAATAAACCCTGTTTCGAAACCAATAGAACCGGGCGTAACAAACCATGCTTCACCAGCCTGATCTATCACCACATCCCGAAAACTATATTCTTCGATACCATTGCCGAGCGGAGTATTAAAATAGAACCAGTTGCGAGTCCATTGTATGCCATTCCATTCGGCCCAGCCATTGGAAGTAGACCAATATAATTTTCCGTTCGGGTCGGCGGTCATGGCATAGCCATTCAAATTGGTCGCGGAATTGAAGGGATTATGCAGGACCCACTGGTTGGCGCCGGGTGAATATTCCAGTACACGATCAAATGCCCCGCACCAGACCTTTCCGTCGGGGGCATGGGCCAGCGAGCGCAAAAAATTGTACTGCACTTGAATACCGGCCGTCGTAAAATCACTGCTCGTCCAGGTATTACCGTCAAATCGCCCCAAAACCGACCCGCTGACATACCACAGGTTACCACCGGCGTCTGTCGCCAGATCAAGCACGGCTTTGGGGTGGAAAGCAGGGTTTTGATGGTATTCCCAACTGGTTTGCGCCTGGCCAAAGGGCAGCAATAAGATCATCCACAGCGGTAAAACAGGGATTAAGTGGAACCGATGGTAATGTTTCATAGACAATGCAAAAAAAGATGGAGTTATAGTCAATTGATAATGGTGAGGCTGCCTAAAGTTTTTTGACGAATTGACTTTTAATGGATTTTGAGGTGAGACAAGGCAAATTTTGCAGTCATAGCCGGAAATTATGATGAAAAATTTAACGCAGTCGGAATCCAAAAGTCATAAAAGGCAATCGTTGAAAAAACTTTAGACAGCCTCGGTATATGAAGGTTGATCAGGTTGATATAATTGATTGTCAAATTCTCTTTCGGAAGAGTTATGACAGGACAAAGATGTGTTTCGCTTCTGGTTGGAACAAAGACATTATTTCCGGTTTGTAGAAAAAATAGTGCATTGTTTTTTTGGGAACCAATTGGAAATGAATCATTTAAATGCACAATCAGCTTCAGATTATTCGCACAAACAAGCGGTATAAAATGGAAAAAACCTTGCTTTGGGAGGCCTTCTCCTCACTGAATGCGACAGAAGTGCGCGAATTCGGCAAATTTGTCCGCTCCCCTTTTTTCAACGGTCGGCAGCAACCGCTGGTTTTGTTTGACTACCTTGATGCCTGTCGCCGTTCGGGGCAAGCGCCGCAGGAAAACGAAGCCGCTGTGTTGTTACAAAAAACGGCAGGTGGAGTAAAGATGCGCCAGGCCAACTCAATGCTGCTAAGCCTGCTCGAAAAATACCTGGATTATACAGAAATTCAGGAAGAAGGTCGGGAAAAAATCCGGCTCGCCGCTGCCTACCGGAAGCGGAATCTCGGCAAACATTTCAATATTAACCTGCGCGAAGCCCGGCAAAGCCGCGACCAACAACCCTGGCGCCACGCCGACTATTTTCAAGACCTCCACCTCATCGCATGGGAGCGGTATCAGTTCGACACGCTGACCCGACGTACCGAAAATTTCAACCTGCAAAGCACTTCCGATTTGATGGATACGGCCTTCGTGGGGCGCAAACTGCGTTTAGCCTGTCTGGCCGCATCGCACCAGACGGTTTTCAACGCCGACTACCAAATCGGACTGCTGGACGCCGCGTTGGCATTTGCCGAAACCAAAGAGTTGTTGGAAACGCCGGCTGTCGGGCTCTATTATTATTGCTATCGTTTTCAAACCGATCTGGGCAATGCGGAAGGGCATTTCGAGCAGTTTCGACGATTGCTTGCCCTGCATTCAGGCGCCTTGCCCCCGGAAGAATTGCGGACGCTCTACCTGCTGGCCATCAATTTCGGCATCAAAAAAACAAATGAATTGCGTGAAGGCTGGGCCCTGGCCACCCTGGACTTGTACCGGGGAGCACTCTCGCTGGGATTGTTGTTGGAAAACGGACGGATATCACGCTTCGCTTTCAACAACATCATCGCCATAGCGCTCCGGGTAGGCGAACTGGACTGGGTGGAAGGATTCATACTTGACCATAAAAACCTCCTGGAGCGACAATGGCGCGAAGTAGCCGCCAGTCTCGGTCTGGCCCGTGTAGCCTATGCGCGCCGCGACCATAAAACCGCCTTGCTCAACCTGCAACGTTCCGACTACAAAGACCTGATCAACAACCTGACCGCCAAGACCCTGCAATTAAAAATCTACTATGAAACCGGCGAATTCGAAGCACTGGAGAGCCATTTGGCAAGCATGCGCAACTACATACGGCGTCACACCAGCATTGGTTACCAGCGCACCAATTACAGCCGTATTGTGCAATATACCCAGCAATTAATGACCCTTGATTTCAAAAAAAACGAGGCTGTGAATACGCTGCGGCGGGCTATTGCAGGTGAAGACATTCTGACGGAAAAAGAATGGTTTTTGGAACAACTGGGGCCTGTTTAAAAAGAATCGCCGCAGAAGAGAATGACTCTTCTGCGGCGATATCCTTTTAAGAAGTAC
>JANRLZ010000340.1:0-7033 GCA_033762055.1 Saprospiraceae bacterium
GCCACCAACAATGCCCACAAAGCCCGCGAGATAAGCCAGATACTCGGTCCGGAATTTGAAATTCTAACCCTGAAAGAGATTGGCTGTGAAGAAGATATTGAAGAAACCGAAACCACGCTGGAGGGGAATGCTTTGCTGAAAGCCCGTTATGTAAAAGAAAAATACGGGTACGACTGCTTTTCCGAAGATACCGGCCTTGAAGTGGCAGCCCTCCATGGCGCTCCCGGTGTTCATACCGCCCGTTATGCCGGCGAAAGCAGGGATGCGGAGGCCAATATGGCTTTGCTGTTGCAAAATTTAACCACAGCCGATCATCGAAATGCCCGCTTTCGCACGGTAATCGCTCTGATCTACGGTGAACAGGAAATTTTGCTGGAAGGAATTTGCGAAGGGCAAATCGCCCATGCCAAACAGGGCACGGGCGGCTTCGGATATGATCCGGTTTTTATCCCGGAAGGGTATGACTTAACTTTTGCCGAACTCGGCGACGATATTAAAAACCGCATCAGTCACCGGGCCAGGGCTACTGAAAAATTCAAGGTCTGGCTGTTGACAGCCACCTAAATAAAAATGGCAGGACGCATGCGCGCCCTGCCATTGGTATGGTTTGGTCAGGTCTTAATAGCCGCCGTAATCAGCGCACTACAATCAATTTTTCTGCCGTAACGGCATCACCTGCCTGTATGCGCACAAAGTAGAAACCACCCGAGAGGTTGCCGGTGTTCAGCGTGTATGTTTGCTGTCCGGCAGCGGCAGTTTCGTTTACCTGCTGACCGTAATACTGTCCGTCGAGGCCATAAATGTCTACCACGAGTTCGGTCGAGTTCAACAGGTTGAGTTCAAGGGTAGCGCGGTCGCTGGTTACCGTGGGGTACACTTTGATATCGGTCGCATAGGCGGCGATGTCTTTCGTGCCTACGCTGCCGGGGAAGCAGGAAATGTTCAGGTCGAGGAATTTCGACCAGCCGCAAGTCCAGTCGGAACCGGCGCCCAGTCCGCTGAATGCGCCGATGTAATCCACCTGCTGAAAGAAAGGCTTGTTGATACGCGCTGCGCTGAACGAGGCATTTCCAAGCACCGGCGAACCGGCCACCGGCTGTGCATTCGGGAAGTCGAGCGTAAACGGATCTTCGAGTTTGGCGTCGGCGTTGGTGGTAAATGATTGGTTGCCGAAGGCAGCCGTTGCATACCAGCTGTCAATGTCGAAGCCGTTGGTAGCGTTGGTCGTGAGCAGATCAACCTGACCGGCTACGATGGTGTTTTTGACTTCGAGCAGGCCGTTGGTGGCATTGTCGGCGCAGGAGTTGCCGTCAATGAAAATGCCAACGGGGTAGGAACCTACGAACAGCGAGTTGAAGATGCCCGGCTCGGAATTGCGACGGAGGTGTGCAGCGCGGCGGTACAAGGGGTTGATCGTGCCGGTCGGGCCAACGATGGTGACGTTCGAGAAAGTCGGGCGGGTTTTAGGCGTAGCCGTCGAACCTTGCGCGTCGTTGTCAATTTCAAAACCATTGGAGTTGCTTTGGTCGGCAATTTGCGGATCACGTACCGAAAGCGCAAATTGCACATCGCCGTTGTAACCGAAATCGGCGTCAAAATCGTCGTCGAGACCGCGGTAAGCGATCAGGTATTTGCAATTGACCGAACCGCCGAACCACTCATAAGAGTCATCGCCGCAGTAAGAAACCTGGATGTGGTCAATGGTCGTACCGCTGCCAACACCGCCCAGGGTGAGGCCGTTGATTTCACTGTTGGGTTGGAATGCGATACCGGGATATTCGATGCGAACATAACGCAGGATGCCGGAGTTGTCGGCTGCATTCGGAGTGCCGCCGCCGCAACCGCCGCCGTAGAGGCCATCGCCGTTGGCATTATCCACACCGCCTTCGATCTGTCCGCAACCGGCCTGGCCATTGAATGCGGCATTGGTGGTACCATTGCCGAGAATGATCAAGCCGCCCCATGAGCCGTAGGTCGGGTTGGGGTCATTGGTGGTGAATACGATAGGTTCTCCTTCAGTTCCTTCCGCATTGATTTTGGAACAACGGGTCACGATCAGCGCACCTTTGGAGCCTTTGTCGCCCTTGATCAGCGTGCCGGGTTGAATGGTCAGGGTCGCGCAGTTTTTTACATACACAAAACCTTGCAATACATAGGTTTTGTCGGCCGTCCAGGTGGTATTCGTGGTGATGTTACCGCTCACTACGACTTCCTGGTTGGAGGGCAGGCAGCCGGCCTGACCCCACTTTGCCCAGGGGCAGGTCCAGTCGCCCGAAGGGCCAAATGCGCCGGCGTAGGAAACCGGGGTAAAGAAGAAGTCGGCGATACGGGTATCGCTGAAACTGGCGGCGTTCAGTACCGGCGAGTTGGCGCCGGGGCGCGGGTTGGGCAGCGCGAGGTTGAAAGGATTCACCAGTTGCGCGCCATTGACGTCGCTGCTGGTTGTGATCTGGTTGGCAGCCGCCCAGGCTTCAATATCAAAAGTTGGCGTGTTTTTGCGCAGCAATTCAGTCATGCCGTAGTAGAAAGAGTTTTTCACTACGAGTTTACCGGTTTGTGCATTGATCGCGCAAGAGTCGCCGTCAATGAAGAGGCCGACGGGGTATTGGCCCATAAATACAGAGTTATAAATGCCGGGTTCAGAGTTGCGGCGCAGGTGGCTGGCGCGGGCAAATTGCGGGCTGATCGAGCTGCCGGTAGGGCCAATTACCGTTACGTTGGAAAAAGTCGGACGCGTTTTGGGGGTAGCGCCCGAGCCTTGTGCATCGTTGTCAATTTCAAAGCCGTTCGAACCGCTTTGGTCGGCCACCTGCGGGTCGCGTACAGAAACGGCGAACTGCACTTTGCCGGAGTAACCGAAATCAGCATCGAAATCGTCGTCAAGACCGCGGTAGGCGATCAGGTATTTGCAGTTGACCGTGCCGCCGAACCACTCGAAAGAGTCGTCGCCGCAGAAAGAAACCTGCACGTACTCGATGGTCGTGCCGCTGCCGACGCCGCCCATGGTCAGGCCGTTGATCTCGCTGTTGGGCTGGAAGGCGATGCCGGGATATTCGATGCGAACATAACGCAGGATGCCGGAATTATCCGCCGGGTTGGGGGTGGTGCCGCCGCCGTAAAGGCCGTCGCCTTCCGCGTTATCCACGCCGCCTTCGATCTGGCCCACGCCTTGCTGCCCCATAAAAGCGGCGTTGGTGGGGCCATTGCCGAGCAGAATGATGCCGCCCCAGTCGCCATAGGTCGGGTTGGCTTCGTTGCTGGTAAATACAATGGGTTCGGAAGGCGTGCCGTCGGCAATCAGTTTGGCGCCGCGGGTCACGATGAGCGAACCTTTGGTAGTTTTGTCGCCTTTAATCGTGGTGCCGGCCTCAATGGTGAGTGTTGCGCCGTTTTTAACGTACACAAAACCCTGCAGGAGGTAGGTGTTGTTTTTTGTCCAGGTAGTGTTGGTGGTAATGTTGCCCGATACAACGATCTGGGCGATTGCACTGCCGACGAACGCGGCAAAAAATGCAAAAAGTAAAAGTGCTTTTTTCATAGAGCAGGCAAAATTTGTTGGATCATTTTTGCGCTGCAAAGGTCTAAAGACCGTCAAGGGCGGGGGAAAACAACGGATTAAGCGTTTGTCAAGTTTGGATGAAGCCAATGTTAAGTCGCACAGAAATCAGGCAAATTCTGTCAAATTCCGGTTAATTCACCGCTTGGCCCAACTTTTTATCCAAAAATCAGTTTAATTTGCCCCGGAAATACAACCTTTGAAGCCCTGTCTTCCTCTTTGGCTTTATCCCGTTACGCAAGGTGATGCTATGACAAACAATATGCAACGCGACAACTACGCTCTCCTCATCGAAAAACTCGATGGTTTTATCCGCAAATTTTACATCAACCAGCTCCTCCGTGGTGCGCTCTATACCGTAGGCGCCGTACTCGGGCTGTTTATTCTGCTCAATGTAGCCGAATATTATTTTTATTTCAGCACCGGCATACGCACCGGCTTGCTTTGGGGGTTTTTGGGCATCAGCGCCGCAGCACTGTGGCGCTGGGTGGCGCTGCCGCTTATGCATTATTTCCATCTCGGAAAAGTGATCAGCCACGAACAGGCCGCTCAAATTATCGGCGAACATTTCACCAATGTGAAAGACAAGTTGCTGAATATTCTTCAACTGCGCCAGCAGAGCAACAATGCCATTTATGCCGACCTGATCCACGCCAGTATCAACCAGAAAAGCGACGAAATCCGGCTGGTGCCATTTACTGCCGCTATTGACCTGGGCAAAAACCGCAAATACCTGCGTTACGCCCTGCCGCCGGTCATGTTGCTCCTTTTTATTCTGCTCGGCGCCCCCAATATTCTCCGCGAAGGCACCATGCGTCTTTGGAACAGCAGCACCAAATTTGAAAAGCCGGCGCCCTTCAAATTCCTGCTCAACACCGACTCATTGCGTGCCGTTCAGTTTTCAGATTATGTGTTAAATGTAAAACTCGAAGGCGCCGCGCTGCCCAACGAGGTGTTCATTTCCCTCGGAAATGTGCAATACCGCCTTGAAAAACTGGCGCCCAACGAGTTTTCCTACAAATTTGTCAACGTTCAGAAAGATACTGAATTCCAGTTGTTTGCCGCAGGCGTCGAAAGCCGCGACTATCTGCTCCATGTGCTGCGCAAACCCAGCATCCTCTCCTTTAATACCAAACTCAACTTCCCGGCTTATATCGGTCGCGCCGACGAAGAACTTTCCAATGTAGGCGATCTGGTGGTGCCGCAGGGCACCGACATCAGCTGGGTGTTCAATGCGCAAAACACCGACCAGTTGCAAATCCGCTTTGGCGGCGATCCCGGGGCAGAAGCCAGGCGCTTCGACGACGAACTTTTTCAGTACCGCCGCCGCGCACTGAAAGATGAAGCCTACAAGCTTTTCCTTAGTAATGCGCTGCTCCAGGGCGCCGATTCCGTGGCGTACACCATCACCGTAATCCCTGATCTGCACCCGCAAATCGGCGTCGAGGAATTCCGCGACAGCGCCAACCTGCGCCTGGCGTTTTTTGCCGGCGATGCAGCCGACGATTACGGTATTTCCAACCTGACTTTTAATTATCAGATTAAAAAAGCCAAGGGCGGACAAATGCCGATGAACACCGTTAAACTCGATAAAAAATCGGGCAAACAGGTGCAATACGACTATTCCTGGGATATTTCCAATCTCAACCTCGAACCCGGCGACGAGGTGCAGTACTATTTCGAAGTGTTCGACAACGATGGCGTGAACGGCGCAAAAAGCGCGCGCACCGGCCTGATGACCTACAAAATGCCGACCCTAGAGGAGTTCCGCCAGCAACAGGCCGATAATTCCAAAGAAATCAAGGAAGACCTGGAAAAAGCCCTGAAAGAAAGCCTGAAAATTCAGGAAGACCTGAAAAAACTGCGCGATAAAGTGCTGCAGAAAAAAGAGATGGACTGGCAAACCCGCAAGGAAATGGAACGGCTGATGAACCGCCAGAAAGAATTGCAACAACAGTTGCAGGATGCCAAACAGACCTTCGAGGAGAATACCAAACAACAACAGGAATTCAACAAACAAAGCGAGGAGATGCAGGAAAAGCAGGAACAGCTGGAAAAACTGTTCGAAGAAACGATGAACGACGAGATGAAAAAACTCCTCGAAGACATCCAGAAACTGCTCGAAGAACAAAACAAAGACGAGATGCTGGAGAAAATGGAGGATATGGAAATGAGCCAGGAAGAACTCAACAAGGAACTGGAGCGCCTCGAAGAATTGTATAAACAATTGGAAGTGGAACAAATGCTCGATCAGCAAATCGAGCAGCTGGAAGAACTGGCCAAAGAGCAGGAAGAATTGGCCAAACAAACCGAAGAAGAGCAAAAAAATAGCGAAGAACTCGAAAAAGAACAGGAAAAACTCAATGAGAAACTCGAGGAGCTGGACAAAAAAATGGACGAATTGTTGAAGAAGAACGAAGAACTCAAACGTCCGGAAAAAATCGAAGACAACCAGCAGGAGATGGACGATGCGAAGCAGGAACAAAAAGACGCCAAGCAGGAAATCAACAACAAACAGAACAAAAAAGCGGGGAAAAAGCAAAAATCAGCGGCCAATAAAATGAAAGAGATGGCCAATAAAATGAAGCAAAACAAGCAGTCGGGCGGTATGGAACAAATGGAAGAAGACTTGAAAACCATCCGCCAGCTGCTCGAAAACCTCGTGGGCTTGTCATTCGCACAGGAACAGAATAAAAAAGAGGTGGAACAAACCACCGTCAACACCCCCCGTTATGTGGAACTGGCGCAACAGCAGTACAAAATCAAAGACGACTTCAAACTGGTGGAAGACAGCCTGCAAGCCCTCGCACTGCGGCAATTCCAACTGGAAACCATCATCACGGAAAAAGTGACCGAAGTAAAATCGAGCCTGAAAAACAGTCTCGACGAGCTCGAAGAACGCCGCACCAACACTGCCACCGAGTACCAGCACCGCACCATGAAAGGGCTGAATGACCTCGCCCTTTTACTCGCCGAGTCTATGCAAAACATGCAGGAACAAATGGCTTCCAGCATGCCCGGCAACCAGGCTTGCGACAAACCCGGCAAGGGAAAAGGTCAGGGCAAAGGAAAGGGCCAGGGACAGGGCGAACCCAAAGACAAAATGAGCAAGGGGCAGGAAGACATCAATAAAATCATGAAGGATTTGAAGGAGCGGCTCGACAAACAGGGAAAAGAAAAGGGCAAGGAAAAATCGGGCGGCGGCGGTGGCGGAAACCAGCCGGGCAACAGCAAGGAGTTCGCCCAACTGGCCGCCAAACAGGCCGCATTGCGCGAAGCGCTGCGTAAAATGCAAAAAGAAAAACAGGAACAAGGCAAGGGCGACAAGGCCCTCGACGAGATCATGGATGAAATGAACAAGATTGAAATTGACCTCGTCAATAAAAAACTGACCAACGAAATGCTCCAGCGACAGGAACAGATTCTGACCCGCCTGCTCGAACATGAAAAAGCCGAGCGCGAACGCGAACAGGACGA
>JANRLZ010000341.1:0-3653 GCA_033762055.1 Saprospiraceae bacterium
GACTGGCGATCCGAAATATCAGCAAGGGCAGCATCGAACATTTCACTTCCCGCGATAAAAATAAAACGGGCCGGCGCTTCCGTAATCAGATACTTTAACGAAGAAAGTATTCCCAATACCATCATTTTTCGCTCCCTGATATCGTTCAGTGAAGAGCCTGTCTTTTCATTCGAGGTCCACTGCTCCATATCTTCGTAATAACTCACGTTGCTCTGACTGTTTTCTACTTTGTCCAGTTCGTCAAATGTGAAAATCAGTTTCCAGTCTTGTGCATGTAAGTCTCTGATGATATCGATCAACTCATTGGAAATCTCTTTTGAACTGGCTATTGGATAAGATTTGACTTGTTTCAGGGAAAAACCAAAAGGAAATTGCTCAGAACCGCCGCTGGTGCCGGATTCTTTGGTAATCTGGCTGGAACATCGGTCATATACCTCTTCTATAGCGTCGGCAATTTTTATAACCTCTATTCTGGAAAAACAAAATACGACGAACATAAATATCAAACTGGACAACGCCGTTGAGATCACGAGATTTACGATCATTGCTTCAACGTTGGCCTCAAAACTCCAAATCCAAAATTTGATGATTTCCCACCAATCGCTATGTGGAGGAAGTGTAATACTCAAAATAAGAAATATGATGAACCCAATTCCTATACCGGTTTTAAAGTTAAGATGCTGGTACCATCTCACCCATTTGTCCTCTCGTACTAGCTTCCTTACTTCATTAGCTATTTGCCGCAGGATATCCAGTTCTTTCAAATCCTTTTGCCCGAAAGAAATACTAACCCGTTTAATTTTTCGCTTATCATTTTCTTTACATTCTCTGATAAAACGTTCAATGGTTTTTTTCACCAAACTCGTTTTTCCCATACCGCGAAAACCGGTCACTAAATAAGCTCCGGAATCCATACCATTTTTCAAAAAGTTCAGCAACTGGCTCTCGACTTTCTCTCGGCCTACAAAATAATGGTCGTCCGGATTGTCGGCCGGTTTATGCCTGAACCTGTAACAAGGAAGATGAATATAAACGCTTTTGATATATGCCCTATAGGCAAATCCGAGCAATGGGTCGCGCTCTTCTGTTTTCATGGTTTAGTTGGCCATTAAAATGTGTTTTCAAATGATTGTAACTAAAAAGCGGCACAATTTATATATCAAATGTCATTATGTATGTCTCATAGAAAAATTTAATTAAATGTAATGGCTACGTCTGCTCCCCCACCCACTTCTCTATCCTATCGGTCAGACCCGCCCCGACCTGCGCCGCAATCTCCCTGATTTCCTCGTCCGTATATCCTCGGCTGTATGGGCGATTAAACTGCGGTGTACCGCTTTCCGCTGGTACGTAGAGGGCGTAATCGTATGGCTGGCACAGCCATTTTATTTTGTACCGAACGTCAAATGGTGTCCTGGGCGCGCGGTTGAATCCCTGAAAATGCACTTCGAAACTTACTTCCTCCGTGCTTTCATGCAGGTTTAGCCCAAAAAACTGTTGCATTCCGGCCAGATCGTGTACCTCGGCGGCGCCTGAACCCGTGCCGAAATACATTCTTCGATGGATAAACAAGCCATCGAATTTTTCCAGTACGAGGAGAAGCTTCGACAACACCGGAAAAACAAGTTCCTCTGCCCATTTCAGCAGCGTTTCTCTCGATCGTACGGTTTGCAGGAGCGGCTCGGGCGGCAACTGCGTCATCAGCAGACTGAGCCGTTTCTCCCAATCATCCGTGTCCCGTCCTTCAATGACGTCCAAAGCAAGTTGCAGAGAGCGAATCACCAGTCCGAGCATAAAATCAATAAAAGCTTCCGGGCTGGCGCCATACCCCTGAATTTCCGTTAAATAGCGGTTGTAGGCGCCCTTTTCTTCATCCGTGATAAAAAAAGGCGGATAACCGTAGGCTACGAGTATCAGATTGCTCAACAAACGCGCCGTGCGCCCGTTGCCGTCGTGAAAGGGGTGAATGGCCAGAAAACGGTGGTGAAACTCAAAAGCCAGCAACAAAACCGATCCGGGGTCCGATTTTCCCCGATCCACTTTTTCCAGACCGGCGTTCAGCCAGTTGAGCAGCGCATGTATGGCGTCAGGCACTTCATCGGGCGGCGTAAAAGCAAATTTTTCGCCCCGGGAATTGATGATTTCATTGGCCTCCCTTTTCCATTGCCCCAATTGCTGTTGCCGTACCGGGTCTTCTTCGTACAAAATGGCCCGGTGAATGTCTTTGATGCGTTTTTCTGAAAGTTTGAGTTCTCCCTTGCCTATGCGGAAAATATCGAGCGTGACCTGGTCGTGCCGTTGCATTTCCAGGATGTCTTTCAGGGGTTTGCCCTCCACGGTGATATTGCCCGTCATTACCGAGCGGGTTTCTTCCCGCGTCAGAGTACCGCCCTCCTGCCGGTTGGAGTAGTAGTTGGTCTCCTCGCGCAGGCGGTTTTCAAGGCGGCGCAACACCGCGGGCGGAAGTTCGCCACGGGCATCAATCTGACGGCGAAGGGCCTCGATTTGTTGTAATTTTTGGGCGATGTTGGACATGAGCGGGATCAGATATGCGACAAAAATAAGCTCGCTGTCGGCTGTTTGGCTCCCGCTTATCAGATTTTGCCTGATTTTGTATGCTGAAAATCGAAAACCACTCTTAGCCATAACGCCACTCCCGATGACACGCATATTACTGGAAATTTCGCGAGATAAAGACCTCGAACTGCTGCTTGCCCTGCTCAAGCGACTGGAAATTCGCGTCGTACAAACAGAAACAGATCAGCCACAACCCGCTCTGTCCGACGAAGACCGGGCCATTATCCTGAAAGGCTTACCCGAACGCGCCGACTTCGAAGCATTCCTGCTGGATTTTCAACAGAACCGGGAAGATCGACCGCTGCCTGGCCGGTATTATAAAGCGCAACTGTAACGCCTTATGAGCGCCGCAATAAGGAATAACCCTTTTAAAAATCCGTGAAAACCCGCGTCATCCGCCTTCATTTTTTCAAATACTTGTTCAATTCCGCCACCAGTTGATATACTGTCGTACAAGGATTTTGCTCTGCCGGACTGATATGCTGAGACTGCCGAAAAAGCCTTTCAGCATTGCGTATTGCATTTTCCTGACTGGCTAACGGGTCATCCAGCAAACGCTGGTACAGTGTAGCACAAAAACGATGTCCTTTACCCTCCCGTTCATAGGAGATACCCCACCTTCGTCCAAGCAACTCAAAATATTCGCGCCGGGTCATAGCAGCATCCAGATACTGATAATGTAAAACAAACCACAACTCGAAAGCGTCATTGGAATAGGCTACCCGAAAGCCATACCGCTCAGCCTGTGATACAGCCTGGTTAAAATCCTCGCGCTGCAAAGCAGAGTCCTTGATCGGGTCGTGATCCATGTCGAATACCAGCCAAACTTCCCGCTCCGAATCACGCGGCAGGCGAGCAACATAATCGATGGTTGCATCCACCAAACTGGTTTTCGAACGCCCGGTTCCGAATGCTTCCACCTCCGCCTGTAAAACCGGGAAAGCTTTGAAGTACAAAGGCTCCGTGTTCTTGCCCTCGCATATAATGAGGAAACGTCGGTCATTGGGCTGTCGACTATTTCTATTGTATGCCGCGGCAGCCCCGATTCGCTTGTTCCACGCCTTATTTTGATCCGT
>JANRLZ010000342.1:0-7342 GCA_033762055.1 Saprospiraceae bacterium
TTGAGGTAACTGTTCAGGATCGCCTGGCGCTGGCTTTCGTTAAATCTGCTTTTTCGCATCGTGCACTGTTTTAATGTGTGAAAGTTACAAAATTGTACTTTCTCTACTTATTTTTGGCACCGCTCAGAGGGGGGTAGGACAATGTCTTTTGCCCAGCACATTTATGATGCCAGGCAATCGGTCATCCTCGAAGCAAATGTGCAGGAAAACCCGCCCGCTGTGCGGCTGAACTGGGTACTGGATACCGCCAATGGCGGATATACGATCTGGCGCAAGGCCAAAGAAGATGCCACCTGGGGAGACAGCCTGGTTGTGCTCGGGCCGGGGAGCACGTTTTGGGTCGATACCACCGTATCGGTCGGTATCGGGTATGAATATCAGGTTATTAAAAGTTTGCCCGCCTACCCCTACGGCAATGGCACACCGAATTTTGGGGCCGGGTATCTTTATTCCGGCATCAAAGTGCTGCCCACCCATCATCGGGGCGCATGCCTGGTGGTGGTAGACAGCACGTTTAAATATAGCCTTGCTCCGGAAATCGCCCGACTGCTCGCTGACATCCAGGCAGATGGATGGAACGCCCTCGCGATGTATGTAAGCCGAAATGATGCCGTCACTTCCGTCAAATCTTACATAAAAACCTGGTCGGAAACGCATCCGGACAAGCAACAGGCGGTGTTCCTGTTAGGGCGTATTCCCGTACCGTATTCCGGAGAAATGGCCCCCGACGGCCATCACAACGACCACCGGGGCGCATGGCCCAGCGATGGATATTACGCTGAACTGGAGGGTGTCTGGACCGATCAGACGGTCAATATCAACTCCCCCGGCATGAGGCAGGACAATGTTCCGGGCGACGGAAAGTTCGACAACAATGTGTTTCCCGCCCCCCTGAAACTGCAACTGGGGCGCGTGGACTTTGCGAATATGAACAAGTTTCCTGAATCCGAGGAACAGTTGTTGCGCCGTTACCTTGATAAAGACCATGCCTGGCGAACCGGCAAAATGCCCGTGATGGAACGAGCCCTGGTGGACAATAATTTTCAGGACATTGAGGGGTTGGGACAGACGGGCTGGAAAAACTTTACCGCTATGTTTGGTTATGCCAATGTCAAAGACCTCTCCTACCGCCCAACCTTGAGCAACCAGTCGTACATGTGGTCGTATGGCTGCGGGGGCGGCGGACCTGAAAGCGCCTCGGATATTTCCAGCACCACCAATTTTACGACGGATTCGCTGCAAACGATCTTCACGCTCTTGTTCGGCTCCTACTTTGGAGACTGGGACTATCCCAATAATTTCATGCGCGCGGCCATCGCTTCAAGAAGCTGCCTGGCAAGCACCTGGGCCAACCGGCCCAATTGGGTGTTTCATCACATGGCCCTGGGTGAACACATCGGATATTCCGCTCAAATAACCATGAGTAATGCCGGCCTTTATACGCCTCGTTTTTGGGGGCTTTACGTCCACAACGCGCTCCTGGGCGATCCAACCCTTCGAATGCACGTGCTTTCGCCGGTAGAAAACCTGAGCGCCGGTCAGGCTGGCATTCATGTGAAATTATCCTGGCAAGACCCGGCCAATGCTTTGGGGTACTTTATTTACAAAAAAACAGCGAACGACACGGCCTATTTACTCCTCAACCCGATTCCGGTGACCGATACCATGTATTTCGACGCTTGCCCCGACTCGGGGTTGATTTCCTACATGGTGCGCAGTGTGGAACTGCGAACGAGTGCGAGCGGAACGTACTATAATTTGAGCAACGGCATCCCTGTTTCTTTTTTGAATAACCCCTCTGATTGGACCCTTGAACCCGCCGTAATGATGTCCGGCGCCGGCCAATCCAATGGATCCGTTTCTATTTCTCCTCAAAATGGCTGCGCTCCTTATCATTATGTGTGGAATACAGGTGAAACCACCGCTGAAATCCAGGGCCTGGATGCCGGTTTGTATTGTGTGACGGTCCAGGATTGCCTGGGATGTTCTGTATCTTATTGCGCAACCGTTGAAGAAGTCAGCAACCTGAGTGGATTACCATCGCTGATGCATTCCAGGATTTTTCCAAACCCCGTTGGCGAAAAGCTGGTGCTTGAATTCCAATTGGATCACCCGCAAGATCTTCAACTGGAAATAGTGGATGCCCGGGGAAGAAGTATGGGCAGTCAGCAGTGCAGGGGCCAGGACATCCATTTGGAGTGGGACGTACCATTCCTGGCAGCAGGGTATTACTGGCTGCGCATTGAAGGCGCGAATACGGCTGTAACGTACCCTTTTGCAAAAACAGGCAGATAAAGGGGAATCTTGCTTCCGCAAGGCCTCCCAAATCTCCCCTACATCTTCACAAACCTGCCCTGCCACCAGCCCTGCCCGCAACGCGCCCGCAGGGAATAGACGCCGGGCGGCAGGGCCGCTATGTCGAGGCGCTCGACCGGCCCTGGTTCGCTGATGCGTATTTTTCCTTGTACATCATAAACTTCGAGGGCTTCGACGGGCTGCATACCCTGGAAAAAGAGGTGCTCGGTTGCCGGATTGGGGTACAGGCGCAGGGCGGGCGCCGCCTCCGGCGCAGGCGCCGACAACATTCCCAGACCGATCGTCGGATCGCAGGCGCCGTCGTAGCGAAAGAGGGGGAAATTGGGCAGGTCAAATTTTAACTTGGTCGGCGAACGCAGGGCCTTGGGGTGAAAGCGACACTCCTGGCCTTTTTCATCGGGCCGGTGGATGGCATGGATGTAAAAAGTCGTGGTGCCCGGCCCCACATAAATGCGGCAATCGGGCCCCGGATACATCGAACCCATGCCGATGGGCCAGCCGGTTTCATCGGGCTCCGACACCTTGGCGATAAACACCGTGCTGCCCGAAGGGTCGGGGTCTTCCAGGTCCATCTGGTAAAGATCGCGGCCCGCCGTGAGGTACAAAAACCGTCCGCCGGGGGCAAACGCCAAACCTTCGGCAGTTTCGTTGGTCGGATTGGGGTACAGGAAGGAACGCCAGTTGGACAACAGGCCGGTGCTGCGGTCAAAATCGTACAGCAGGGCGCCATAGGCTATGTTGTTCATCGCCAGCCGGTCGCCTTGCGGGGAAAAAGCCGTTTGCCCCACCCCGACTTCGGTTCCCAGCAAATCAGGGCCGATTTCCTGCACAAAAGGCCCTTCCACTCCCTCCGGTCCGCCGATGCGAAACTTGTAAAAAGTGTGGGTATTGTAACCCGCCACCAAGGTCCACCAGTGCAGCCCGTCTTCGTGCCGGGTGGCTGTGAGCCGGTTCACCACCATGTTCACATCAAGCAGCAGCCGTTTTTCTTTCAAATAAAAAGAACCCGACGGACGGCGAACGATCGTGGAAAGGTAAAAATGCCGGGTCACCACGTCTTGCAGCGCGTTTGACAGCTCCGAATCCTTGTGCAGCAAATACGTCACCGAATCATTGTCTAAGGCCGGCAAAAACAAGGTGGATTGATCGGCGGGGTAATCGTTGTAATTGAGGCAGTGGCTGTTGTAGGTATTGCCCGGCGTGAGTGCCGCCCCGCCTTCGATAATTTGAAAATTGCGGTCGTAAACGGCGCAATTATTGGTCAGAAGCATCAGCTCGCCATCGGGTGTACAGATAAAGCTGCCGCCATTGCCCAGCCGGATTCCCGGTGCGGCCAGGGGGGCGGTACGGACCGTATCGCCGTTAAAATCGAGCAGGCTGATACCGAAGCCCTGTGGCAGGTTGCTGCCGTAGCCAAAAGGCCACTGATAATCGAATCGCTGCGCTTCGAGACGAAGCGCAGCGATTGCGAGCAGCATTCCGAAGAGGAAACGCTTTTTCATATTTTCAGACAAAACTAATGTTTCACCACCAATTTTTGCGCTTCGGTTTTTTGTCCCAGCGGTGCGAGGAAATAAACACCCGGCGCCATCGAGCCGGTGGCCAGGCGCAGTTCCTGCTGCCCTTCGGCGAGTTCGATGCGCATGATTTCGTGGCCCATCAGGTCGAAAACAACCAGCGTTTGGTAATTGCGTGTGGCAGGAACCCGCACCCAGGCGGCTTCGTTGGCCGGATTGGGCGACACCAGCAAGTCGGAATTCAACGTTGCCGCGGCTGTGCGGTCGCGATCCGGGTTGCTGATACAGTCGTCGTTGTAGGTGTCGAGCGACAGTGTGGCTTCGGCCAGCAGTGCGCGGGCGATGTAAACGCCTTCGCCGCCGGTTCCGGCACATTCCTGGGCGAGCAGTTTCAGGGTTTGCAACTCGTTTTCGGTGTACCCGCCGAAATTGGGCGACACCCGCCGCAGCAACAAGCGGTTGGCCGATTGCAGGTTCTGGCCGGAATTGGTGGCCTGTTCGCCGATTCCTTCATTTGAGTCGTTGAGGTCTTCCCAATCGTCGTGCAATTTTTGATGACGTCCTTTCAACAGGCTGTTTAAATCATTGGTTTTTGTCTGAATATCCGCCAGTTTCGCTTCATACAGCGCCTGATTGACAGGGTCAATTGTCACGGCATCGGCCTCCAGCGTGTACCAGTTGATGTTTTTCAAATCGTTTTGCAGGTTGGTAATATCTTCATTCAGTTGTTCGGCCTGGTTTTCCTCCATATCCGTCAGGGTGATGGCCGATTTGTAGGCGTTTTCAAATTCGATAAAGGGAGCCACATCACTTGCCGACAGGTTGTTGTACCAGCTTTGCTCGCGGGCGGTCAGCACGCTGAGTCCCTGTAATTCGCTCAGGGTGCGGAACAGCTTGAGTTTCACGTCGAACGCCACTTCGACGCCGTAATCGGCCTCCACGCCGGCATCGAGCAAATCCATACGGTTGACGGCTTCACGGCGCAGTGCTACGTCGCGCGGATCTTCCGGTGCAAAACCGGGCGGGCAGGTGTAATCGTTGCCAAAATCATCATCGAGGAACCACTCATCATCTGCAGAAGTAAAGAAGGGGAACAAATCAGTGCCTTGCGGGCCGGCAAAAAAGCCGGTCTGGTAGTGACTTTGTTCGGCGACCTGCGCGGTGCTAAAGTGAATGGCTTTGGGATTGCCTGTCGTACTCGGATCAAAGATATTGCCCCGGTAGATTTGCTCGCCGGTGCTGGCGAATGTGTTGCCGGCGCTGCCGTAAGACAGGTTGTGGCCGCTGCTCGTCATGTCGTTGCCGCGCACGATGGTGCCGTTGCAGTCATTGTTGAACATGATGCCCGTGGCGCCGTCCATGATATTGCAATACACGATATTGTTGGTGCTGCCATTTACCCGGATATTGGTAGCATCACAAACGATTCCTTCATTTTCTCCGATTAACACCCCGCTGCCGCCCCAGGCCGAGAAATTAAATGCGCTGGCATAAGCGAAATGGTTGTTAAATATACGACCGTTGCGCACATTCAGGTAAGAAACATTGTATCCGTTGGGGTTAAGCACGCCGGCATACATGCCTTCGTTGTATTGCACGGCCCAGGTGTGCGACCCGGCGTCAATGCCCCAAACGCCTACATTGGTGTTGTCGGCGCCCAGCGTGTTGTATAAAATATTGCCGCTGGAAGTCTGCACAAGGGCCAGTACGTTCATACCGCAATCCACCATGGTATTGTCTTCCATGTGGGTTTTTTCATGCAACACTGCAGTCGTGCGGGCAACGCCAAAATCCAGATCGTGAAAGAAACTGTTGGTGATTTCCATGTGACCGGTGCCGAGCGACAAGACGCCTGCCTGTCCGTTGCTGAACTGGCAGCGTTCGAGCGTCAGGTTGCTGTTGGATGTAGCGACACGTACCCCTACCGGGCATTCATCATAACTGTTCAAAAAACCGGTCATGTCGGCACGATCGAGGTACACGCCATTGGCGGTCATTTGCTGTATACGCAGATTGGCGGTCAGGTCTATCAGGTTGGTATTTTCGAAGTGCATACCTTCGTTGCCATTTTCGATGGTAATGCCTTCAAAAATCGAGGTAAACAGGTTCAGGTCAATGCTTTTGGGGGTTGCGCCAAAGGAAGCAATGCCGATGTCATTGTTGTTGAAATAAATGCGCCCGATGTCCACCGTGCTTTTATCCTGCATTTCCAGGGCAACGGTTGCATCGCTGATGCTGGTTCGGAAACCGCTGTACAAACTGCCGCTGCGCACCAGGATACGATCCCACTGTTCGCCGCAGCCATGAATATCAGCGTGGAAGGTGCCCAGTCCAAAACCTTGCGCAGCGGTTCCAATTTCGATGCGGGCACCGGGGCGCAGAATAATCTCGTTTTTAACGCCGCCCGGGTCGAGGCCAAATCCGTAGTTTTCATCCACCACCAGCGTGCCTTCAATGACAATGGATTGCCCCTGCATGGCAGCCTGGGCCTGATCCAGCAAATCGCCGTTGTCAATGGCATCGGAAAGCAGGGTCGTCAATCCGGGGCCGCCAATCACCGTCGGACTGCCGATGGTAAATGTGCTGGTGGCGATCACATCATTGGGATTGGTGGGCCATACTACCCGGACGGTAAACACGGTACCCGGCTCCTGGATGACGCCTTCCAGACAGCCGATGGTAAGGCCATGCGATACAAAACTGGGTTGATGCCGGAGCACCGTCAAGCTCTGCGTCTCGGAATGCCCGTAAAAATCACCGAGGTCGGTCCAGATGAAATTGCCGGTTTCGTACTCGAGTTCCACCACATAGTCGCCACAATCGTTGTAGTTGACCCAGTCGGCGGAAGTGACAAAGCAGATCGTGCCCAGGCCGTTTCCGCAATTGAATCCGCTCAGGTCAATGACATAAGGATAACCTAAACAATCGCCTTGCGCGAAAGATTGCCCCCCGACAGAAAGGAGCAGCAGAAAAGAAAGAAGTAGTTTTTGCATAACAAGTATGGGTTGAAAAATGGAATATACCAATTCAGTGAGCTTTGTTTGAATGTTTTGACACAGCAAATTTACCCTCCCCTGCTTCTATGAAAATAGTACACTTTTGGGCATTTTTTCTCAAAAAAACACCTTCAAAACCAAAACTTGATCCACTTTCAGGGTACTTTTCTGGGCAAAAAAGTGGCTTGCCCGGCGCGCACCCGGACGAAACTTGTGTCTATTGTCGAAAATGAAGGGGTTTTCCGCCTTTTTCAGCCATTTGGCGCGCAAAGGCGGATTATGGACAAATTTAGCCGTGTTTTCCGGAGAAATAATGGAACGTTTTTTTCAACTTTTACCCTGACGGAGCGCTTTTTCAGACACCCGCTAATAAACTAGTGGTGAACCAACTTAGTATCTAAAAAATTGGCGGCTGCTTTTAGTGTCTGTTTTCGTTGTTTGTCGGTTATAATGTACCCGCATTACGCCCTCCAAACGCCTCAACAACCCCTAAAATCATCTCACCCATTTTTC
>JANRLZ010000343.1:0-3642 GCA_033762055.1 Saprospiraceae bacterium
GGTGTCACCAATACCTTGCAAATGGGCTTTGTCCGTATTTCAGAAAATACGGGACTGTTTGTCAACATCCTGAGTGGCTCTGTGCGCAAAGACAACGATGAAAATTGCATCGCTGACGCCGGAGAACCTAATATCCAGCATGCCCGGATTACCGCTACCAACGGCCTGGAAAATTTCAGTACATTTTCCGACGGACAAGGCGCATACAGCCTTTCACTTCCTTCCGGCGAATTTACTGTAGTTGCCGAACCTGATGAACACTTCTTCTTCCAGTGCCCCAACGCTGCCAACGCAGTAACATTTGCACCCAATGCCAACGGAAACGCTGCGATTGACCTGCCTATTCAAAGCCTGGATTTGATCCATGAAATCAAAGGGAAAGTCGGTTTTGATCAGGATGGCGATTGCCTGCCCGCTCCTGATGACCCGGCAGCTGTACTATGGAATATTTTCCTGGATTACGGAGCCGGCTACATGCACCTGAAAACCAATAATGCCGGTGAATACTCGGTATTTGTGCCTTCCGGCGATTATTCCCTCCAACTCTCGCCCTGGAACCATAACTACGGCATTTGCGGCAACGCAGAACGCACATTCAGCCTGAACGGCGTTGATCCGCTGGTGCATACGGAAGATTTTTCCGCTTTCCCCAAAATTATTTGTCCGGAAATGCACGTGAATATCGGCGGAAACAGCATTCGCCCGTGCAGCACCCGTACCGTAAGCATTTATTATCGAAACCAGGGTACTGTAGTGGCTGAAAATGCGGCAGTTACCGTCACCCTCGACCCGGCACTTACTTATGTGGATGCAACGCCCAATCCGGAGTCGGTTGACGGCAACACCCTTCAATTTGCACTCGGCGATTTGTCGCCGGCGCCAAATGCCGGCGGCTATGAAGAAATAAAAATCAATGTGTTCGCCGATTGTGATCTACAGATCGGACAACATGTTTGTATCTCTGCTTTGGCCAGTCCCAATACGCCCTGCGAACACCCTTCCGGCTGGCAAGGAGCGATTGTTGCTGTGGAAGGCGAATGCTCCAGTACCTCCGATTCGATTTTCTTCAAAATTAGAAACATTGGCAACGGCCCGAATCTTGCGCCACTCAATTACATCATCGCGGAAGACCAGATTGTGTTGCGGCAGGGTATTTTCCAACTGCCGGCGGGCGGCGAGCAAATCGAAGGCGTTTTGCCGATGTTCGACAGCACAACGGTCAGCATCGTGGCCCAGCAGGAACCCGGTGCGCCGGGCGATACACTGGTGTCGTTCTCGCTCACCAACTGCATCGGCATGAACGGCGGCACGCCGGGCGGCATGGGCTGGGGATCCGGGCCTTATTCCGACAATATCTGCTTAGCCATAGTGAACTCTTTTGATCCGAACGACAAAACCGCTTATCCAATCGGTTACGGCGAGCAAAACCTGGTTCGACCCGGCACCCCGCTCGAATACACGATTCGATTCCAGAATACGGGCAACGACACGGCATTTCTGGTCATCCTGCGCGATACCTTGTCGGACAATCTCGATCGCGGCAGCATTCAATTGTTGGGCGCCAGTCACCCCTACGAACTTGCCCAAATTAGCGACAGCATTCTGCACATTCGTTTCGACAACATCCTGCTGCCCGACAGCACCACGAATCCGGAAGGTTCGCAAGGGCATATTACATTCAGAATCAGTCCTTTGCCTGAATTGCCAAACGGTACGCAGGTACACAACCGGGCTGCAATCTACTTCGACCAAAACCCACCGATCCTGACCAATACGGTGACCCGAACGTACGGCGAATATTTTGTGGTATCAACTGATGCGCCGCAAAGTCCGGAAGTCTTGGCGGTGAAAATATTTCCCAATCCTTTTATTTCGGAAACAGTTTTCCAGTTGCCGGAGCATAATGAAGGCGCAGCCTATCGCCTCGAAGTATTCGATATCGCCGGACGGTTGTGGCATCGCCAGTCTTTCCAGGACAGCCGTTGTGTGCTGCGTCGGGAATCGCTGGAGGCCGGACTCTATTTCTGGAGCATTCTTCAGGGCGAGCAGACGGTGGCTACGGGGAAAATTATTGCGGAAAATTGAGTTTTAAACGCAAACCAACGCCGGGGCGCAGGGGGAATTCCACTCTGCGCCCCGATTTTTTACAAATAATCAGGCAAATCGGCCAGATAGTCAAAAGACTCCTTTTCAAAGTCGAGCGAACAGCAATAGGTGGCAAGTCCATTGGTAACTGCCAGAAAAGGTGCGCGAAGTTGAAGGTTGTAACGCGCGGCCTGTTCAAAGCTGCGCTGATCCAACGCAATTTTAGGCGACTTGCATTCAATCAGGAGCCAGGGTTTTAGTTCGGCGTCGAACACTACGAGGTCGCAGCGACGACGCAGGCCGTTCACCTCGATGCCGATTTCGGAGCGGATGCGCTGCGACGGATATTTTTTGGCTTCGAGCAGGTATTGCAACACCAATTGGCGCAACAGTTCTTCCGGGGTCAGCGCCACGTCTTTTCGCCGTACTGGATCGAAGACAAAAGAGGCGTCGCCTGTTTTGGAGAGCCGGAGTTTGGTCTGGAATTGTAAAAAATTGAGTTCGAGCAACATGGCCGGCAAATGTACTGACCTGCGAAAAGATATTTTATTCCACCTTTACCGTGCTTTTTTCAATGACTTCCTGATAGTACGTTTCATATCCCGGCAATATATTTTCAATATCAAAACGGCGTGCCTGCGCCAGTGCATTACTGCGGAAACTCGTGAGCATTTCCTCATTTTTTAACAGCGTAATGGCGTATCCGGCCATCTCCCCTACATTGCCGGCATCGCTCAAAAATCCGGTGACACCGTGCAGGTTGACCTCCGGCAAACCGCCACTGTTCGACGAAATAACCGGCACCTCGCAGGCCATGGCTTCCAGTGCTGCCAGACCAAAACTTTCATTTTCAGAAGGCATGATAAACAGGTCGCAAATGGCCAGCAACTCCTCGATTGCATCCTGACGCCCCAAAAAACGCACCTCGTCGCAGATACCGAGTTCGCGGCAGAGTTGCTCGCAGTTTTGCCGCTCCGGACCATCGCCGATCATAAGCAGTTTGGAAGGTACTTCCGACAGTATTTTTTTGAAAATATAGATCACGTCTTCCACGCGCTTCACCTTCCTGAAGTTGGAAGTATGCGCGACGATTCGTTCGCCCTGCGGCGCGATTATTTTTTTAAAATGTTCTTTATTTGTTTTTTTAAACCGTTCAAAATCAATAAAATTATACACCACCCGAATATCGCGCTCAATGTGAAACTGCCGCAGCGTATCATCCTTCAGGTTTTGTGAAACCGCCGTTACGCCATCGCTTTTGTTAATACTGAATTCTACCACCGGCGCAAAAGCACGGTTGCTGCCCACCAGGGTAATATCGGTGCCGTGAAGGGTGGTCACCACCGGAATATAACGCCCCTGGGCAAGCAGGATTTTTTTGGCCATGTAGGCTACCGCGGCGTGCGGAATGGCATAATGCACATGCAGAATATCGAGGTTCTGGTAACGCACTACATCCACGATTTTTGAGGCAAGGGCCGTGTCGTAAGGCGGATATTCAAACAGCGGATAGTCTTCACTGTCTACCTCATGGTAAAAAATATTGGCCTGAAAATG
>JANRLZ010000344.1:0-22161 GCA_033762055.1 Saprospiraceae bacterium
GTGTACTACAATCGAAAACGACGACATTCATCTTTGGGCTACAAATCGCCCGAAAACTTCGAAAAAATGAAAGCACCAAAAACCTTTGAAAATCAACCAATACTCTCTTAGTAATTTGTCCGGCAAAACCGATCCACCTCATCTTATCATATTTCATCATAAACTTGACATATTCAGATCTTTGATAAGAATTTCCAGAGGTTGTATCCAGTAACTCGCTTCTGCTCATCCCATTAATAATAAAGTCAGCATCTGTTCCGTCATCTTTTTTGTATAGGGAAATAAATCCGGTAACTAAAGCATTGGAATCAGATGCTAACGGTATGATTACCAATTTGTCTTTTGTGTTAGTGTTGCAATAAATATATGACTTTGACCAAACAGGGAGGCCTGTGTGATTTACAATAGCCTGTACAAATGGGCGATCTTCATTTTCCTGGATTAGTCTTTGACGTGCTTGAAGCAACAAGGGGTGGTATAAACTGTGAGACACAGATTTATCTCTTGCTGAACTAACAGTTTGAGAATGTAGTTCAAAAAATGCTGCTTCTTGCAACGTCCAATCGAAAGAACCAGTATGGTTTTTCGGGTTAAATTTATCCTTATTGCAATTTGCAAGGAGCGCTACAATAAGCAATAAGAGCCACGGTGTGGCAGTACGGAGGGATTTCATAAATGATTGCGTTTTTGACGGTATTAGGTTTCACTACCTCGCGCGTCGGTGGGGGAAGCCTTCGCCGCCGGATGAATGAAAAAGATTTAGGGCAAAGATAAACAGGAAAATTAAAATTAGGATAATTTGCCTAAATCATTTTCTACCCATATTGGAAAGGTTGTGGGGTGAAATACGCCACACACCCTTCCGGGTTAAAAGCTTTTGGAAAGAGAATGAGAGAACTGCGAAAGGCAAAAAAACTTTCGCAAGAGGCCTTGGCATGGAAGGCGGATTCTGAACTTAGCCAAATCAGCCGCATGGAGCGTGGCATTGTCAATGCAGGCTTAAGCCAGATTTTTAAAATAGCAGAAGCGTTGGAAGTACCAGTAAAAGAGTTATTCGACTTTGAAATAGAGGAATAATTGCCTCAGCAAAAGAAGCAAAGGTCCAAAACATACCTTTTCTTTAGGCAGGAATCTGTTAAAAAAAAGCCACCGGGCAGCAGCCCGATCGGAAGAAACATGGTGTGGGAAAAGCGTTTCAAGTAGAGGGAAAAGGTGGTTCCGACCAGTTGAATACCGCCCCCGGCAGCTGTTTTTTTAAGGATGAAGGATGAGGGATGAGGGATGAGGGATGAGGGATGAAGGATGAAGGATGAAGGATGAGGGATGAAGTGAGTAACCTTTACTTGAATCTACAAAGTATGTGGTTAGGTATCATAGGTTCTCGGGCAGTTTACAATTTGCTGTCAGGTTAACCTTACCTAAATCCGAATGTCGGTAGCATAAACCCTGACTTTTACCCTTTCATCCCTCATCCTTCATCCCTCATCCCTCATCCCTCATCCTTTATCCTTCATCCCTAACAATCATGCGCTGCAAGCCTCGCAATCCGGGTTGTCCAGGCTGCAAATTTTACCTGATACTTCCTGCACATCGAGGGCCGACATTTGCACGGGTTTGGGTTCTTCGCGCACGGCGCCCACCGAGGCGGTAATGATCGGTTCGGTGGATTTGGCGTTGGCGACAAACTTCTGCTGGTGCTTCTGGCTGAGGGTGAACTTGATCGGGTCAACTGCCGCCTTGGAGCGGAGGTAGTACATACCCGTTTTCAGGCCCTTTTGCCAGGCGTAGAAGTGCATGGAGGAAAGTTTTGCAAACGTGGGCGCTTCCATAAACACGTTGAGGCTCTGGCTCTGGCAGATGTAGGCTCCGCGGTCGGCGCTCATGTCAATGATCACTTTCTGGCTGATCTCGTAGGCGGTTTTATACACATCGCGCACTTCTTTCGGAATGTCTTCGATGCCCTGGATGGAGCCATTGGCGGCCATAATGGCTTCACGCATTTCTTCGGTCCACAGACCGAGGCGCACGAGATCGCGCATAAGGTGTTTGTTTACCACAATATGCTCTCCGGCAAGTGTACGGCGGGTGTAAAGGTTGGAGGTATACGGCTCGAAACATTCGTTGTTGCCCAGAATCTGGCTGGTGCTGGCCGTTGGCATGGGCGCTACGAGCAGCGAGTTGCGCAGTCCGACTTTTTTCACGCGTTCGCGCAGGCTGTCCCAATCCCAACGCTTCGAAGGTGTTACATTCCACAAATCAAACTGAAACATACCCCGGCTCATGGGCGACCCCTGGAAGGTTTCATACGCGCCGTGAATTTCAGCCTGGTTGGCCGATTCGGTGACGGCGGCGAAATAAATGGTTTCAAAAATATCCTTGTTCAACTGCTTGGCGCCTTCGCTGTCGAAGGGCAATCCCATGAGAATGAACGCATCGGCCAGACCCTGCACGCCGAGACCGATGGGGCGGTGGCGCATGTTCGAGTTGCGGGCTTCGGGAATGGGATAGTAGTTGATGTCAATTACCTTGTTCAGATTCCGCGTGGCGACGCGGGTGATTTCGAACAGTCTTTCAAAATCGAATTGTCCGCCCGAAACAAATTTCGGCAGCGCAATTGAAGCCAGGTTGCATACCGCCACCTCGTCTTTCGAAGTATATTCGATGATTTCGGTGCAGAGGTTGGAAGAGCGGATGGTGCCCAGGTTTTGCTGGTTGCTTTTCAGGTTGGCGGCGTCTTTGTACAGGATGTAGGGCGTGCCGGTTTCGTTCTGACTTTCGAGGAGAGCATTCCACACCTCGCGGGCTTTTACTGTTTTACGGGCGCGGCCTTCCTGTTCGTAGCGGACATAGAGTTCGTCAAATTTTTTCCCGTACACATCAAACAGTCCGGGCGCTTCATTCGGATCGAACAGCGACCAGTCGGCATCGTCTTTTACCCGTTCCATAAACAGGTCGCAGATCCACAGGGCGTAAAAGAGGTCGCGGGCGCGCATTTCTTCTTTGCCGTGGTTCTTTTTCAGTTCGAGGAATTCAAAAATATCGGCGTGCCAGGGTTCGAGGTACACGGCGAAAGCGCCTTTGCGTTTGCCACCGCCCTGATCCACATAACGCGCTGCATCGTTGAACACGCGCAGCATCGGGATGATGCCGTTGGAGGTGCCGCCCGTGCCTTTGATGTACGAGCCGGTGGCGCGGATGTTGTGAATGCTCAGACCGATGCCGCCGGCGCTTTGCGAGATCAGCGCGCAGCGCGACAGGGTTTCGAAAATACCTGCGATGCTGTCTTCCGTCATGCTCAGCAGGAAGCAGGAGGAAAGTTGCGGCTTGGGTGTACCGGCGTTAAAAAGGGTGGGCGTGGCGTGGATAAACCAGCGTTCGCTCATGAGGTTGTAGGTTTCGATAGCCGCTTCGATGTCTTCGCCGTGGATACCAACGGCGACGCGCATAAAGAGGTGTTGCGGGCGCTCCACCACCTTGCCGTTCATACGCATGAGGTAGGAACGTTCGAGGGTTTTGAAACCGAAGTAATCGAATTCAAAATCGCGGTCGAAAATGATGGCCGAATCAAAACGCGCCTTGTGTTTTTGCACAATGCGGTGCGTCTCTTCGCTGATGAGGCCGGCGCGTTCGCCGGTTTTGGGATCCACGTAGTGGTAGAGGTCTTCGACAACCTTGGAGAACGATTTTTCCGTTTCCTTGTGGAGGTTGCTCACGGCGATGCGGGCGGCGAGCAGGGCATAATCGGGGTGGATGGTAGCCATGGTGGCGGCGGTTTCTGCCGCCAGATTATCGAGTTCGACGGTGGTCACGCCGTCGTAAAGGCCCATGATGACCTTTTTCGATACTTCGATGAGGTTGACGTAGTTGGTGTCGAGCCCGTACGTCATCTTGCGGAGGCGCGCCGTGATCTTGTCGAACGACACTTCCTCCTTGCGACCGCTGCGTTTGATTACTTGCATCATATTGATTGGTTCGATTTTTCGATTGTTGCGATTGATTCGATTGTTGCGATTGATTCGATTGGTTTAGATGGGGTTAGTCTATTTGGAGCGTTCTCTGTTGCTTCGCTGTCGGGGTCATTCAATACGGCAAATACGTAATCACCTCCAAACCAAATTTCAGCACCAGGCTGTCTCTGTTTACTGTAATCAGTTCGTAAGGGATGGCGCTGCCGTCGGCAGCCGTTATCACGAGGGTGGTTTCGTTGTTGGCAAAAGCCCAGGTGTTGTTGGTCACGTTCAGTTCGGTGTTGCAGCGCAGCGGGCCAAAGTCTATCGCGTGATTGCCATTGTCGGAGAAGGTGTACTTGTCGTCTTTCTGGCAATCCTGAATGAGTTCGTTGCCGTTAATTTTGTCTGAAACCGGTTTCCAGGGTTGAAGGGTTAAAAAATCTGTTTTGGTGGTTGGTTCGGGGGTTTCTGTCGTGTCGTCGTCTTTTTTACAAGCAACGAGGCTCAGCAGCAAGAGTCCGAACAGCAGGTGAAACAGGTTTGAACGGATCATAATAATGGGTTTTAGGTGTTGGTAGTTGGTGTTATTTGATCGCTTTCCTTACTTCTTCCGGAATGGCCGCTTCGTAGATCATTTGCTGGGCAGGGTTGCCGTCATCGCGTTTGTCTTCGAGCAACGACCAGATCGGCGACGCCGGGTCTTTGAACGCAATCAGGTTTTTGTTTTTCAAACGGATGCGCATGCCCGACTCACCCTCCTCCGTCACGTTTTCTTTGCCAAACTGGCCGCGCATCATACTGAGCAAGAGTTTTTTGTAGCTTTCCTCGCCTTTCATCTGCATCACCATGCTGCCGTCGTAAGGCACCATTGCCCAGTAGTATGCACCCGCTTTTTTGATCTTTATTTTGCTTTTTGACTTGAAATCCAGTCCCGTCATCTGGATGCTCATGTATTCATTGTCCATGGATTTTTTAATCAAATCCAGCATCGAATCACGCGGCACCACCTCAAACATCGCGGGTGGCATATAGGCGAAACTGCTGTCGAAGTTCATCGCCAGCGTATGGCGGCGATAAGCTTCCAGGTCGCGCTGGAGCATGGCCGCCGCTTCCTTTTTGCTTTGCGCAGCCGGGCCGGTCAATGCGCTGAAAAAAATGAGGATCAAAAGGGCAAGGTGCTTCATCCTGCTAATACGTTGGGGTACCAAAACACAACCCCTTTTTTTAAATTTACCAAGTTTGCTGCTCTGTCAGGTTTCATTTTGTCGAAAGTTCAATCCTCAATCAGTATGTCTCCATGACCGCGCAACGCGCAGCCATTCTTCTCGATTTGATAATAAACCCGAATGGTATCCTTCGGAAAGGACGTTGTTTGAACGTGAACTCCATTAAACAGCGGAGTAGCTTGAAGAAATTCAACTTCTTTAAGTACATTAAACGCCTCGTCTACAAATTTAAAGCGCCAATCATACCCGGTCGGAGTCATAAAACTCAAAAAAAAGGCCTCTTTACAAGGATTTGGCATAAAAAACACGCCAATGCTGTCACTTGGTGGCGCCGGACAAAGGGGTAGATCGCCGTGGTTGAAAAGGTTCTTTTCCTCGATCGTCCAGGTATCGGCCCACCCCCAGTCCGTCGGGTCCGTTTGACCCAACGATTGTCCGTTTTCATCAGTCATTGTCAAACCCGTAAAGTAAATTTTTTCCACAGGGGTATTTTCATGCTTACAGTGCACTGCCAGTATTCCAACCACGAAAAAAAAGATAAACCGGTTCATTCTTGATGATTGTTAGGGTCAAAAATCCGCTTCCATGCTAAACACCTGGTCTTCGCGCTTGGCCATGACACCGGCTTTCTGGTAGTCGCCCACGCGTTTTTCAAAGAAATTGGTTTTCCCCTGGATCGAAATCATGTCCATCCAGGGGAAAGGATTGGCGGTACCAAATGTTTTTTCACAACCCAGCGACATGAGCAGGCGGTCGGCTACAAACTCAATGTACTGACTCATCATCTCGGCATTCATACCGATGAGCGATACCGGCAGGGCGTCGGTGATGAATTCTTTTTCAAATTCGACGGCTTCGGTAATGATGGCCTTGACCTCTGCCGGGTCAATTTTGTTTTGCATCATCGAATACAACAGGCAGGCAAAATCGGTGTGCATGCCTTCGTCGCGACTGATGAGTTCGTTTGAGAATGTAAGGCCGGGCATGAGGCCGCGTTTTTTCAGCCAGTAAATGGAGCAGAACGAGCCGCTGAAGAAAATACCTTCCACTGCGGCAAATGCGATGAGCCGGTGTGCAAACGTGGGCGCATTTTCGATCCATCGCAATGCCCATTCGCCTTTTTTGGCCACACAGGGCAGGTTCTGCAACGCATGAAACAGGTAGTCTTTTTCTTTCGGATCTTTAATATAGGTGTCAATCAGCAACGAATACATCTCGGCATGGATGTTCTCAATCGCTACCTGAAAGCCATAAAAACAACGCGCTTCCGGAATCTGTACTTCGCGCATGAAATTGAGCACGAGGTTCTCGTTCACGATACCGTCGGAAGCCGCAAAAAATGCCAGCACGTGTTTGATGAAATGACGTTCGTCGTCGTTGAGTTTTTTCTCCCAGTCGGTAATGTCCTGCGTCAGATCCACCTCTTCCGCCGTCCAGAACGAAGCCACAGAGGTTTTATACATTTTCCATACCTCCGCATAATTGATGGGAAGAATCACAAATCGGTCCGGATTTTCCGCCAGAATCGGTTCGGTTATGTTGGTTGGTTGTGCCATTGACTACTATTTGAAATTGACTGCTATGTTGAAAAATGAGATTTTTTGAGCGTAATTCCCTTCCTGAACAGGAGGATGTAAAACCTCATTTTCAGGATCAGACTATTTCCTCGCACGGCGGAAGGCCGCAACAAAGAATCTCGACATGAGTGAAGGGACGCTACAGAGGAAAGGCGGAGTAAAAAAACCTGCTGAAATGCGGAAGCGAAAGTAAGGGGTTTCCGGCGTTTGTCAAAGTTAGTTTTCCACTAAATGTTGATAACTTTTTTAAATAATTGATTTTCAATACTAATTTTTTGTAAGCGAATTTCTCCACAATGTGGATAACTCGATGTGGATAATTTTTCGGGCAAATTGGCACTACCCACAATTGCGTGTCTGATGAATTTTTAACCGCTTCATTTTGAACGACAAACACGGAACAAATCCCCACTAATACGCCTTTATTCGCCAGCAAACAAGTCGCGCCAACAGAATCGCTGAAAACCCGGAGGACCTTGATTTTTTGAAAAACAAGGTGGGAGAGAGAATTGCCGTCCACGGCTAAAAGTATCTTTGTCGTACCTGTCTCGTCTTGATAAACATCTCACACCTACTCCTTAATCCCTCATCCTTCAACTAATATCGCCATGCAAAAAACATACTTCCTGCTTTGCCTCCTGTTCTACTGCGCCTCTGGTTTATACGCACAAAACCCGCCTCCCTTCACCCAGAAACAATACGGCTGGCGCATCGAAAAAGACCTCGAATACGGCGTGGTCAACAACTATGCCGGCATCCCTACCCCCCTGATCCTCGATTTGTATAAACCCGTGGGCGACAACCATCCGCACCGTCCGCTGCTGGTTCTGGTACACGGCGGCGCCTGGTTGGGCGGCTGTAAAGACGACCCAAACTCAGGCATCGTCGGCATCGCCAAAGAAATGGCCCAACGCGGCTATGTGGTCGCCTCGGTCAATTACCGCCTCGGCTGGCACAAAAGCGGCACCCCCATTGCCAATCCCTATGCCGAAGGGGCGGCTGGCGCTACGCTCTACGCCGCTGATTCGTCCGAAATCATTCGCGCTTTATACCGCGGCCAACAAGATGTAAAAGGCGCCATCCGCTGGCTCAAGGCCCGCGCTTCACTCGATTCTACCTGTAGCGAGCGCATTCTTGTGGGCGGTGAAAGCGCCGGCGGATTCATCGCGCTCGCCGTCGGTTTTCTCGACCGCCCGGAAGAAAAACCGGTGTCCTGCCTCGCACTGCCCCCCGCACCGGCCCCGGCTGCCAATGTCACCAACAGCTACAGCCTGAATTGTGGCATTGAAATTATTCAGCCTGCAGACAACGATCTTCTGCGCCCCGACCTCGGCCCCATCGACGGCACACTTAATCTTAACGGACACAATGCCAACGTACGCGGCGTTATCAACCTCTTCGGCGGAGTGCCTTACGAAGCCGGCGCCAACGACTGGTTGCAAGGCCCCGATACGCCTTCAGTGTATCTCTACCATCAAACTTGCGACGGCGTGGTGCCCTTTGGTTGCAGTTATCCGTTCTTCATTATTTCCAACTATTGCAACCTGGGCTTTACCCCCTGGCACCTCAATTATCCGATCATGTGCGGCAGCGGCGCCATCGCTGCAGCTTTTGATGCAGCCGGCGCCACGATGCGCGATACCGCCGAATTCCAGAATTGCCCGCCGTTCAATTCCGACCTCGCCCTGCTCGAATGCATCCGTTACGGACAAAACGGCTCTTACCATTTTACCAGCAACATTGCCCAGCGCGCACAAAACATCGCTCACTTTTTTAGCCCCGTCGTTACAACCGGTCTTTGTTTTAGTCTGGACAGCGACGAACCCGTCGCACCCCTTCAGGCACAGGTAACGCCCAACCCCTTCAGCGATCATTTATCGGTCTTTTTTGAAACCGCTCCCGCCAGCAACACCCGGGTAACCTTGAGCGATTTTTCGGGAAAAATACTTTGGGCAGAAACCCGCGCCTGGAGCAACGGAAACAATGCCTTGCAGTTGCCCGGCCAACTGCCTGCCGGACTCTACCTGCTGCAAATTCGCTGCAACACCGGCGTCGGCGGCGCCTGGAAAGTAACCAAATGGCAATAAGTGGCTTGGCCGGTAGCATACCCGAAGATCATTCATCCAACGCCTCGGTTTTCAATACCGCCTCGCCAATCCGCTCGCAGGCCCAGCGGATTTCCGCTTCCGAAATGGTCAGCGGCGGCGCAATCCGGAGACTGCGGTCGTTGAACAAAAACCAGTCGGTCACCACGCCGTTTTCAATACAATGCCGGATAACCTGCTGTACCCGCCGGGCATCGCCGAAATCAATAGCAAGCCAAAGCCCTGCGCTGCGGATTTCTTTTACCGGCAGTTGTTGCAACAGGCTTCTGAACAGGGCTTCCTTGGCAGAAACCCGGGCCATCAAATCGCCTTCAATTAAAATTTCGAGCGTAGCCAGTCCGGCTGCGGCGCACACCGGATGACCGCCAAAAGTAGTGATATGGCCCAGCACCGGATTATGCGAGAGGCATTGCATCAATTCGCGGCGGGCGATAAACGCACCCAGCGGCATGCCGCCGCCGAAACCCTTGGCCAGCAACAGGATATCCGGTACGATATGATATTTTTCAAACGCAAACAAATGCCCGGTTCGGCCCATCCCGGCCTGAATTTCATCCAGTACGAGCAGTGCGCCGGTTTCGTCGCAGCGTTGACGCAAAGCTTTTAACCAGGCGGGATCGGGTGGGATCACCCCTGCTTCTCCCTGTACCGTTTCCACGATGACGGCGGCAGTTTGGGTAGAAATAGCGTGCAAACCCGACGGATCGTTAAAATCCAGATGATCCACACCCGGTAAAAGTGGTTGAAATGCTTCGGTGAAATCGCGGGGAAACATCAAACTGGCCGCCCCCTGCGTGCTGCCGTGGTAAGCGTTCCGACAAGCGACGAAACGGGAGCGACCGGTGGCCCGTTTGGCCAATTTCATGGCGCCTTCGGTGGCTTCGGCGCCCGAATTGACGAAATAAACCGAATCAAGTCCGGGCAATTGTTCGGCCAGCAAGCGTGCCAGTCGTACTTGCGGCGCCAATACATATTCGCCGTACACCAGCGTGTGCCAGTATTTTTCCGTTTGCGCCTGCACGGCCGCCTGCACCTGCGGATGTCTGTGCCCCAAGACACTGGGACCAATACCGGCAATCAAATCGAGCCAGCGACGGCCCTCAGGGCCATAAAGCCAGCACCCTTCGGCGCGCTCGATTTCGAGGGCAAGGGGCGCCGGAGAGGTTTGCGCTACATGGCGGTAAAAGAGCGGGCGAAGTGATGAGCGATCATCTATGGGCATAAAATAGAGCGTATGACTGGGCCGCACCTTGTTGGAAATTTAGGAACGGGCAAAAAATAACATCCTAATCTTTCGTCCTCCAATTTTCCGTTTTTTTCGTTAAATCATTCATTATTCGCCTCAAAAACAGTGAATTGGATAACGAAATCTTTAGCCTGAATTCGTGACCTTATTTTTTTATCGTTCCTAAACCTGCTTGTTCCGACCTTTGGGCCCCGTTTTAAGTAATTTCTGTATGGCGCGAAAAAACAAACTCCGCAAGTTCGACGAAGTACGTTCCTTCCCCAATGTATTCGAATGCTACAATGTGCAACAACCCCAATTGGTAGGGGTGAATATGGAGCCGGTGGATAGGCGGGGCAACTGGGCAGCAGGGCATTTTAAAAATGACCGGCCCATCACCCTCGAACTGGCCTGCGGCGGCGGCGAATATACGGTGGGTTTGGCCCGCGCTTTTCCCGACCGCAACTTTATAGGCGTGGATGTAAAAGGAAACCGACTCTGGAAGGGCGCCAAAACCGCACTGGAAGAAGGTTTGCAAAACGCTGCCTTTTTGCGCACCCGCATCGAAATCATCGAACATTTTTTTGCACCCGGTGAAGTGGCCGAAATCTGGATCACTTTCCCCGATCCGTTCCCGCGTTCGAGCAAGGAAAACCGGCGGCTGACCTCGGCTTTTTTTCTCGAAAAATACCGGCAAATATTACAGCCCGGCGGACTGGTGCACCTGAAACACGACGATCCTGATTTTTTCCGGTTTACCCTCGAAACCCTCGCCGCCGACCCGCGTTGCGCTGTGTTGTATAAAAATGAAGACATCTATGCATCTGCCCTTCCTTACCCCGAACTGGGCATCCAGACTTTGTATGAGTCCTTCCACCTTGCCGCCGGCAAAACCATAAAATATGTAAGGTTTCGGATCAATTGAGCGGGGTTGAATAGCGCATTTTATCGCATCGCTGCCACATAAAATGCCGGAATGACGACGATTCTTTTACCTGTGTTAAATGTTAATCGTTACACAGCCTTCGGAATGCGTTTGACTTCTAAACTAATCGTGACTGACAACCAGCACGCCGCCAAATATGGCAACCAACGATTCATCAAACACTTGAAAAAAGCACAGGCCGGCTGGCAACCAGCTGGTGTCCTCCAATACAAGGTTTTGAACAACATTTCCCTGAAAAATTTCCTGACCGTAGGTATTGAATAGCTTGATCCGTCCACTTACCAAATTAACTCCTTCAATTTGAAGCGGTTTCCCGGCAATCAACGGATTGGGTGATAGCGAAATTCGATTGGCGTCGCTTAATGTAATGGCAACTCTTTCGACACTGTTTTTTTCATCCCCGATTGGACAGTCAAATGTATTGAGATGGGCTTCCAAATACGTTCCATTGTCCAGCTTCGCTGCAACATGCAAGTAGTCCGGAGAGGTTTGTATCGGAAGAACCATCCGAAAAACATCGGATTCCCCGTCATGGATACCTTCCGTTAGTGTCAGGAATCGCAACCCATAAAAAGGGGAGAAATTGGGATTGCGAACCAGATATTCTCTTGAGGCTGACGTCTCATAAATGCTGTTATGAATCGGTTCCAGGGGTAAAATTCCGGATGGAGTACCCATATAGGCAAACTTTAACTTCGACGAACATTGATTGGTTATCCGAATACGATAGGCAACTTCATCGGATGTTGTTCTCCTCCTGTCAAGCAGTTCCCACGTTAAACACGTATTTGTTTTGCTGTCGCAAAAACCTCCCTCCTCTTCCACCGTTACCGTGAAACAACACGCGCTACTGTTGCCGCAGGCATCTTCCGCTTGCCAGCAAACAGGGTGACTGCCCAAAGGGAAACTGCTTCCGCTGACTCCACCTGATAAATTTTCAAGGATTAGTCCGCCACAAGTACAGTCGGTCGTCGCAACCGGCATTGTATAATCAACACTGACCGACGAAGCGCCTGGGACCAGGACGCTTACAATATCAGGCGGACACTGCATTTGAATCTGGCTTGACTGTCCAAGGGTTTCATCCAAAAGATAGTAGGTCACTACGGTATCGCAGTCTCCAGAAGCTCCGGGAACATTGGTGATAAGGGTATCTGGAGCGGCGTATTCCTGGCCGTTGAGCAAAATGGTTTCGCCCGGACAAAGTGAATATTGAATTTGCAACCCGGGCAACGGATGGTTACACCATACAGCCTGTTCCGGATTATTCCCAAAATCAGCTACTCCAAAGGCCGGAGTTTCCGGGAAAAATGATCCGGCTGTAATGACCGATTGAGTCGACGAATTCAGAAAATTTTCTACCACAACATTGGTTTGGCTATTGCAGCAATCGTTCAGCGTACCCTCCGCATTGAGTTTAATAACAAAAATATTGGTCCTTCCCGGAACAGCCGCTGAAGTTACACCAGCCGCTATTATACCACCGTCGGAAGTGGGAAGTCCCTTATTAAACCAGTCATAATCGTTTGGCTTTCCGTAACTACGGCACCAGATAACCTGACCGCCTTCATCCAGCTTCATCAAATAAGCATCTATGCTTGGCGCGTTACTTCCCGACACCGGACACACCAGATATCCGCCTGTGGGGAGGGGGACTACCGGGCCGCTCATATTTTCTTCACCTTGTATGTAAAAGGCATTCGACCAAATCTCAGCGCCGGCAGGACTTATTTTTTTCAACCATGGCACATAAATGGCATTGTTGGGCCAAAATGGCTGCACCAGACCGGAAAGGATCAAATTCCCGTCCGGTGTCGGAACCATATCATTTAATATTTCAGAGCCGGGAGCAGCAAATTCAATACTTTGTTCGACGGTTCCAGTTTGCGGGTCAACAGCCATAAAAGAGGCATTTAAACCCACACCGCCACTGACATACCAAAGCGAGTCGGTGATATGGCCTATTGTCATGATATTATTTACCGGCGTTTCGTACGTACGCTCCCACAATATTTGTCCACTAGTATTTATTCGCGCCAAATAACTGCCCGACACCCCGTTATTGGAACCCGAAAGACCCGACAAGATAAACCCTCCGGGCACTGCGAGTACCCGGTTGGCGGTGGAGCCGCCATTGGGTCGGTCAATTTGAAATTGCCACAAAATATTTCCAATAGCATCCACCTTCAACACCCAGATATTTGCCGAGGGTTGCGACTCTCCGATGACAACAAAACCGCCATCACCGGCAGCAACAATAGATTTAAATATTTCATCACCATCAAGGTCATAGGTTTTTTCCCAAACAACATTCCCTGTCACGTCCAGTTGCATGATTAACCCGTCTGAACCTGTTACTGAATGAACCGCCCTGCCGGCCAAAACAAATCCATCCTGGATTTCTACAATATCTCTCGCTTCACTGCTTAAATCGGGCAATCCGTAATATTTTTGAAAGGTAACCTGGGCATTTAAAGGGAAAAGAAAGAAAAGAGAAATACCAACAAGCCAGGTGGAATGATTTATCATATTTGAAGGGAATTTAGCAGATAAAGTACGGTGAATAACAACTTGTCAATTTGATGTAAATCCTCCGACGGGATAGTTTAAAGAATGGAAGACCGGATTACTTACTTCTTTTTCATCCGTCCCTACATACAAAAGGGAGCGTGATAGCAATTGCAAAAAACAAGCCGAATCCTACTAGATGACACCCGCCTGTCACTCTGCTGCAATGCATCATGCCTAAATTCGGTTTCTGCTTTTCCGCCCCGATGTTTCTACCTTTGCGGCGCAAACGCTTCTGACGGCGTTTGGATCGTTCCCTTACCATGTCTGCCATAAAATACAACAAAAAAGGGTTTACTCCGGAAACCCTGCTGCACCTCTACGAACAACTCGCCAAACCCCGGCTCATCGAAGAAAAAATGCTCAACCTGCTCCGGCAGGGCCGCATTTCCAAATGGTTTTCCGGCATCGGCCAGGAAGCCATCTCCGTCGGTGCAGCCTGTGCGCTGCTGCCCGATGAAGTGATATTCACCATGCACCGCAATCTGGGCGTTTTCACTGCGCGCGACATGCCACTCGACCGGCTTTTTTGCCAGTGGCAGGGCAAACGACTCGGCTATACCAAAGCACGCGACCGTTCTTTCCACTTTGGCGCGATGGAACACCATATCGTCGGTATGATCTCGCACCTCGGACCGCAACTTTCGCTGGCCGCCGGCGTGGCCATGGCACATAAACTCCGCCAGGAAGGCCGCGTATCGCTGGCTTTTACCGGCGAAGGCGCCACCAGTCAGGGTGAATTCCACGAGGCGCTCAATGTGGCGTCCGTCTGGAAACTGCCCGTCATTTTCCTGATCGAAAACAACGGTTACGGCCTCAGCACCCGCCCCAACGAACAATACGCCTGTCAGGATCTGATAGATCGGGCCCAGGGCTATGGCATGCGTTCGGCCAAAATTGACGGCAACAACATCCTTGAAGTCTATTCCACTATAAAAAAAGTTGCGGAAGAAATGCGCCACGACCCGCAGCCTTTCCTGCTGGAATGCGTCACGTTCCGTATGCGCGGACACGAGGAAGCCAGCGGCACCAAATATGTTCCCAAAGAACTGATGGATGAATGGGCCAAAAAAGACCCCATAGAAAATTATGAAAAATGGCTGCTGAAGGAAGGCATCCTGTCGGAAACACAGATCAAATCGCTGAAAGAGCGCTACAAGAAAGAAGTGCAAAAAGCGGTAGATGTGATGTTTAACGAACCCGAACCGGTGCCCGATACCCGGGAGGAACTCAATGACGTGTATGCCTCCGCCCCGGCGCCGACGCCCGCTCCGCCCGGCGGCCGTGAAATGCGTTTTATTGACGCCATTTCAGAAGGACTGCGCGAAGCCATGCGCCGCCACCCCGAACTGGTTTTGATGGGGCAGGATATTGCCGATTATGGCGGCGTGTTTAAAATCACCAACGGATTTGTGGATGAATTCGGAAAAAGCCGGGTGCGCAACACCCCGCTATGCGAATCGGCTATCGTGGGTATCGGACTCGGCATGAGTCTGAAAGGCATAAAAAGTATGGTCGAAATGCAGTTTGCCGATTTTGTCACCTGCGGTTTCAATCAGATTGTCAACAACCTGGCAAAATTACACTGGCGCTGGGGGCAAACAGCCGATATGGTGATCCGGATGCCAACCGGCGGCGGCACGGGCGCCGGACCGTTCCATTCCCAATCTAACGAAGCCTGGTTTACCCATGTGCCGGGCTTGAAGGTAGTGTATCCCAGTACCCCCGCCGATGCGAAAGGTTTGCTCCTTGCAGCATTTGAAGACCCCAATCCGGTGATGTTTTTTGAGCACAAAGCCCTGTACCGGGCTGAAAACGGGCTGGTTCCGGAGGGTTATTACACCACCGAAATCGGGAAAGCGCGACAGGTACGGGAAGGGAGTGCGGTGAGCATCCTGACCTACGGTTTGGGTGTGCGCTGGGCCGAGCAGGCCGCCGATGCGCTGGGCATTGATGCCGACATTGTGGATTTGCGCTCGTTGGTTCCGCTTGATTATGAAGCCATTACCGCTTCGGTGAAACGTACCAACCGCGTGATGATTTTGCACGAAGACACCCTCTTTGGCGGCATTGGCGGCGAAATAGCCGCCTGGATTTCGGAACATCTGTTCGAACACCTCGATGCCCCGGTTTTGCGCGCTGCCAGCCTCGACACGCCGGTACCCTTCGCCATCCCGCTGGAGCAAAACTTCTTCCCGCTCGAACGGATGAAGGAACAACTGCAACGTTTGATGAAGTATTGACCGTTATTGTCATTCTACCATCGGGGTGGATTCGGCGTAGAAAATGAGGCGCCAGGTGCCGTCTTCTTCTTTGTAAAACTGGCGTTCGTAACCGAGTCCGACCATCGGATAACTCATTCGTTCGACGACCATGACATCGCCGACCGTTTCGAATGTACGTTTAAGTGTGCTCATGCTCACATCCGGCATGCGCATCATGCGCCAGTTTTCGGGTGTCCATTCAGTCAGTTGGCGTTTGGCCACGGTATCCTGTCCGATACCGGTTTCACCCTTGAGCGGCCATTCGATATGCGCCATCTGGTAGGCGCTGTCGGTGTGAAATTGTTGGTAAAACGCGCGAAAGTCTTTGGGAAGCTCTTCTTCGGCCTTGCTTTGTTGAAGTGCCTGCGGCTTGTTTTTACAATTGGAAGCAACAAGGGCAAGCAATGAAAACAAAAAAATACGCTGCATGGATAGAACGGTAAACGTAGGTTTGGAATGTGGCAAAATTAGGAAGTGTTCCAAACGTTTCCGGAGCGGATATATTTGCGGGTGATAAATTCTGCATCCATGAAAGGCTTTTACACCATTGTACTTCTGTTGTTGTCCAACGTTTTTATGACGTTCGCCTGGTACGGTCATTTAAAATTCCAGCACCTGAAATTTTTTCAAAAAACCGGACTGGCCGGACTGGTCATTGCCAGTTGGCTGATTGCGTTTATGGAATACTGCCTGATGGTACCGGCCAACAAAATGGGGTATCAGGAAAATGGCGGCCCTTTTACGTTGCTGGAGTTGAAAGTGATTCAGGAAGTGATTACGCTGCTTGTTTTTACGGTGTTCACACTTGTCCTTTTCAAGAACGAAGCCTTGAAATGGAACCACTTTGTAGGATTTGTCTTCCTCGTACTGGCCGTTTATTTTATCCGGAAATAGCGCCCTGCTATTCAGTCCATACCCGTTTGATGTAGAAACGGATCATTATCAACTCATCGTCAATATTGGCGGCAACCCGAATCTCGTTGTTGTCCAAATCGAGGAAATAAATGTAACTGTTGCCGGCGTCGCTTTCCACATTCAGTTGCCAGACGCCGGTATCCGAATTTTGGGTCTTTTCGTTGATATAATAGGCCGATTTAATGCTCTCGGTGGTGTGCATAAACATGGTTTCGGCCTTGTTAATCTTGAACAGCGAGCTTTCCTCGTAGCCTTCGCAACGGTCGAAGGTTTCTTTGTAGGCGTTCCATTTGCAATATTCGCGGTAATAGCAACTGATATTAACCTGGGCAATTGCGCTATGCGCCAGAACAAGCAGGAAGGCGGTAAACAAGTGTTTCATGTTAGAGAAGGTGTGGGTGGACAGTATGGATGGATATCAGTTCCACTTGAAGCGGACGAGCAATCTTTGGAGTTCCGTATTGGTTTCAATTTTAACAATACCGGTGACGGCAGTTTCCACGCCCGCATCGTCGCGGTTGGTTACCTGGGTTTCACCGTTTTCGTCTTCTTCAAAATACAGGTTATCGGCGATATAGGAATCGTGCTCGTAGCCTGTTTTCACCGAAATCGGGTCGTAGCCGGCCAGGCGGAAACCGGCGGAAGTGGTTTCGCGCCGCATTTTTTGTTCCACCACATCGTAACATTCGCAGGTTTCGCTGTAGAAACGAACGCGCATGATCCATTTTGCATTGGACGTTTTGTACAGCAGCGCTTCGTGGCGTACCGAGCCTTCGGGCTGGAAGTACAATTGCCAGTAATCCTGGCTGATGAGCGGGGTTGAAAACGCCAGCAGGAAGAGCGGGAGCAAGTATTTGTTTTTCATATTGTATGGATTTGAGTGTAAAAAACTATCGGGTAAGGCGGCTGACCGTTCCGGCGCCATCGGTGAGCGACACCGAACTGCGGCTATTGATGCGTACGGTATAGTTCACCGATTGTCCTTCGAGGGCATCCATGATACGGACGAGTGCATTGAGTTCGCCGCGTTGTTCGGGCTCCAGATCGGCGTCATCCATGTTGCGCAGGTCGAATCGTTCGCCATCAACATCCACATTACAGTTTACTTTTCCGTATCGGGTCGAGATGGTGTTGTTGCCGTTATTCAGCCAGGTACCGCTTATTTTGAAATAAACGGTGATGTTACCGTCCTGGCGCTGGGTCATATTAAGGGTAAATTTTCCGCCCGCTGTTGTTCCACCAAAATTCCAGTTGTACGAATTATTGGCGTCGCGGCTCGTCCACTGACCAAGAAGCGAGGAAAAGTCTGCCGACGAACCGCCACCGGAATTACCTGAAGCAGGTTGTCTGGTTCCGCTTGCCGACTCATAAATTGAACCACTGCCGGGCGACGGAGCCGGCGTCGTTTTTTGTTTTTTGGGAGGGTCGTTATAGACGACTGGTTCCGGATCCTTTTGTTTGACGGCGGGGGTTTCGCCTTTAGGCGTAGTTTCCTGTTTTTTCGGTTCTTCCGTCACCTCCTTCTTCACGACCAAAGCGCTATCCCGTTTCATTCGGGTGGTATCGGCTTTGACCGTAGGTCCGGGCGTATAGCTTTCCGAAATAGGCACGCCGGCCAGGCGCAGGCCCACAACACCGACTCCGATACCGCCGGTGGTAATAATAACACCATACAGCACACTTTTCAGCCAGAACGGGATGGCGCGTTTGCGCTCTTTTTCCTCTGCAGGCGGCGGCGTTTGGTATGAGGGCGGCACGTTGGTTTGGGCACGGCTGCTGCTTTGGCTTTCGTACACATGCGTTTTATCGTCGGAAGCGGCAAATCCGCCGGCAGCAGCGCCGCCGCTGAGTGCAGCGCCGAATTCGCTGATGCTTTGCCAGCGTTCGGCGGGCTTGAGCGAGAGCGCTTTCATAATGGCCTCGCTGATGTGCATCGGGATGTCAGGATTGAACGTATGCGGCGCGGGGAATTCGTCGGTGGCTCGTTCGGAAACGTCTTTGGGGCGCTCGCCGGTCAGCATAAAATACAGGGTTCCGCCGAGCGAATAGATATCGAACAAGGCCGATGGCTTGGCGCCGGCCTGTTGTTCGGGAGCGGCGTAGTATTTTGAAAACGCCTTGGTTTGCGTCATGGTGATGTTTTCATCCACCTGTTTGCTGATCCCGAAATCAATCAGTTTGGCGGTACCGTGGCGGTCTATCATCACATTTGCCGGTTTTACGTCGCGGTGATACACCTGCTGGCCGTGAATTTCATTCAACGCACTCACCATTTGCTGGCCAATGCGCAAACTTTCATCCAGGGAAAACGGGATACCGCGTCGTTCCTTCATTTCCTCCAGGTTACTCCCGTCAATGTATTCCATGACGAGATAGAGCGTTCCGTTTTCTTCAAACAATTCTTCCACCCGCACGATATTCGGATGGTTGAATTTGAGCAGCGCCAGTCCTTCGTTGCGGAAACGCTCTTTGTGACGCTGGTAGGAGTCGGGTTCCAGGTTTTGAAGCGTTATGGCGTAGGTATCGGTGTTGCGCACACAGTGGCCCGAGAGGTACATTTCCTTGATGACCACGTGCCGTCCAAGGCGATTTTGAGCCAGGTAGGTGATACCAAAACCGCCTGAACCGAGGTGGCGGACAATGGTGTAGGAGCCATTGTCGAGTGTTTTTCCAGCCGGAAGAATATGGCTTTGCGTTTGCATAGTATGGTGCAGAATGGTGGGTTATATTGAATCGAGTTTGGGGAGGTTCTTTTTTTTGGGGTCAACCGTGTTTTTGAGTTCTTTACCTCCACCTGATTTAGGTTGTTCGGGAGGATTGGGGCCCATTTGTTCGGGATTTTCCTTTGGCTTCTCGCTCTTTTTGATACTGCCAGGTCTTACTTTTAATTGGTTCAGGGGACTTCCGGCGCCCCCGTCTTTAATGCCTTCACTGGCCTCTTCGATTTGTTTGCTCGTATTTTCTACCTCATCACCGTACTTCTCCGTGCCCGCGCCGTTTGATTTGGCAGGATCAGCGGGCTTCGTTGTAGCACCCGAATGCGGCGCAGTCTCGGTTTTGCTATGCGGGCTGGTTGAATTGGGAAGGGTGGTTTTTGGCTCTTCGGTTGAGTCCTTAGGCTTTATCGCAGGCTCAGGCAGGGTTGTTTCTGCCGGCCAGAAAAGATAAACAGCCAGGAGCACCGCAACAAAAGCCATGCCCAGCAAGGCAAACATCATCCCTCGATTGGAAGCGCGTGGCGCATGGTCTTTCGGCGCCGGCGCCGGCGGTTGATGAGCCGGCGCGACCGGTACAGGCGGATGCAAGAGAGCCGCATGCTGGGCACTGATGGCGCCGTTGACCGATTTTACCTGAATCAGATAGGCCGTACAATTGTCTTTTGAATGGGGTACGGAAACGGTTTGTATTTCGGCGATTTTTTCTTCGTTCGAACTGCTTTTTGATAAAATGCTACACAACTCGCGATCCGACATTTGTTCCAGTACCCCGTCGGAGCAAAGGAAAAAATAATCGCCGGGTTCAATATCATCGGTGATGTACCTCACTTCGGGGCGCACCGGCGTATCCGATCCGGCCTGCAAGGCCCTTGTTATTATGTTCTTTTTGGGGTGGTTCCGGGCTTCTTCTTCACTGATAGCGCCGGAGGCCAGCATATCGTTGATCAGGTTGTGATCGCGGGTTCTGAAACGAATTTCCCCGTCACGGATATGATACACCCGGCTGTCGCCCATGTGCATCACCGTGGCGCCTGCCTCGTGCAGGTGCAAGAGCGTAAGGGTGGTCGCCATTCCCCTTGATTCAGGGTGCAGGGTTTGGTGCGCGTTGAAATATTCCTGTGCCTTGGCAACCGCACTGGTGATGTAGGATTCGGTGGAAACATCCGTCGGTTTGGACTGAAAATATTTCACGATTTGTTCGCAAGCCATTCTGCTTGCAATTTCCCCCTTTTGGCCGCCGCCTACACCATCGCAGACCAGAAAAAGGGTGTCGTTTTCCGTCGCTGCATGGTCTTCCGGCGCCGGATAGAGATAATCTTCATTGTTTTCGCGCCCGCCGGTTTCCCAAAAATAGAGGGGGGGGGAAATGGAAATTTGCATAAAGTATCGGGTTTTGTACGTGTGTGTAATGGTGGAAAATTGTGGTCAATTCTGAATAATGGTTTTTGTGTAGGCCATTTGAGTGACACTTTCCACCGCTTTTTTCTTGCTACCGGCCACTTTGGCCGATTTCAAAATCACTTTTGTTCGACCGATCTGTACACAATCGGCGTCTTTGAGGTAAATTTCGTCGTGCGCGCTCAGGCGTTGGGCCTTGCCGTTCAGGAAGGTACCGTTGGTACTCAAACTGTCGTTGAGGATGTAATCAATCTGGTTGTTTTCTTCCACCACGTCAATGACACAGTGTTTGCGGCTCATGTATTTGTCTTCGGTATCAATCCGCAAATTAACCTCCGGCGGAGTGGTTTCGCTGTTACGGCCAATAATGTTTTTGCCCCGCTTCAGGGTGTATGCGCGTTGCGGCATGGTTTCATCGTGTACAATGATCCAGCCGTATTCCATCACGGCCGCATCGTTGGGCGGCGGCGCCGGGTCGCCGGAAGCGGCGTGTGCCGCGGCGTGTTCTACCGGACGCGGTTTTGGTTTCGGTATCCGATTGCGTTGCCCGCATTTGGGGCATGCCACCGTATTGGTTTCCACGTGAATGGTTTCCTTACCGACGTTGAATTCGTGTGCGCATGCTGTATTTCCGCATCGTATATTCATATTCAGTTGGACGATTGATTGATTGAAAATACGCCTATGTCCAGGCTGTGTTGTCATCGCTGTTCAGGCCGTCATCATAAAAATCTTCGCCCGAAGGTTCCGGTTCCTGATAATAGTAATCGTCTTCCACCACCGATTCGGGGGTCGAAGCGACATTATCATACAGACTTTTGGCGCCCGGACCCGTTTCGGTGTAATCGGTCTGAATCGCCGAGGGAGTTTCGGGTCCCGGATCGGCCGGCATATTGCGAGGTCTGATTTCCGGGGTAGCGAAATCGTCGAAATCCGGGGTCGGAATTTCCTTGTTTAAGGGCGTCAGCTGACCTATCGTACCATCGCGGTGTAGTGCTGCACCGGCGTCGAGGGCATTGTCGTTGTCGGTATCAATCAAAAATGCGTCGTACACCTGGTCGCCATCGGTATCGTAAACGACCGCTTCGACCGCGGCATCATTGTCCATATCGAGGATAATACCATCTACTACCACACTACTGGACATTTTTGAAAAACGGCGGGGAAAGCCGGATTTTTGTGTTTTTCGACGACATAATAATCTATGCTCCCCCCGCACTTGCGCAAATTTAGCGATTTTTACGAACGCTACGGCTTAGGAGCCGTTAAA